>NZ_LMKQ01000001.1:2716458-3032917 GCF_001421565.1 Agromyces sp. Leaf222 | reverse complement strand
TCGCCGATCCGCGTCTACCCGCGCTGAGCGGGGAACACCCCGGCTTCATGACGCCGGAGCCTCACGTTGACGCAGGCGCTGCCGGCGCGCTCGAGCCTCAGAGGTGCCGGTAGCGCCCCGGAGCGAGCTCCCACGGATCCTTGTCGAGGAACTCGGCGACCGCCCGGAACACGCAGCTCTCGATGAGCAGCTTCTCGTCGCGCTCCTCGCCCTCCTGCAACCGCAGGAACCGCACGATCGGCAACCGGTGGAACGTGATGCGGCGCTCGTCGTGCGCGACCTTCCACCGGTCGATGTGATCGACGTGGATCGCCTCGGCCGGCGCCTGCGTGACCTCGAAGACGACTCCCTCGAGTTCGGGCCAGAGCCCGCGCAGGTACGAGGCGGTGCCCGCGACGGTCGCGTCGAAGTCCTCGAGCCTCGTCGAGAGCGGTTCGAGGTGGGGGCCGGTCACGGCGGAGCGCATGCCGCGGCCGTGGCGGTCGCGGGCGAGTCGCCTCGGCGAACGCGGGGTGGCGACACGGCGGGATCGAGGCATGCCTCCATCGTAATGTCCGGCCGCATCGCTACAGTGGTCTCGCCATGAAGAGACGCTGCTCACGCACCGCATGCCCCGCCGAGGCGGTCGCGACGCTGACCTTCGACTACGCCGACTCGATGGCCGTGCTCGGCCCGCTCTCGGCGACGCCCGAACCGCACGGCTACGACCTCTGCGCCACCCATGCCGAGCGCACCTCGGCACCGGTCGGCTGGCAGGTGGTTCGGTATGTGACGCCCGGTCGGGTAGATTCCACGGCATGACGAACGCCGAGATTCCTGTCGACCGTGAGCGACTCAGCTCGATCGTGAAGGCCTACGACGTGCGCGGCATCGTGGGTGAGGCCCTCACCGAGCAGTCCGTCGAGGCCCTCGCCGCCGCGTTCGTCGACGAGGTCGGCGCCGCAGGCGGCAAGGTCGTCGTCGGCCACGACATGCGCGACTCCTCGCCCGTGTTCGCCGCGGCGTTCGCGCGCGGTGCGACGCAGCGCGGAGCCGACGTCGTCGCGATCGGCCTCTGCTCGACCGACGAGAGCTACTACGCGTCCGGCGTCCTGAACGCCCCCGCCGCCATGTTCACGGCGAGCCACAACCCCGCCGCCTACAACGGCATCAAGTTCTCGCGCGCCGGCGCCCAGGGCATCTCGCTCGACACGGGGCTCGCGGCGATCCGCGACCGGGCCGCCGACTACCTCGAGCAGGGCGGCGTCTCGTCCGTCGAGGCACTCGGTTCGGTGCAGCCGCTCGACGTGCTCGCCGACTACGCGGCCTACTTGCGCTCGCTCGTCGACCTCAGCGGCATCCGCCCCCTGAAGATCGTCGTCGACGCGGGCAACGGCATGGGCGGGCTCACCGTTCCCGCCGTGCTCGGCACCGCTGCGGGCCTCCCCGAGCTGCCGCTCGAGATCGTGCCGCTCTACTTCGAACTCGACGGCACGTTCCCGAACCACGAGGCGAACCCGCTCGAGCCCGCGAACCTCGTCGACCTGCAGAAGGCCGTCGTCGATCACGGCGCCGACCTCGGCCTCGCGTTCGACGGCGACGCCGACCGCTGCTTCGTTGTCGACGAGCGCGGCTACGCCGTCACGCCGTCGGCGGTCGCCGCGATCGTCGCCGTGCGCGAGATCGCCAGGGTCACCGCGCTCGGCGAGACCGACGTCAACGTGATCCACAACCTCATCACGTCGCGCTACGTGCCCGAGACGATCGAGCAGGCCGGGGCGAACCCGGTCCGCACGCGCGTCGGCCACTCGCTCATCAAGGACCGCATGAAGGAGACCGGTGCGGTCTTCGGCGGCGAGCACTCCGCGCACTACTACTTCCGCGACTTCTGGGGTGCCGACAACGGCATGCTCGCGGCCATGCACGTGCTCGCCGAGTTCGGCGCTCAGCACGCTCCGCTCTCCGAGCTGGCCGACCGGTTCACGCCGTACGCGCTCTCGGGCGAGATCAACTCGGTCGTCGACGACGTGCCGTCCGCGTACACGCGCGTGGTCGAGGCGTTCACGGGTCGGGGCGAGTTCGACGAGCTCGACGGCCTCACGGTCTTCGGCACCACCGCAGAAGACCAGCCGTTCTGGTGGTTCAACGTGCGGCCCTCGAACACCGAGCCGCTGCTGCGCCTGAACGTCGAGGGTGCGGATGCCGCGACCATGGCCGTGGTGCGCGACGAGGTGCTCGGGCTCATCCGCTCCTGATCCCGCCGACGATGCGCCACTCGCCGACTTCTCTGCGACGGACGGGTTCGCTCGCGGCCATCGCCCTGGTCTCGCTGTCGATCGCGCTCGCCGGCTGCACCTCTGCGATGCCGGATGCGGCCCCGACGCCGTCAGCGGTGCTCGCGTCTCCCGCCCCGACGGTCGCGTCCCCGACGCCCGAGGCCGGGACGTCGAGCGAGCCTCCGGCCACCCCCGTCGCCGAGCCGCCTGCCGGTGACGTCTCGAGCGAATGGACGCTGTCGGCCGTCGGATACGGCCCGTTGCGCATCGGCGATCCGTTCGACCCGGCGACGGCCGAGGTCGGGTCGTACGTCCGCGGCCGCGAGTGCGCCGACCCCGAGTACCTGCGGTTCGCCAGCGACGAGGCCGGTTCGATGGCGGTCGTCCTCGACGACGGCATGACGACCATCGAGAGCATCTGGGTCTCCGTCGAGCGCGGCGAGACGACCGGCCCGGCCACCGAGTCCGGCGTCCGTCCCGGTTCGGATCTCGCGACGCTGCTCGCCGCGCACCCCGACGCGACGCTGAGCCGGGAGCTTCCGAATGGCGGCACCTACGCGGTCGCCTCCGGCCCGACGTTCCTCACGTTCGCGGTCGACGACGGCATCGTCCGCGCGATGGCTGCGGCGACCTCCCCGTCGCCGTTCCGGGAGTACTGCGCCTGATCCGACGGGATCGGCAACTCGAGCGCGAGCCTGCGACAATGGACGCATGACGCTCGCCGAGACATCCGCACTCCCGTTCAAGGTCGCCGACCTCTCGCTCGCCGAGGCCGGTCGCCACCAGCTCCGCCTCGCCGAGAACGAGATGCCCGGGCTCATGTCGCTCCGCGAGGAGTTCGGCGCGTCGAAGCCGCTCGCCGGCGCGCGCATCGCCGGCAGCCTGCACATGACCGTGCAGACCGCGGTGCTCATCGAGACGCTCGTGGCCCTCGGCGCGCAGGTGCGCTGGGCGAGCTGCAACATCTTCTCCACGCAGAACGAGGCCGCGGCGGCCATCGCGGTCGGCCCCGACGGCACCCCCGAAGACCCCAAGGGCGTTCCGGTGTTCGCGTGGAAGGGCGAGACGCTCGAGGAGTACTGGTGGTGCACCGACCGCATCTTCGACTGGAGCGCCGAAGCCGCCGCCGCGGGGGCCGATTGGATCGGCCCCAACATGATCCTCGACGACGGCGGTGACGCGACCCTGCTCGTGCATGACGGCCGCACGTTCGAGGCCGCGGGCGCCGTGCCCGAGACGCCCGCCGATGCGAGCCACGAGTACCGCGTCGTGCTCGACACGCTTCGCGGTTCGCTCGAGGTCAGCGGCGACCGCTGGACCCGCATCGCCGAAGAGCTGAAGGGCGTCACCGAAGAGACCACCACCGGCGTGCACCGCCTCTACGAGCTGCACGCCAAGGGGGAGCTGCTGTTCCCGGCGATCAACGTCAACGACTCGGTCACGAAGTCGAAGTTCGACAACAAGTACGGCATCCGCCACTCGCTGCCCGACGGCCTCAACCGCGCCACCGACGTGCTCATGGGCGGCAAGGTGGCGTTCGTCGTCGGGTACGGCGATGTCGGCAAGGGTGCGGCCGAGGCCCTCCGCGGCCAGGGAGCGCGCGTCATCGTCAGCGAGGTCGACCCGATCTGCGCGCTGCAGGCCGCGATGGACGGCTACCAGGTGGCCAGGCTCGACGACGTCGTCGGCGAGATCGACATGGTCATCACCTGCACGGGCAACAAAGACGTCGTGCGCCTCGAGCACATGCTCGGCATGAAGCACCTCGCGATCGTCGCGAACGTGGGGCACTTCGACAACGAGATCGACATGGCCGGCCTCGAGTCGCTCGAGGGCGCCGTGCGCGTCGAGATCAAGCCGCAGGTGCACGAGTGGCGCCTGCCCACCGGCCGTTCGATCCTCGTGCTCTCCGAGGGCCGGCTCATGAACCTCGGCAACGCCACGGGTCACCCCTCATTCGTGATGTCGAACTCCTTCACCAACCAGGTGCTCGCCCAGATCGAGCTCTGGACCCGCCCCGAGCAGTACCCGGTCGGCGTCTACGTGCTGCCCAAGCACCTCGACGAGAAGGTCGCGCGCCTGCACCTCGACTCGCTCGGCGTGGTGCTCACCGAGCTCAGCCCCGAGCAGGCCGCCTACATCGGCGTGCCCGTCGACGGACCCTACAAGGTCGACCACTACCGCTACTGATCGAGCGGTTCCGGATGCCGCGGGCGGGCGCCTGCGGCATCCGTGTTGCTTGTGCTCAGCGTCGCGGAAAGCCCGCCGGCGCCGCGGTGAGCACCGGTTCGAGGCTCGCAAGGCGGGCCTGCTCGAGTTCGAGCGCACGGGCGTCGCGGGCGCGTCGCAGGGCGACCACGCCCGCGAGGAACGGTTCGGGCGCGGCGTCGGGGATCGGCGCGACGTAGGGCGTGACCTCGGCCGCGAGCGAGGCGGCGAGGCGGGCCCGGCTCTCGGGCGCGAGCTGCGCGACGTTCTCGAAGTACGAGGCGACGCGGCGGGCGAGCGGGTCGGGAAGCCGTGCGACGTCGGCGATGGAGGCCCACGCGACGAGCTCGGTCGGCACGCCGAACGCGTTGGAGCGCACGGCCGGAACGCGCTCGACCTGGGCGTGGGTGCCGGCGAGCAGGTCGCCGAGGCGCTTCGACGAGGGGTTCAGGAACCCGACGAGCACCGCGAGCCCGCCGAACGTGAGGTAGATCTCGAGCACGCCCGTGAGTGCCCGGATGAACGCGTGGCGGAACCCGATCGACCCGCCGTCGTCGCGCACGACCCTGAGGCCGAGCGCGAGCTTGCCGAGGGAGCGGCCGCGCGAGGCGGTCTCGACCGCGGTCGGCAGCACGATGATGACGAGCACGACCCCGCCGATCGCGATCGCGCGGAACGCGGCGCCGTCGACGGTGAGGCCGGCGCCGGTCGCGATGAGCGCCATGCCGAGGAGCAGCACGAGGGTCACGACCACGTCGATCATCGTTCCGGCGCCCCGGATCAGGGCGGATGCCGGTCTCAGATCGAGCGCGACGGCCTCGCCGATGATCACGCCCTCGTCGTCGTGGCGGGCGGCACCGGTGCGGGCGTGCGACGCGTCGACCATGGCTAGTATTCAAGCAGATGGACCTCGACGCGCTCGCCACCGCCCGCCATGACGCATGGCAGCGGCTCGACGCGCTCGGCGGCTCGAACCGGCTCACCGGGCCCGAGGCCGACGAACTCATCGAGCGCTACCAGGGTGCCGCGTCCGACCTCTCGCTCGTGCAGACCACGGTCGGCTCGACCGCGCTCGGCGATCGACTCTCGGTCGCCCTCGCGAAGGCGCGCCTCCGGTTCACCGGGGCGCCCGAGAACCCCCTGAAGCTGTTCACGCGGTTCGTCATGATCGACCTGCCTGCGGCGCTCTACCGGGTGCGCTGGCTGACGCTCGCGGTCGCCGTCGTGACCGTGGTCGTCGCGGCGCTCTACGCGTGGTGGATCGCCTCCGATCCGCGAGTGCTCGCCACGCTCGGCAGCGAGGCCGAGATGCAGCAGCTGGCCGACGAGGGCTTCGTCGCGTACTACTCCGAGAACCCGGCGGCGTCGTTCGCGGGGTCGGTCTGGACGAACAACGCCTGGATCGCCGCGCAGTGCGTCGCGTTCGGCATCACGGGCGTGTGGGTGCCCGCCGTGATCCTGCAGAACGCGCAGAACCTCGGCATCACGGCGGCCGTCATGTTCGCCTACGACGAGGCCGACACGTTCTTCCTCTACATCACGCCGCACGGCCTGCTCGAGCTCACCTGCGTGTTCGTCGCCGCGGCCGCCGGGCTCCGCATCTTCTGGGCCTGGGTCGCGCCCGGCGCACGCCCTCGGGGCGTCGCCCTCGCCGAAGACGCCCGTGCCCTGTTCACCGTCGCCATCGGGCTCGTCTTCTTCCTCTTCGTCTCGGGACTCATCGAGGGCTTCGTCACGCCGGCCCCGTGGCCGTGGGCCGTGAAGATCGGCATCGGCGTGCTCGCCCTCGGCGGGTTCCTCGCCTACATGCTCGTGCTCGGCGGTCGCGCGACCCGTGCAGGCTCGACGGGCGACCTCGACGCGTTCGAGGCGGGCGCCACGCGCATCATCGCCGGCTGAGCGGCATCCGCTCCCGAGAAGCCGAATGGCGGATGCCCCGTCGGGGGACATCCGCCATTCCGCGTCGTGCGAGCGACTACGCCGAGACCTTCGCGGCGCGGTCGAAGACGGCCTTGTAGATGAAGCCGGCGATGACCGCACCGAGGATCGGGGCGACGATCGAGAGCCAGACCTGGCCGATCGCGTCGGCGCCGCCGTAGATCGCGGTCGCGATCGAGCGGGCCGGGTTGAACGAGGCGTTCGAGACGGGGATCGCGACGAGGGCGATCGCCGTGAGCGTGAGGCCGATCGCGAGCGGGGCGAAGTTCGCGCCCGAGCGACCGGCGCTCGTCACGCCGAGGATGACGAACAGGAACACCGCGGTCGCGATCGTCTCGACGAGGAACACCGAGAGCAGGCCGTAGCCGCCGGGCGAGAGCACGTCGTAGCCGGTCGACGCGCCCTGGAACACGGCGATGTCGAACAGCGGGCCGGTCGCGAGCACGCCGAGCAGCGCGGTCGAGGCGAGGATGCCGCCGACGAGCTGCGCCGCGATGTACGGTCCGACCTCGCGCCATGCGAATCGACCGGCGACGGCCAGCCCGATCGAGACGGCCGGGTTGAAGTGGCCGCCCGAGACCGGGCCGAACGCGTACGCGGCGACGAGGACACTGAGGCCGAGGGCGAACGCGACGCCCAGGAAGCCGACGTTCAGGCCGCCGTCGCCGGCGGCGAAGCCGGCTGCGAAGATCGCCGTGCCGATGACGCCGAAGACGAGGATGAAGGTGCCGATCACCTCTGCGGTGAGTTTCTGCGCGGTCGACGGAGTGGCGACGGCGGCGGGTGCGGTTTCGGACATGACCGATCCTTTCGTAGGGAAGTCTGGAGTGCGCGAATGCGGAAGAGCGGAACGGCGACCCCCCGGCGCCGTTCGTTGCGACGATAGCGACCGCGCGGTGGGCGTCGCGGGACATCCGCCGCGCATGACCAAATCGTTACCCTGGCGGCCGCCCGGACGACACACGCGGACACAAGCCGACACACGCCGGTCACGTCGACGGCACGGCCACAGCAGGCTCCATGCCGGCGAGCGTCAGAGCAGGCCGGCGGCCTTCAGCTCGAGGTAGCGGTCGGCGAGGGCGGGGGGCAGGTCGTGCGGCGCGGCCGACACCGTGTGCGCGCCGGACTGCCGGATCGCCGCCGCGACCCGGTCGACGTCGAGGCGCGCGCGCTCGGAGGCCGCGGCGAGGTACGCATCGTCGAGCGTGTCGCGGCGTGCGGCCGCGGCATCCGCCTCGGGGTCCTGCACGGAGGCCACGATCACGGTGTGCCTCGCGGTCAGCTGCGGCAGCACCGCGAGGAGGCCGCGCGCCGAGCCCGGGGAATCGGCGGCCGTGAGCAGCACGACCAGGGCCCGCCGGCTCGTGACCGCCCGCACCTGCGCGGGGAGTCCGGTCCAGTCGGCCTCGATGAGCTCGGCCTCGACGCCCGCCATCGCGTCGACGAGCCGGGCGAGCAGTTGCGAGCCGGAGACCCCGGTGACCCTGGCGCGGGCACGCCGGTCCCACGCGAAGAAGTCGACCCGGTCGCCGGCGTGCGTCGCGAGCGCCGAGAGCAGCAGCGTGGACTCCCACGCGGTGTCGAGGCGCGGCTCGTCGGCGACGCGCGCCGCCGCCGTGCGCGAGGTGTCGGCGACGACCACGATGCGACGATCGCGCTCGGGGCGCCACGTGCGCACCATGAGCTTGGTGCCGCCGCGCGCCGCGGGATCGACATGCCTCGCCGTGGCCCGCCAGTCGATCGAGCGCACGTCGTCGCCGCGCACGTACTCGCGGATCGAGTCGAACTCGGTGCCCTGACCGCGTACGAGCATCGGCGTGCGGCCGTCGAGCTCGCGCAACCGGGTGAGGCGCGACGGCAGGTGGATGCGCGAGTGGAACGGCGGCAGCACCCGCAGGCGCCCCGGAGCCGACAGCGTCGCCTGACGGCACCACAGTCCGAGGGGCCCCGCCGAGCGCAGCGTCACGTGCTCGACGCGACGGTCGCCCCGCCGCCACGGCGTCAGCTGCAGGCGGATGCCGCGGCGCTCGCCCGGCGCGACGGCGACCCGCGTGCGGTTCGACCCGGCGACCCCGGCCGATGGCTCCCAGCCGTCGCGCACGGTGGCGCGGAGCATCCGCTCGCCCGTGTTCTCGATCGTGAGCGTCGACACGACGGGCTCGCCGAGGCGAACCCGCGCGGGCAGGTCGCGCTCGAGCGTCACCCGGCGAGGCGACGCCGCGAGCGAGAGGTCGAGCACGCCGATGCCGATCGCGAGGGCGAGCCAGCCGAGCAGCGCGAACCACGCGGCCTCGGCGCCAGAGGCGCCCAGGACGACGACGGGCACGACGCCGAGGGCGACGAGCAGCACGAACCGACCGGTGACCGCCATGTCAGAGTGGGACCTGCACCTGCTGCATGATCGCGCGCAGCACCGCGTCGACCGAGACGCCCTCGAGCTCGGCTTCGGGGCGCAGCTGCACGCGGTGGCGCCAGACCGGCAGCAGCATCGCCTGGATGTGGTCGGGGGTCACCGATTCGTAGCCCGAGAGCCAGGCCCACGCCTTCGCGGCGGCGAGCAGGCCCGTGGACGCACGCGGGCTGACCCCGAGTCGCAGCGACGGGCTCAGGCGGCTCGCCCGCGCGAGGTCGACGAGGTAGGCGAGCACGTCGTCGGAGACGCGCACGGCCGACGCGGCGGCCCGTGCGGCCTCGAGCTCGGCCGCACCGAGCACCGGCTGCACGCCGGCAGCCCCGAGGTCGTGCGGGTCGAAGCCGTCGGCGTGGCGGCGCAGGATCGCGAACTCGGCGTCGCGCTCGGGGATGTCGAGCACGAGCTTCAGCAGGAACCGGTCGAGCTGCGCCTCGGGCAGCGAGTACGTGCCCTCGTACTCGATCGGGTTCTGCGTGGCCGCCACGAGGAACGGGTCGGGCAGCGGGCGCGTCACGCCGTCGGCCGAGACCTGGCGCTCCTCCATGGCCTCGAGCAGGGCCGACTGCGTCTTCGGCGGCGTGCGGTTGATCTCGTCGGCGAGCAGGATGTTCGTGAACACCGGTCCCTCGCGGAACGCGAACTCGCCCGTGCGCGGGTCGAACGCGAGCGATCCGGTGACGTCGCCCGGCATCAGGTCGGGCGTGAACTGCAGGCGCCTCGTCTCGAGGTCGAGCGTGCGGCTGAGGGTGCGCACGAGCAGGGTCTTGGCCACGCCCGGAACGCCCTCGAGCAGCACGTGGCCGCGGGCGAGGAGCGCGATGATCAGGCCGGTGACCGCGCCGTCCTGCCCGACGACGGCCTTGCCGACCTCGAGGCGCACGCGGTTCAGCGCGTCTCGCAGGTGGGCGTCGGTGGGGCGGGTGCTCGTCGGCGTCGTGTCGGTCATCGCTGCCTTCCTGGCGGGTCGTCTGAGGTGGTCTGGCGGTTCGGCGGGCTCGTGGCGTCCGAGGCGGACGCCGTGCCCGGCGGAGTGGGGGAGTCGTGCATGCGGGAGCCGGGCTTGGCGCCGGCGTCGGCCATGACCGCCGCGGTCACGTCGCGCTCGAGCTCGTCGAGCGCCGTCGCCAGCGCAACGAACCGGTGATCGCCGTCTGGCAGCTCGTCGACGAGCAGGTGCATGACGGATGTCGCGTCGCGCCCGGTCGCGTGCGCCGCCGCCTGCGCGACGGCCGCGACCTCGGTCGATCTCGGCAGGCGCAGCACGCTCACCACTCGGCGGATCGCGGCCACGCGCATCTGGTCGAGGGCGTGCGTGCGCTGGGCGGAGCGGGCGTAGAGGCGGGCGCGACCCTGCCTCGTCTCACCGGCGGGCACCGTGACCGGCAGGCGCTCGACGACGAGCGGCCCGAGTCGACGCCCCCGCCAGAGACCTGCGACCACGGTCACGACCAGCGCGAGCACGAGCACGGGGCTGACCCACCCCGGGGTGAGTTCGCCGAGCGTCGGCGCCGTGGTCGCCTCGGCGTCGGCCGGGCCCGGCAGGTACCAGACGAGGTCGGAGCTCGCGCCGAGCAGGCCGATCGCGAACGCGGCGTTGCCGGCCTCGTCGATGCGGGCGTTCTCGAAGACGGTGGTCGCCGCGACGAGCGACAGGCGGTCGGATGCCGCATCGCCGCCGTCGGGGACCGGCCCGACGGCCGCGGCGAACCCGTCGCCCTGCGCGAAGCAGCCCTGCCACCCCGCCTCGCGGGCGCCGTCGTCGATCGTGAGGAGCCGCTGTCCGTCGGAGAGACCCCCGGCCTGCGTCGCCGGGCGGGCGTCGCACGAGACGTCGTCGATCGCCCCGTCGGCTGCGCCCGCCATGCGCACGCCGGGTGCGAACGACTCGAGTGCTCGGAATCCCGGTTCGACGACGACGAGGCGCGCGTCGCTCCTGGCGAGCTCGTCGAGTCGATCGGCGTCGAGCGTGGCGAACTCGTCGAAGAGCAGCAGGGTCGCATCGTCTGCAGCCTCGACGGCGTCGATCGCCGTCTCGAGCGAACGCGCCGTGGTGACGGTCACCCCGTGCGCCCGCAGGACCTCGACGAGTGCGCCGGAACCGGTCGAGCCGGGACTCTCGGGATCGAGCAGCCCCGCCTGCGCGCGGATGCCGCCCTGGATCACGAACAGCACGAGGGTGCCGACCGCGAGGATCGCCGCGAGCACGAGCCAGGTGCGGCCGCGACGGAGCAGTGCGCGCGGCGTCGGGGTGAGCGCGACGGCGTCGGAAGTCGCCGCGCCCATCGCGGCCCCGTTCGCGGTTCCGTTCACGTGGGTGGGTTCGGCCGTGCGCTCGCCGGCGGGCGTGGTGACGTTCATCGCACGGCCTCGAAGCCGCCGTCGGCGCCGACCGCGGCCGCCGAGCCGGCGGGGCGCGCCGGTCGTGCCGCCGCCAGTTCGCGGTCGAGGGCCGTCATCCGCTCGTAGGTCGCCGCATCGCCGGGGGCCCCGAGATACCGCACGTCGTCGAAGGCGGAGGCCGCGTCTGCGAGCGAAGGGCGGGCGTCGGGGAACGGCCGGGCCGCGGCATCCGCCACCGCCCTCGCGGTCGTGCCCGGGTGCACGTGCACGAGTTCGCGCTCGACGAGATCGCGGACCAGGGCGCGGAACCGCTCCTCGATCGCGAGCGGCCAATCGCGGTCGCGAGCCGCGGCGTCGGCCGAGCGGCGGATCGTCGCGGCATCGCGCAGGTCGCCCGCGAACGACGGGAGGTCGGCAGCGCGACGGCGACGGCGGAGCCTCGGAAGGCCGAAGACGAGCAGGCCGACGACGACGAGCACGAGCGCCGCGAGCACGACGAGCAGCGCGACCACCTCGCCCGGCACGGCCCCCGCACCGCTCAGCAGGTCGAGGAACCAGTCGCGGATCGCCTGCGCGAATCGGTCGAACGCGTTCGGCTCGGCCGCGCGGTACCGCGGATTCGACAGTTCGTCGAGCAGCCAGCGGCGCGCCTCGTCGGCATCGGGATCGAGCGGTTCCGCCCCGATCCCGAGCGCGCGGACCGCCGCGGCCGCGATCATGCGGGAGCGCCTCCGGACGGCACCGGGCTCGAACGGAGGTCGTCGTGCACGGCCCACGGATCGCCGACCGGCTGCCCGGCGTCGCGCAGTTCGACGTGGCGTGCGAGCTCGAGGTCGAGGCCCTCGGTGCGCATGCGCAGGTCGATGTAGATGACGCCGACCACGGCCGCCTGCACGACCGTCGTGATCGCGCCGATGATGAGCGAGAGCACGCCGGTGATGACGGCGAAGACGACCGTGATCGTGATCGCGGAGCCCGTGTTCGTCGGGTCGATGATCGCGGGCAGCAGGCTGCCGAGGAGCGAGATGGGCTGCACGACGACCTGCGAGGCGACGTTCAGGATGAGCCCGACGAGCAGCAGCGTGCCGAGGGTGCGCCAGAAGTACCCGATCGTGAGGCCCCACGAGCGGCGCATCGCCGTCGCGATGCCGGCGCGCTCGAGCACGATGATGCTCGGAACGAGCGAGAGCCGCACGCCGATCCACCACCCGACGACCGCCAGGCCGAGGCAGAGCAGCACGACCACGAGGATGCTCACGCCGAGCCCGATCGGGGAGGAGGCGGCGCCGAACACGACGATGCCCACGAGCAGCGCGAGCACGACGAGCAGGGCGAGCGTGACGAGCAGGGTCCACGCGATCAGGGCGCCGAAGCGCGGCAGCGTGCGACGCCAGAGCGCGCCGAGCGTCAGCTTCTCGCCGAGCGTGCCCGTGGCGACCTCGATGATCATGACGCCCTGCAGGAACGCGCCGGCGACGACCGAGACGCCGACCGCGAAGAGCATCGTGAGCACGAGCGCCGCGATCGACCCCGGCAGCAGTTCGTCGACCTCGGTCGGACTGGCGGAGTCGAGCCGGCCGATGAACCAGATCATCACCGGGACCAGGACGGCCGCGGCGAGGATGCCGGCGGCGAGCTGCACGAGCAGGCCGCTGCCGAACGTGGCCGCCGGATTGCGCCGCAGCGTGCGGAACGGGGCCCAGAGCAGGGTGCCGAAGCTCAGCGGACGCAGCGGCAGCAGGCCGGGCTTGGGCGGGGCGGTCCACCCCGGCGCCCCGTACTGCGGTGCGGTCGCGCCGTATTGCGGAGCGCCGTACTGCGGAGCGCCGTACTGCGGAGCGGCGTACTGCGGAGCGGCGGGAGCGGCGCCGTACCCGGGTGGCGGGGGCGGCGGCGCCCCGTACGGCGCGGGCGCGGGCGCTCCGTACTGCGGAGGCGCTGGCGGCGCGACCGGAGGCGCAGGCGGGGGTGCGACCGGAGGGACGACCGGCACGGTCGGTGCGGCGGCGTCGGGGCTCGGCTCGGGCGCTCCGGGCGCTCGCCAGTCGTGTTCGGCCACCTCGTCGTGCTCCTTCCGCTGCGGATTCCCATGCTCGCATATCGGGAAGGGGCGCACGGCCGCGGATCCCCAGTCGCCCGCGGCATCCGCCCCCTTGTCGCAGCGAACGACTACGCTTGTGACACCGTCCACCGTGCCCGGTGCGACACCGCGAGCCCGGGCGCGCTGCATCACAGGAATGAACCGATGACTTCACGAGTACTCGTCGTCGACGACGACACGGCCCTCGCCGAGATGATCGGCATCGTGCTGCGCACCGAGGGCTTCGATCCGGTCTTCTGCGGCGACGGGTCGAGCGCGCTCGCCGCGTTCCGCGAGAGCCGACCCGACCTCGTGCTCCTCGACCTGATGCTGCCCGGCCTCGACGGCATCGAGGTGTGCGCACGTATCCGGGCGGAGTCCGGCACGCCGATCATCATGCTCACCGCGAAGAGCGACACGGCCGACGTCGTCAAGGGGCTCGAGTCGGGCGCCGACGACTACATGGTCAAGCCGTTCAACCCGAAAGAACTCGTCGCGCGCATCCGAACACGACTGCGCCCGACGCCGGAGTCCTCGGTCGAGACCTATGCGGTCGGCGACCTCACGATCGACGCCGCCGGCCATGAGGTGCGCCGCGGCGACGAGCGCATCTCACTCACGCCGCTCGAGTTCGACCTGCTGCTCACCCTCGCCTCCAAGCCGCAGCAGGTGTTCACGCGCGAGATGCTGCTCGAGCAGGTGTGGGGCTACCACTACAAGGCCGACACCCGGCTCGTGAACGTGCACGTGCAGCGCCTGCGGGCCAAGGTCGAGCACGACCCCGACAACCCGCGCATCGTGATGACCGTGCGCGGCGTCGGCTACCGCGCCGGCGCGACCACCTGACGGGAATGTCCTCCGTCGCCGACGACTCGCGTGCCCCCGGCTCGTGGCGCGACCTTCCGCGCCGTCTGCTGGCGACGTGGCGCCGGTCGCTGCAGGTGCGCACCGTCTTCATCACGATCGGCCTCTCGAGCCTCGCGATCCTCGTCATCGGGCTCTACATCTCGTTCAGCGTCGCGTCGAACCTGTTCCAAGACCAGCGCTCGCGCGTGCTCGAGGCCTCGAACAACGCCACCACGGCCGCGCAGCTCATCCTCGACTCCTCCGATGCCGCAGACCGGGGCTCGCTGCAGCTGCTCATGACGGCGACGCTCGACACTGTCACGCGCATCGCCGGCACGAACGACGTGGCGCTCTTCCGCGATCCCGAGGCGCCCGCCAACCGCGATGCCCCGCCCGACCAGCTGAGCCCCGACCTCGCCGGCGTGATCTCGTCGGATCTTCGCGCGCAGGTGCAGCAGCACGGCGAGAGCCAGTACTGGCAGTCGGTCGCCCTCGAGAACTCGACGGGCGGCACCGACCCGGGCATCATCGTGGGCAGCGTGCTGCAGGTGCCCGCCGGCATCGGCCGCTACGAGCTGTACATCGGCTACAACCTCGCCGAGGCCGAACAGACCCTCGCGTTCATGCAGGTCACGGGCACGGTCGGCGCGATCGCGCTCATCGCCCTGCTCAGCGCCATCACGCTCGTCGTCGTGCGCGGCGTGATCGAGCCGATCCGCACGACCGCGTCGACGAGCCGCCGCCTCGCCGCCGGCGACCTCGGCGTGCGCATCCCCTCCCGAGGCGAAGACGAGCTCGCGTCGCTCGCGGCCTCCTTCAACGGCATGGCCGACAGCCTGCAGGAGCGCATCCGCGAGCTCGCCGAGCTCTCGGTCATGCAGCAGCGCTTCGTCTCGGATGTCTCGCACGAACTGCGCACGCCGCTCACGACCATCCGGCTCGCCGGCGACGTGCTCTATGGGCAGCGCGAGGACTTCGCCGGGCCCACCGCGCGCACCGTCGAGCTGCTGCACACCCAGACCGAGCGGTTCGAGCGCCTGCTCGGCGACCTGCTCGAGATCAGCCGGTACGACGCCGGATCGGTGACCCTCGCGACCGAGCCGACGAATCTCGTGCACCTGGCCGGCGACGTGATCGAGGCCATGAACGGGCTCGCCCGCGAGCGCGGATCCGAGCTGCGGCTCGAGGCCCCCGGAGGCCATCTCGACGCCGCCGTCGACCCGCGCCGCATCCGCCGCATCGTCACGAACCTGCTCGGCAACGCCATCGAGCACGGTGAGGGCCGCCCGATCGTCGTCGCGGTCGACAGCAACGCGTCGGCGATCGCCCTCTCGGTGCGCGACTACGGCCTCGGCATGACCGCAGAAGCCGCCGAGCGCGTCTTCGACCGGTTCTGGCGCGCCGACCCGAGCCGGGTGCGCACCATCGGCGGCACCGGGCTCGGCCTGGCGATCTCCCTCGAAGACGCGGTCGCGCACGGCGGTTTCCTCGACGTGTGGTCCCACCCTGGCCAGGGCAGCGTGTTCCGGCTCACCGTGCCGCGCGCGGAACGCACCGGCGACGAGCTCGCGACGATCGAGTCGCCGCTCCCGCTCGAACCCGCCGACCCCGAGGCCGCCGGCCCGCCGCCGACCGCGTCCATCGGGGCGATCCTCACCGACGATGAACGCGAGGTGCACGATGCGTAGGGGCCTGCTCGCGGCATCCGCACTGGTGGTGGCACTGCTGCTGAGCGGCTGCGTGTCGATCCCGAGCTCGGGCAAGGTGCAGCAGGGAGACCCCGCGCCGACCGACGCCTCATCGCTCGACCTCGACATCCTCGTCGACCCGCCGAAGGTCGACGGAACGCAGCAGGAGATCCTCGAGGGGTTCCTCACCGCCGCACTCAGTCCGCGCGGCAACTACCAGGCCGCCAAGGACTACCTCACGACCGCGTTCGCCGGCGAGTGGCAGGCCGATGCCAGCGTCACGATCGACGTGCTCGCCGACCGCGAGTTCCAGGAGGTGACCGACACCGAGCGTCGACTCGTCGCCACCCCCGCGGCCTCCTTGGGCGACAACGGGCAGTACGAGATCGCCCCGTCGACCGCGCCGCTCGACCTCGACTACACGTTCGAGCAGGTCGACGGGCAGTGGCGCATCTCGAGCGCCCCGGCCGGCATCGTCATCGACCAGGCGAACTTCGCCCAGGTCTTCCGCGAGTACACGCTGTACTTCTACGACCCCGAGTACCGGTACCTCGTGCCCGATTCGCGATGGTTCGCCGGGCGCGACCGGGCGCAGACGAGCGTCGTGCAGGCCCTGCTCGCCGGCCCCGCCGAGTGGCTCGACCCCGGGGTGGCCACGGCGTTCCCCGAGGGCACCGAGCTCTCGCCGGCTGCGGTGCCGGTCTCCGGCCGCGTCGCCGAGGTCTCGCTCGCCGGGGCCGCGTTCGACGACCTCCAGGCCACGCAGCGCATGCAGCTGCAGCTCGACGAGAGCCTCATCGGCAGCGTGCGCAACGTCGGGTCGGTCGCCCTCGTGCTGAACGGCGTCGAATCGGATGCCGGGGTGCCGCCCAATCCGCCGGTGCGCGATCCCCGGGTCGACCCCCGACCGGTCGTGTTCGACGGCGAGACCCTCGGCTACCTCTCGACGTCGGGCGACGGCATCAGCCCGATCGAGGGGCTGTCGGAGCAGGTCGCCGAGGCCGCACCCGACGGCGCGGCGATCGGCCCCGACGCCGAGACCGCGGCGATCCTCGACGACTCCGGCGTCTCGGTGGTCACGGCGGGCGAAGAGGAGCCGTTGCTCGTCGATCCCCGGTCCGATCTCATCACCCCGGCCGTCGACCGCGCGGGCATCGTGTGGTCGGTCCCGGCAGGTTCGCCGTCCGAACTGGTCTGGTTCTCCTCGGACGGGCAGCTGTCGGGGCGGGTGGAGGAGCCCTGGTCGGGGTCGTCGATCGCGGCGATCGAGGTCTCCCGAGACGGCACGCGCATGCTCGCCCTCCTCGGCGACGGAACGCGCACCCATTTCGTCGTCGCCTCGATCGAGCGCGACGCCGACGGGCTGCCCATCGCGCTCGGCAGCACCGTGCTCCGCCTCGCCGAGGTCGAGGGCGTGCCGCTCGACGTGGCGTGGATCGACGGCAGGTCGGTGGCCTCGCTCACGCGCGTCGGCGACGACGCCACCCGACTCGTCACCCAAGACCTCGGAGGCTTCGCATCCATCCGCGACGGCCCGGTCGACGGCCGGCTGCTCGACGCGGGCAACAGCCTTCGCGACGTGCGCGTGCTGACCGACTCGGGCTCGCTCGTCGTGCAGAGCGGCGTCGGGTGGCAGGAACGGGCCAACGGCATCCGCTTCGTCGCGGCGCAGCTGCCCGGCTGAATCCGACCGCTCCTCCCCGTCGCCCGGCCTGCGCGCGTTCACCGCCTTCGGCATGGGAGGCGAGCGGATGCCGCGGCGGGCCCGGCAGGCTCGGTGCATGCCCGAGCAGCCCGCCGCACGGCTGGTCGACGCCGCCCGTGCGGCGCTCGCCGGCGCCGTCGCCACGCTGATGCCCGTCGCCTGCGCCGGGTGCGGCCTCCCCGACCTCGCGATCTGCGGCGACTGCCGTGCCGCGATCACCGTGGATTCGGCGACCGAGGTGTCCCGGGCGGGCCTGCGGGTGCATGCGGGCCTCGAGTACGGCGGCGTCCCGGCGGCCCTCATCGGGGCGTTCAAGGACGGCGGGCGGGCGGATGTCGCGAGGGTGCTCGCTCCGGCGCTCTCGGCGTCGATCCGGGCCGCCCTCGCCGGTGTGCCTCGTGCCGCGTCAGGTGCGCGCGGAGCCGGACTCCTCGTGGCGACGGTTCCCTCGACGCCTGCCGCGCTGCGGGCGCGCGGATACCGCCCCGTGCCGATGCTGCTCGCCGAGTGCGGCCTTCGCCCGGCACCGGTGCTCCGGCTCGCGCGCGACCGCGACGACCAGGCCGGGCTCGGCGCCGAGGCCAGGGCGGCGAACGCCGAAGGGGGTCTCGTGGCCCGCAAACGCCTCGACGGACGACGGTTCCTGCTCGTCGACGACGTGCTGACGACGGGGTCCACGCTGCTCGAGGCGCGTCGGGCACTCATCGCCGCGGGTGCCGGCGTCGAGGCGCTGGCCGTGCTCGCCGAGACCCCCCTCCGTCTCGAGCGACGTTCAGGATCCTCTCGGTGAACAGATGGTGACATCCGGTGGTTCGCAGACTACGGTGGCAGGACAGGCGTGGTCCAACCACCCTTCAGAACCGGGTGACACGTCGGTGGATGGAGGTCGTCATGGAACTGAACATCGTCGGACGAAACCTGGGGATCACGGATCGATTCCGTACCTATGCGACCGAGAAGTCGGAGAAGATCTCCAACCTCGCCGACCGAGCCATTCAGCTCGATGTGAAGCTCTCGAGGCACCACGAGAAGAACGGCAACACCGGGCCCGACCGTGTCGAGCTCACCCTCGTCGGCAAGGGGCCCGTCGTTCGGGCCGAGGCCGACGGCTCAGACAAGTACGCGGCGTTCGACGTCGCGCTCGGTCGATTGCTCGAACGCATCCGCCGAGCGAAGGACCGGCGCAAGGTCCATCGCGGTCAACACCGACCGACATCGATCCGCGAAGCCACCGATCTCGGGTTCGCCGAGGTGGGCGTGCAGGCCGCACGACCCGAGGTGCTCGAACAGGTGCGCACCGGATCGATCCCGGTCATCGACGAGAACACGTCCGTGCCCGAAGACGACGACGTGTACTGCCCCGTCGTCATCCGCCGCAAGGTGTTCGCCGTCGCGCCGATGACCGTCGACGACGCGCTCTCGTTCATGGAGCTCGTCGGTCACGACTTCTACCTCTTCGTCGACTCCGAGTCCGGGCGGCCGAGCGTGGTCTACCGCCGCAAGGGCTGGGACTACGGCCTCATCGGGCTCGACGAGAACGCCGACGCGTTCACCGATGACGAAGAGGTCGCCCTGCAGCGCGCGAGCGCCTAGCCGCGGCATCCGTCGCCCGAACACGATCGGCAGCGCCACCGACATCGCGATCAGCGGGTCGGTGGCGCTGCCGCGTTCGCGAAGGGCGAAGTCCGATCGGGGCGCACAGGCCACTCGCCGAGTTCGCCCAGCCCGGTGCCCGCTAGCATGGCTATGATGCCGTCGATACGGCGCAACCGGCGTGCCTTCGGCGTTCCACCCGAGGGACGTTCCACCGAGACATGGCGCGCCGCAATGACAGGAGATCATTCGTGGCTTCGATTCTGGAGAAGGTCCTCCGCGTCGGCGAGGGCCGAACCCTCAAGCGACTGCAGAACTACGCGGCGGCCATCAACGCGCTCGAAGACGACTTCAAGGCCCTCACCGATGAGGAACTGAAGCACGAGACCGTCGAGTTCCGCGAGCGGTACGCGAGCGGCGAGTCGCTCGACGACCTGCTGCCCGAGGCATTCGCCGCGGTCCGCGAGGCGAGCCGCCGCACCCTCGGCCTTCGCCACTTCGACGTGCAGCTCATGGGCGGCGCGGCCCTCCACCTCGGCAACATCGCCGAGATGAAGACCGGTGAGGGCAAGACCCTCGTCGCGACCACGGCCGCGTACCTCAACGCGCTCGCCAGCCGCGGCGTGCACGTCATCACGGTCAACGACTTCCTCGCGAGCTACCAGTCCGAGCTCATGGGCCGCGTGTTCCGCGCCCTCGGCATGACCACCGGATGCATCGTGGCCGGCCAGAACCCGCAGGTGCGCCGCGAGCAGTACGCCGCCGACATCACCTACGGCACGAACAACGAGTTCGGCTTCGACTACCTGCGCGACAACATGGCGTGGCAGACGGCCGACATGGTGCAGCGCGGCCACTTCTTCGCCGTCGTCGACGAGGTCGACTCGATCCTCATCGACGAGGCGCGCACGCCGCTCATCATCTCGGGCCCGGCATCGGGCGAGGCGAACCGCTGGTTCGCCGAGTTCGCGAACCTCGCCCGGCGCCTCACGCCCGGCGACGACTACGAGGTCGACGAGAAGAAGCGCACGGTCGGCGTGCTCGAGGCGGGCATCGAGAAGGTCGAGGACTACCTCGGCATCGACAACCTCTACGAGTCGGCCAACACCCCGCTCATCTCGTTCCTGAACAACTCGATCAAGGCCAAGGCCCTGTTCAAGCGCGACAAGGACTACGTCGTGATGAACGGCGAGGTGCTGATCGTCGACGAGCACACCGGCCGCATCCTCGTCGGGCGCCGCTACAACGAGGGCATCCACCAGGCGATCGAGGCGAAGGAGGGCGTGCAGGTCAAGGCCGAGAACCAGACCCTCGCCACGGTCACGCTGCAGAACTACTTCCGCCTCTACGAGAAGCTCTCGGGCATGACCGGCACCGCCGAGACCGAGGCCGCCGAGTTCATGTCGACCTACAAGCTCGGCGTGGTGCCCATCCCCACGAACAAGCCGATGCTGCGGCTCGACCAGCCCGACCTCGTCTACAAGAACGAAGAGATCAAGTTCGCACAGGTCGTCGAGGACATCGTCGAGCGCCACCAGAAGGGCCAGCCGGTGCTCGTGGGCACCACGAGCGTCGAGAAGAGCGAGTACCTCTCGCGCCTGCTCGCGAAGAAGGGCGTTCGCCACGAGGTGCTGAACGCGAAGAACCACGCCCGCGAGGCCGCCATCGTCGCGCAGGCCGGCCGCTACGGCTCGGTCACCGTCGCCACGAACATGGCCGGCCGCGGCACCGACGTCATGCTCGGCGGCAATGCCGAGTTCCTGGCGGTGCAGCAGATGCACGAGCGCGGGCTCAGCCCCGTCGAGACGCCCGAGGAGTACGAGGCCGCCTGGGACGCCGTGTTCGACGGGGTCAAGGCTGAAGTGTCCACCGAGGCGGAGCGAGTGCTCGAGGCCGGCGGACTCTACGTGCTCGGCACCGAGAGGCACGAGTCGCGCCGCATCGACAACCAGCTCCGCGGCCGTTCGGGCCGTCAGGGCGACCCCGGTGAGAGCCGCTTCTACCTGTCGCTGACCGACGACCTCATGCGGCTGTTCAACGCGGGCGCCGCCGAGAGCCTCATGTCGCGCGGCGTGCCCGACGACGTGGCCATCGAGTCCAAGGTCGTCTCGCGCGCCATCCGTTCGGCGCAGTCGCAGGTCGAGGCGCGCAACGCCGAGATCCGCAAGAACGTGCTCAAGTACGACGACGTGCTGAAC
The DNA here is from genome assembly GCF_001421565.1 of Agromyces sp. Leaf222. Lineage (NCBI taxonomy): Bacteria > Bacillati > Actinomycetota > Actinomycetes > Micrococcales > Microbacteriaceae > Agromyces > Agromyces sp. Leaf222. The sequence goes on along the minus strand of NZ_LMKQ01000001.1, from coordinate 3,011,653 downwards.
CGCCAGCGCGAGGCCATCTACGGCGACCGTCGTCACGTGCTCGAGGGCGACGACCTGCACGAGCGCACCCAGCGCTTCCTCGAAGACGTCGTCGACGAGGTGCTCGACTCGCACACGGCCGAGGGCAACCCCGACGAGTGGGACTTCGACGCCCTCTGGACCGAGCTCAAGACGCTCTACCCGATCGGCATCACGATCGACGAGGTCGTCGCCGAAGCGGGCGAGAAGGGGCGCGTCAACCGCCAGTTCATCCGCACCGAGATCATGTCCGACGCGAAGCTCGCCTACGAGCGTCGCGAACAGCAGCTCGGCAGCCCCGCGATGCGCGAGCTCGAGCGTCGCGTCGTGCTCTCGGTGATCGACCGCCGCTGGCGTGACCACCTCTACGAGATGGACTATCTGAAGGACGGCATCGGCCTGCGTGCCATGGCGCAGCGCGACCCGCTGGTCGAGTACCAGCGCGAGGGCTACGCCATGTTCCAGCAGATGATGGGGTCGATCCGCGAAGAGACCGTCGGCTTCCTCTTCAACCTCGAGGTCGAGGTCGCGCCGCAGGGCGCCGGGGCGACGATCGAGGCCAAGGGGCTCACCAGGCCCGATGCGCCGGCCGACAAGCTCAGCTACACGGCGCCGAGCGACTCGGGCGGCGTCGAGGTGCGCAACCAGCGCGGGCAGGTGCAGCAGGCGGCGACGCAGCGCGCGCGCCGTGCCGTGGCCGAGTCCCAGTCCCAGCCCCAGGCGCCCGCCGTCGAGCAGCCCCGCGGGGCCTTCGGCCAGCGCGGCGGCGAGGGCGATGCGGCACCGCAGAATCGCGCCGAGCGACGCGCCCAGGAGCGCAAGGGCAACTGAGCGTGCAGAGAACGGGGCCGATCATCAGCAGATGATCGGCCCCGTTCTCGTATGTCGGCGAAGGTGATGCCGTGTTCCTCCGCTTCGAACGCGGACGCGGGGGCACGCGCAGGGCAGAGGGTGACGCACCGACCGCTCGCCGCCGCGGACACGTGCCGTGCGGCAGGTCGACGGGCTAGAGCACGGTGATCGCGCTCGCCCGCCAGCGCTGGTCGAGGCCCTCGAGGCGGATCGCGACGGCACGGACGCGGTGCGGCTGGTGCACGAGCACCACGGCCTCGACCACGCCGTCGGCCGGCTCGGTCGAGATGACGCGTCCGAGGCGGAAGACCGGGCGTTGCGGAGCGACGCCCTTGACCCGTCGCGAGCGGTTCGCGAGCACGACGCGCATGGAGAGACTGCGGTAGACGTCGTCGGTCACCCACCGGGCGAGCTGCTCGAGGTCGCGGGCGCCGGCCATCACCTCGACGACGCAGTGCGTGAGGCTCTGCAGCATGGCCGAGGGCTCGGGCAGCTCGTTGCGCCTGGACGCCTGCGGACCGAAGAACTCGTCGTCGTCGATGAACGAGGCGGAAGTGCGCGCGTCGGTGCGCAGGGCGGGGCGTGCGGGCATCGGTGCTCCATCGGGAGGGCGGCGTGAGCCGAGCGGGAGGGGCCCCCGAACGGGGGGCGTGTCGGGTGACCCTGCGTTGAATGTATGAGCGCGACGGAATACATGTCAAGAGCCTGTGACGATCTGTGGAGAACCTCGGCCATGGGGACGACACGCCGGGTAACGTGCGTGCATGCGGTGGGACCTCCTGTTCGACGATCTGGAGGCGCGACTCGACCAGGAGCAGCGCGACGAAGAGCGAGCCCTCGCGCTCGAGGAGGAGCGTCTGCGCCTCGGGCGCATGGGGCTCCGCGACCGTTTCGCGGGCATGGCTCGGGCGATCCACGACGATCGCGCGGCGTTCATCCGCCTCGAACTGCGCACCGGGTCGACGCTGGCCGTGAGGCCCTCGGCCTTCGGCCGCGACTGGATGAGCGCCGATCAGCTCGACGGCGATCGCAGCGGGCCCCACTGCATCGTGCCGTTCGACGCCATCGCGGCGGTGCTCGCCGGCCCGACCCTGCTCGAGCGCAGCCTCGACCCGCAGCCCGAGGCCTCGTCGAGCCTGACTGATCGCATGGGGCTCACCTTCCCGCTTCGCGACCTCAGCCGGCGACGAGCGCCCGTGCACGTGCTCACCGAGAGCGGCAGGGTGCACGGCACGATCGATCGCGTCGCCCGAGACCATCTCGACCTCGCACTCCACCCTGCGGGCACGCCGCGTCGCGAGCGCGAGGTGCAGGGGTATCGCATCGTGCCGCTCGAGCGGGTCATGCTCGTGTCGTTCGGCGCGCTGGCCTGATCGACCCTGGTCATCGGTCGCAGCGCTGATCGACCCAGGTCATCGGGCGCAGTGCTGGTCGATCTCGCTCACCGGGCGCAGGGCGCCCGCCGCGTCAGGGGTGCAGGCGCCGCGGACCGAGTCTCGTGACGTTCGAGAAATCGGCGACGTCGGCGAACTCGCCCTGCTCCCAGAGTGCGGAACGACGGGTCTCCTCGAGGCGGAAGTCGATCCAGAACTCGAGTTGCGTGCGCTCGATGCGCCACGGGCCGGTGTCGCCCACCCGGAGGGCCGGCAGTTCGCCGGACTTGATGAGCCCATCGATCGTGGCCGCATCGACCTCGAGCATCTGCGCGGCGTCGGCGATCGACAGGAACCGCCCCAGCTCGCTCGAACCTGATGTGCTCATTTCTCGATTATCGACCGGCGCGGGGGATCCGTGCCTCGATGTGGATAACTTCACGGCGGATCGGCAGCCATCCGGAACGATGGTCTCCGGTGCGGCGGACGGCGCCGCCGAAGGGAGCAGGATGCCTCGTCGCTCGGAGCGCGGTTCGATCCGCATCGACCCCCGCCTCGTCATCGGCATCGTGCTGATCGCGGGCTCGACGGCCGGCGTGTACGCGCTCGTCAGCGGTCTCGACGACGCGACCGAGGTCTACACCGCGACCGAGACCCTCACCCCCGGAGATCGCATCCGGCCGGCCGATCTCGTGGTCGAGCGCGTGCGCTTCGGATCGGCCGAGGCGCGCTACCTCGAACCCGACGCCGTTCCCGAAGAGGGGCTGATCGTCACGAGCACCATCCGCGCCGGCGAACTGGTGCCGCTCGGAGCGGTCGACGACGTCGATCGAGCCGGTCTCGCCACCGTCGTCGTCACCAGCAGGGCCGCGCTCCCCGAAGGCGTCGATCGCGGCTCCGTCGTCGACGTCTGGTCCACGAGGCAGCTCGAACGGGGCGCGGTCGAGCCTCCGAGCGTGCTCGTGCCCGAAGCGGAGGTCGCCGCCGTCACGGGCAGCTCCGGCATGGTCGACAGCGGCGGCGTCTCCGTCGAGCTGCTCGTCCCGCGTGAGCGGGTCGCAGCCCTGCTCGAGGCGCTCGCGGCCGACGACACCATCGATCTCGTTCCCGCGCGCCCGGAGGTCGATCGGTGAGCCGCCTGGCGTTCGCGCTCGATCCCGCGACCGAGGACCGGCTCCTGCCCGATGCGGTCGAGCACGGACACCTCGTCGTGGGGCGCGCCATGACCCAGCCCGACCTCCTCGCCGCCCTCGACTCGATCTCGCCCGAGGTCGTGCTCGTCGGAGCCGGGCGAGCCTCCCTGAGCGCCACGCTGCTCGAGGCGTGCGACATCCGGGGCATCCGCATCATCGCGCTCGCGGCGAACGACGCCGAACGCGCGCAGGCCAGAGCACTCGGACTGCACGAGGTGTTCGAGCTATCGGCGACGTGGCGCGAACTCGAGCCGATCGTGAGCGGGGGAGTGCCAGTGCCCGCGCGAGCGCACGACGACGGCGCGGGTGGCGAACGCGCACGGGCGGCATCCGTCATCGCGGTCTGGGGGCCGGCGGGCGCGCCCGGCCGTACGACCGTGGCCGTGAACCTGGCCGCGGAGATCGCCGCTGCAGGCCACCGCGTCGCGCTGGTCGACGCCGACCCGTACGGCGGCGCGGTCGCCCCCTCGCTCGGGCTCCTCGACGAGGCCCCCGGGTTCGCGTCGGCCTGTCGGCTCGCCGGCGCGAGCGCACTCGATCACGGGGAGCTCGAGCGCATCGCGCAGCGCTACTCGAGCTCGCGTGCCTCGTTCGACGTGTTCACCGGGCTCGTGGGGCCGAGCCGGTGGCCCGAACTCTCGCGCGACCGCGTCACCACCGCCATCGGCGTCATCCGCGAATGGGCCGAGTACATCGTGGTCGACACGGGATTCAGCCTCGAGCACGACGAGGAGCTCACGAGCGACCAGTTCGCCCCGCGGCGCAACGCCGCCACCTTCGCGACGCTCGCCCTGGCCGACGAGATCGTCGCGGTCGGTCTCGCAGACCCGGTCGGGCTCTCGCGGCTGCTCCGCGGGCACGCCGAACTCGTCGACCTCGTCGATCCGAGCCGCATCCGAGTGGTCGTGAACCGGGTGCGCACGAGCGCGCTCGGCATCGACGCCTACGGCCAGGTGCGCCAGACGATGCGCCGGTTCGCCGGTCTCTCCGACGTCGTGATGCTGCCGCACGACGGCCGCGCCGTCGACGCCGCGATCCTCACGGCCAGAACGCTTCGCGACGCCTCGCCGAAGTCGCCGCTGCGAACGGCGCTCCGAGGCTTCGCGCACGAGGCGTTCCTTCCGGTCGCGCCGATCGAGCGGCGCCGTCGCTTCGCACCGCTTCGCGCCGAGGCGGGGTTCGCGGCCGGCTGAAGCCGCGCGCCGCTGCGCGGGTCGCGTGGCTGCGGCATCCGACCAGTACGCTTGACCCCGTGTCGACCCTCAGTGATCTCGTCCTCGCCCAGGGCCGCAGCAGTCAGGCCGATGTCGACTGGCTGCACATGCTCGTCGGTGATCTGCAACTGCTCGCGGACCTCGCGTTCGCCGACATCGTGCTCTGGGTGCCGTCCGGCGACGATGACTTCGTCGCCGTCGCGCACTCCCGCCCGTCGAGTGCGGCCACCCTCTTCTACCGCGACTTCGTCGGCCAGCCGATCAAGTCGCAGTGGCGTGAACTCGTCGACGAGGCGTTCGACGGAGGCCGCATCGCCGACTCCTCCGCCCCCGACTGGTACGAGGAGATGCCGACGCGTGTGCGCGCCGTGCCCGTGATGCGTCGTCTGGCGGTGACCGGGACGAAGGTCGCGCCCGAGCCCGTCGCCGTGATCACGCGCCACACGAACCTCGGCGCGACGCGCACGGCGAGCCGTCAGGAGCTCACGTTCAACGAATGCGCCGACGAGCTGTTCGAGATGATCGCCTCGGGCGACTTCCCCGACCTCGGGGCGCCGACAGGCCCCCGACGCGGGGCTCCGCGCGCATCCGACGGGCTCATCCGCCTCGACGTCGACGGCATGACGACCTTCGCCAGCCCGAACGCGCTCTCGGCATTCAACCGCATGGGCTTCGACGACGAGCTCGAGGGCGAGTCGCTCGCCGAGGTGACCACACGCCTGCTCACGGGCAAGCTCGTGGTCGACGAGTCGCTGCCGCTCGTCGTGACCGGCCGGGCGCCGTGGCGCACCGACGTCGAATCGCGCGGCGTCACCGTGTCGCTCCGGGCGATCCCGATCCGCCGCAGGGGCGAGCGCATCGGCGCCATCGTGCTGAGCCGCGACGTGACCGAGCTCCGCCACCAGGAGCAGGAGCTCATCACCAAAGACGCGACGATCCGCGAGATCCACCATCGCGTGAAGAACAACCTGCAGACCGTCGCATCGCTGCTGCGCATCCAGGCTCGTCGCACGCACTCCGACGAGGCCCGCGACGCGCTGACGCAGGCGATGCGTCGTGTCGGCGCGATCGCCGTGGTGCACGACACGCTGTCCGAGGGGCTCACGCAGAACGTGGACTTCGACGCGGTCTTCGATCGCGCGCTGCTGCTCGTCGCCGAGGTGGCCTCGGCGCACAACACGACCGCGCATCCGAAGCGCTCCGGATCGTTCGGCGTGCTGCCGAGCGAGTACGCGACGCCGCTCGCCCTCGCGCTGACCGAACTCGTCACGAACGCCGTCGAGCACGGGCTCGCCGGCCAGGAGGGCGACGTCGAGATCACGGCCGACCGCTCGGACACCACGCTCACGGTGCAGGTGCGCGACACCGGGTCCGGCCTGCCGGAGGGCAAGGTCGGCGAGGGTCTCGGCACGCAGATCGTGCGCACCCTGATCCAGGGCGAGCTCGGCGGCACCATTGACTGGCACACGGTCGTCGGCCGGGGCACCGAGGTCACCATCGAGGTGCCGTTGCGCTGGATCAAGCCGGTCTGAACGCGCGCGGGCCTCTCGGCTGACGCACGAAGGTGGCGCGTCCCGATCGCACGGGCGCTCGGCGCGGTCGCCGAGGCGCGGTCGCCGAGCCGCGGTCGCCGAGGCGCGGCACCGTCCGGAAGCGACTGCCCGGCACCGGCCGCAGGAAAGAGCTGCCGGGCCTGCACGAACGACGGCGCGCCGCCCTGGACGCACGAAACGACGCCGTGGCCCTGAGGCCACGGCGTCGTGCCGTGCTGTGGTGCAGACCTGTGTCAGCCGGCGCGGCGCGCGCGGGCTGCGCGGCGCTTGAGGGCGCGGCGCTCGTCTTCGCTGAGGCCGCCCCAGACGCCCGAGTCCTGGCCGGTCTCGAGGGCGTACTGCAGGCAGATCTCGGTGACGGTGCATCGGGCGCACACGGCCTTCGCCTTCTCGATCTGGTCGACTGCGGGACCAGTGTTGCCGACGGGGAAGAAAAGCTCCGGGTCAGCCGTGAGGCAGGCGGCCTTGTCGCGCCAATCCATGAAGATGCTCCTTGCGATGTGTTTCGTTTGCAGACGCGCACGATTGCGCAAGCCGAAGCCGGCTGTGCTGCTTGGGGGAAAGGTCGAATTACGGGAAGTAGGATCGGTATCGATCGGCTCACGTCCCTGTGAGCATCAATTCGGCCTCATAAATGTTCGCATAGCGACGAGACCGAATCAATAGCCGTGAATGGGATAACGCTGTGAATACCGACGAAGATCGCGCGAACATGCCGCACGACGCATCCGATGCCGGCGGCGTCCGCGCTGCGCTGGTCACCGTGACCGGGGTGCTCGCCCTCGAGGCGCTCGGGCTCGTCGCGGTCGTCGTGTGGCTCGTGGTCGACCTGCTCTCGATGGCCCCGTCGTCGTACGCGACGGCGATCGCGCTGCTCGTGCTCGTGCTGCTCGCGGCCGTGTGGATGGTGGCGGTGGCGATCGGCTCGGTGCGGCGCGCCCCGTGGGCGAGGGCGTCGGCGATCGTGTGGCAGGTGCTGCAGGTCTCGATCGCGGTCGGCGCGTTCCAGGGCATGTTCGCCAGGGCGGATGTCGGGTGGGTGCTGCTCGTTCCTGCGATCACGGTGATCGGCCTGCTGCTCTGGACGCCGGTGCGCCTCGCGTATACGCGTGACGAGCACGGTGATGCGGAACGGGCGCCGCACGGCGCCTGAGCGTCGCGGGCGCCCGCTGGGGTGTCCTGCGTGGCCGCGCGATCGGGCGACCGGGGTGGTGGCGGCCTAGGCGTCGAGTCCGAGCTCGCGCCGCACGCGCGCGACGTGGCCGGTGGCCTTGACGTTGTACCAGGCGTGCTCGATGACGCCGTCGGCGCCGATCACCATGGTCGAGCGGATGGAGCCGACCACCGTCTTGCCGTAGAGCTGCTTCTCGCCCCACACGCCGTAGCGCTGCTGCACGGCGAGGTCCTCGTCGGAGAGCAGCGTGTAGTTCAGCCGGTCGCGCTCGGCGAACCTGGCCAGCTTCTCGACGGCATCCTTCGAGACGCCGATGACGCGCACGCCCGCAGAGGCGAACGAGTTGAGGCTGTCGCGGAAGTCGCATGCCTCGGTCGTGCAGCCCGGGGTCATCGCCTCTGGGTAGAAGTAGAGCACGACGCGTTCGCCGCGCAGCTCCGAGAGCGTGGTGGGAGTGCCGTGCTGGTCGTTCAGGGTGAAGTCTGGTGCGAGGTCGCCTGGGGCGAGTCGTGCGTCGGTCATGCTTCCATGGTGACACGACGGATGCCGCGTGCGGCTCACGGGCCGACCGTCGCCGTCGCTCAGCGGAACGTCTCGAGCAGCCGCTGCAGCGAGTCGAGGCGTGCACGCCCGGTGTCGCCGAGCTCTCCGGCCTGGACGGCCTCGACGATGGCGCAGTCGGGTGCGTCGGGCAGGTGGGTGCAGCCGCGCGGGCACCGCTCGGCGATGCGCGCGAGGTCGCTGAACGCGCCGAGGATGTTCGAGGGGTCGACGTGTCCGAGGCCGAACGAGCGCACGCCGGGCGTGTCGATGACCCAACCGCGCCCGGCGGGGGAGTCGAGCCGCAGCGAGACGGTCGACGACGACGTGTGGCGTCCGCGTCCGGTGACGGTGTTCACGACGCCCGTTGCGCGGTCGGCGCCCGGCACGAGCGCGTTCACGAGCGTCGACTTGCCGACGCCCGAGTGACCGACGAACACGGTGCGGTGGTCGACGAGCTCGGCCGTGATGAGCTCGAGCGGCATGTCGTCGGTGCGGGAGCGCACGACCGGGAGGTCGAGCCCTGCGAAGTTCTCGAGGAACTCGGAGGGGTCGGCGAGGTCGGTCTTCGTGATGCAGAGGATCGGCTGGATGCGCGCGTCGTAGGCGGCGACGAGGTAGCGGTCGACGAGCCGGATGCGCGGCTCGGGGTTCGCCGCGGCGACGACGATGAGCATCTGGTCGGCGTTCGCGACGATGACCCGCTCGACGTCGTCGGTGTCGTCGGCGCTGCGGCGCAGCAGGGTGCTGCGTTCGCGCACGCGCACGATGCGGGCGAGTGTGCCTGCGTCGCCGGTCGCGTCGCCCACCAGGTCGACGTGGTCGCCCGTCACCACGGACTTGCGCCGCAGCTCGCTCGCCCGCGCCGCGGTCAGGGTGCGCTCGTCGGGCCCGTTCTCGTCGATGAGCACCGTGTAGCGGCCGCGGTCGACGCCGAGCACGAGGCCCTCGACGGCGTCGGCGTGCTGCGGGCGCACCTTCGTGCGGGGACGGCTGCCGCGTCGGCTGGGACGCACCCGGATGCTGGACTCGTCGAACTCGGGTTCGTCGTCGTCACCCTCAGCGTCCCACCAGCTCATGCCAGCATCTGCTCCCACAGCGCGGCGAACTGCGGCAGGGTCTTGCTCGTGGAGCCGATGTCGTCGACGATGACGCCGTCGACGCCGAGCCCGACGATCGCGCCCGTGGTGGCCATGCGGTGGTCGGCGTAGGCGCGCCAGGGGCCGCCGTGCAGCGTGGCCGGCACGATGCGCAGGCCGTCGTCGAGTTCGCTCACGTCGCCGCCGAGGCCGTTCAGCTCGGCGACGAGTGCGGCGAGCCGGTCGGTCTCGTGGTGGCGGATGTGCCCGATGCCGGTGAAGGTGCTCGGGCCGTCGGCGAAGGCCGCGAGCGCCACGAGGTTCGGCACGAGTTCGCCGGCCTCCGACAGGTCGAGATCGGCTCCGCGGATGCCGCGCCCGCCGTCGCTCGAGCGCTCGGGTGCCTGCACGGTGAGCCGGTCGCCCGACCGCTCGACGCGGGCGCCGAAGCGGGGCAGCAGGTGTTCGAGCTGCGCGCCGACCTGGGTGGTGGACTCGGGCCAGCCGACGATGCTGACGCTGCCGCCCGCGATGAGCGCGGCGACGAGGAACGGTGCGGCGTTCGACAGGTCGGGCTCGATGGCCACGTCGATCGCGCGGATGGGGCCGGGTTCGACGACCCAGCGGCCGGGCTCGGGGGAGGCCACCTCGATGCCGCGCTGACGCAGCGTCTCGATGGTCATCTCGATGTGCGGCAGGCTCGGCAGGCGTTCGCCCGTGTGACGCAGGTCGAGTCCGCGCTCGAATCGGGCGGCGGAGAGCAGCAGGCCCGACACGAACTGGCTGGAGGCAGACGCATCGAGTTCGACCACGCCGCCCTCGACGCGCCCGGTGCCGTGCACGGTGAAGGGCAGGGCGCCGCGGCGGTCGTCGTCGAGGTCGACGCCGAGCGCACGGAGGCCCTCGATGGAGCCTCCCATCGGGCGCCGTCTGGCCGCCTCGTCGCCGTCGAAGGTCGTCGGGCCGAGGGCGAGCGCCGCGACCGGCGGCACGAAGCGCATGACCGTGCCGGCGAGCCCGCATTCGACGGTCGTGGAGCCGAGCAGCTCGTCGGCCGGGATCACGCGGAGATCGTCGCCGAACCCGCCCGTCGCCGGCATCCGCTCGAAGACCGTGCCGAAGGCCCGCAGCGCGTCGATCATGAGTTCGCTGTCGCGCGACCAGAGCGGTGCGTGCAGCGTCGACGGGCCGTCGGCGAGGGCGGCGAGCACGAGTTCGCGATTCGTCAGCGACTTGGATCCGGGCAGGGCGAGCACCGAATCGAGGGGCTGCGCGGCGACGGGCGCGAGCCAGCCCGGGTCGGGCTCGGTCTCGCGGCGATCGCCGTAGGGATCGAACTCTGGCTCGGAATACTTCTGGATCTGCATCGGTTACCAACAGTAGCGTTCGCGAACGCGGAAGGAGTTGATGCGCGTGCCCGTGGCAGAGCTGCGTACCCCCGTCGTGACGACGTCGAACTCGACGTCGTCGGGCGTTTCGACCCGTCGGCGCCGCAGGGTGGCGTCACAGGGCGACGGCCTAGGATGGCCGGTGATGACTGCCGACGAGATCGACACCGCACCGGAGTCCGAGCGTCCGCTCGGCGAACTGTTCGAAGAGCAGGCACTGCCCTTCCTCGATCAGCTGTACGCCGCGGCGTTGCGCATGACGAAGAACCCCGCCGATGCGCAGGATCTCGTGCAGGAGACGTTCGTCAAGGCCTACGCGGCGTTCGGCCAGTTCACGCAGGGCACGAACCTCAAGGCGTGGCTGTACCGCATCCTCACGAACACCTTCATCAACACGTACCGCAAGAAGCAGCGCGAGCCGTATCAGGGCACGATCGACGAGCTGGAGGACTGGCAGCTCGGCGGCGCCGAGTCGACCACGGCGCGTTCGAGCCGTTCGGCCGAGGCCGAGGCGATCGACCACCTGCCCGACAGCGCCGTCAAGGACGCGCTGCAGGCGCTGCCCGAGGACTTCCGCCTCGCGGTCTACTTCGCCGACGTCGAGGGCTTCTCGTACCAAGAGATCGCCGACATGATGAACACCCCCATCGGGACCGTGATGAGCCGACTGCATCGAGGCAGGCGGCTGCTGCGCGAGTCCCTCGCCGAGTACGCACGCGAGCAGGGCATCGCCACTGCCCCGGCGGCGTCGACCCCCAAGAGGCAGAAGATGCCGAGGAGCCCGAAATGAACGACTGCGGCTGCGAGAAGGCCCGCGCAGAACTCGAGGAGTACCTGCACCACGAACTGGCCAGTGCGGATGCCGCGGACATCCGTGCGCACGTCGAGCACTGCACCGACTGCCAGAACGAGGTGCGCGTGGGCGTCGCCATCACCGAGGTGATGCAGCGCGCCTGCAAGGAGAGCGCTCCCGAGGTGCTGCGCACCCTGGTGCTCGCCCAGATCCGCACGGTGCAGGCCGGGCACGGAGTCGCGGTCGAGTGACCCACGAGGCGCCGCTCGACGGGTGATCCGGTCGAGCAGGTGCCGAGCAGCGGCGCGGCCCTGCGACGTTCGGGCGCGCGACGATCAACCATTCGACGGACGCCCGCGCCGGAGCCGCGCGCGTAGCGTCGAGGGTGATGAACGAGTCAGCCCCCGCTTCCACCCGATCCGGTCGTGTTCCGACCTGGCTCAGGGTGCTCCTGCCCACCGTCCTGATCCTCGTCTGGTTCGCCGCCTTCGGCGCCGGCGGCGCCTCGTTCGGCACGCTCAGCGACGTCGTCGAGAACGACCAGGCGCAGTTCCTGCCGGCTTCGTCGGAATCGGCCGAGGTACAGGCGCTCCAGTCCGAGTTCCGCGGCGATGAGGCGATCCCCGCGATCGTCGTCTACGCGCGCGATGGGGGCCTCACCGAAGCGGATGTCACGGCGATCGCCGCCGACGCCGAGGCGTTCGCGACGATCGACGGGGTGCTCTCCGACGGCGTCTCGCCCGCGGTCGAGTCCGAGGACGGCGAGGCCGCAGAGGTCTTCGTGCAGGTCGACTCCGAGGCCGAGGTCAAGGACGTCGTCGGCGAGATCCGCGAGCGGGTCGCCGAGACATCCGGGTCGGGCCTCGAGGCCGCGGTGACCGGGCCCGCCGGCTTCACGACCGACCTCTCGGCCGCATTCGCCGGCATCGACGGGCTCCTGCTGCTCGTGGCGTTCGGCGCGGTGTTCCTGATCCTCGTGATCGTCTACCGCTCGCCGCTGCTGCCCTTCATCGTGCTCGGCACGAGCCTCACCGCGCTCTGCGCGTCGGTGCTCGTCGTCGTCTCGCTGGCACAGGCCGACGTGCTCGTGCTCAACGGGCAGACGCAGGGCATCCTGTTCATCCTCGTGATCGGCGCCGCGACCGACTACTCGCTGCTCTACATCGCGCGGTATCGCGAGGCGCTGCACCTGCACGAGCGCAAGTGGGACGCGACCTGGGCCGCACTCCGCGGCTCGTGGGAGCCGATCCTCGCCTCCGGCGGCACGGTGATCGCCGGACTGCTCATGCTGCTCGCGAGCGACCTGACCTCGAACAAGCTGCTCGGCCCGGTGTCGGCGATCGGCATCGCGTTCGCCCTGCTCACCTCGCTGACCCTGCTGCCGGCGCTCATGCTCTGGGCCGGTCGTGCCGCGTTCTGGCCCGTGCGTCCGAAGGTCGGCGCGCACGTCGTCGCCGATGACGTCGTCGCCCGCCGTGGCATCTGGCCGAAGATCGCACGGCTCGTCGCGCGCCGCCCGCGCGTCACGTGGATCGTGTCGACGCTGCTGCTGGCCGTCATGGCGCTCGGCGTGACGCAGTTGAAGGCCGACGGCGTGCCCTCGAGCGAGTTCGTGCTCGGCCAGTCGCAGGCGCGTGACGGCCAGGCGCTGCTGAGCGAGCACTTCCCGGGCGGATCGGGCACGCCTGCGGTGATCATCGCCTCGGAGGGCGACCTCGACGCGGTCGCCGAGGTCGTGCTCGGCACCGACGGCGTCGACTCGCTGTCGGTCGTCTCGGAGGACTCGCCGAGCGGCTCGCTGCCGGTCACCGAGGACGGCATCCAGCCGCTCGGCCCTCCGGGCACCCCGGTCGGCGAGCCGACCGTCGTCGACGGCCTGGTGCAGCTCGACGCGACGCTCGCCGACGCGAGCGACTCCGACGAGGCCGAGGCCACCGTGACCGCGCTGCGCGAGGGGCTCGCGGATGTCTCGACGACCGATCAGCCGGTGCTCGTCGGCGGGGTCACCGCCGTCGCGCTCGACACGAAGGTCGCGTCGATCCACGACCGCAACCTCATCATCCCGCTCGTGCTCGGGGTCATCCTGCTGATCCTGATGCTGCTGCTTCGCGCCGTCGTCGCTCCGCTGCTGCTCATCGGCACGGTCGTGCTCTCGTTCGCCGCTGCGCTCGGCGTCTCGGCGATCGTGTTCAACCAGGTCTTCGACTTCGCCGGCGCCGACCCCGTGGTGCCGCTCTTCGGGTTCGTGTTCCTCGTCGCGCTGGGCGTCGACTACAACATCTTCCTGATGACCCGGGTGCGGGAGGAGTCCGTGAAGCACGGCACCCGCCAAGGGGTGCTGCGAGGGCTCGTCGTCACGGGCGGCGTGATCACGTCGGCGGGCCTCGTGCTCGCAGCGACGTTCGCGGCGCTCGGCGTGCTACCGATCCTGTTCCTCGCGCAACTGGCGTTCATCGTCGCCTTCGGCGTGCTGCTGGACACGTTCCTCGTGCGCTCACTGCTGGTGCCGGCCCTCGCCTACGACCTCGGTCGGGCGATCTGGTGGCCGTCCAAGCTGTGGCGCGCCGGCCCCGATGCCGGCGACCGCAGGTCTGAGGTCGCCGCCGAGCTCGACGCCGACGCCGGGCGCCCTTCGCACGAGGCGGAGCACCGGGCCTGAGCCGCCGTGTCCGGGCGGTGGGGAACCCGCCCGGGCACGGCACACGTGCGTGCCTCGACTGCGCGCGGTCCCAGGGAGCGCGCATGACACGGGCCCCGAGCAGGGGAACGGAAGAGGGCGGATGCCACGCGGCATCCGCCCTCTTCGGGGTTCGTCGAACGATCAGATCGTGAGGGCGCGGCTCACGAGGTCGGCCTGCTCGACGGCGTGACGCTTGGCCGAACCCGTGGCGGGGGAGGCCGATGCCGTACGCGAGACGACCCGCACGGGGCGGGCACCGAGCTTGTTGGTCTCGACGATGAAGTACGGCCACACGCCCTGGTTCTCGGGCTCGTCCTGCGCCCACACGAACTCGGCGTTCGGGTAGCTGTAGGCCACCTTCTTGAGCTCGTCGGACGGCAGCGGGTAGAGCTGCTCGAGGCGCACGAGCGCCACCTCGGGGTTCGGGTTCTTGTCGAGCTCCGAGAGCAGGTCGTAGTAGAGCTTGCCCGAGACGAAGACGATGCGCTTGACCGCCTCTTTGTCGGTGATGCGGGCGTCGTCGATGACCGGCTCGAACTTGCCGCTCGTGAAGTCGGCGACCTCGCTCGTGGCGCCGCGCAGGCGCAGCATCGCCTTCGGCGTGAAGACGACCAGGGGGCGACGCGGTCGGGCGTAGGCCTGACGACGCAGCAGGTGGAAGTACGACGCGGGCGTCGAGGGGCGGGCGACCGTCATGTTGTTCTCGGCGCACATCTGCAGGAACCGCTCGATGCGGGCGGAGGAGTGATCGGGGCCCTGGCCCTCGTAGCCGTGCGGAAGCAGCAGCACGACGCTGGAGCGCTGGCCCCACTTCTGCTCGGCCGACGAGATGAACTCGTCGATGATCGTCTGCGCCCCGTTGGCGAAGTCGCCGAACTGGGCCTCCCACAGCACGAGGGCATCGGCGCGTTCGACCGAGTAGCCGTACTCGAAGCCCATGGCCGCGTACTCGGAGAGCAGCGAGTCGTAGATCCAGAAGCGGGCCTGGTTGTCGGAGAGGTTCTGCAGCGGCAGCCACTCCTGGCCGTTGGCGCGGTCGTGCAGCACGGCGTGGCGCTGCACGAAGGTGCCGCGGCGGGCGTCCTGCCCGGCGAAGCGCACGGGCGTGCCCTCGACGAGCAGCGAGCCGAGGGCGAGCAGCTCGCCGAATCCCCAGTCGATCTTGCCGTTGCGGCTCATGTCGACGCGCTTCGTGAGCAGCTGCTGGATCTTCGGGTGCACCGTGAAGCCGGCGGGCTTGTTGCCGAACGCATCGCCGATGGCGGCGACGACCTCGGTGGAGACGCCGGTGGTCTCGGGCTCGCCCACCGCCGGCTCGTCGAACTCGAGCGAACCGGTGGCGCCGATGATCGGGATCGACCCGGTCTGCGCGGCGTGCGTCTCGGCGAACGCGCGCTCGAGGCGGTCCTGGAAGTCGCGGTGCGCCTCTTCGTACTCGGCCTCGGTGATGTCGCCGCGGCCGACGAGCGCCTCGGTGTAGAGCTTTCGCACCGAGCGCTTCGCCTCGATGAGGTTGTACATGAGCGGCTGGGTCATCGAGGGGTCGTCGCCCTCGTTGTGCCCGCGACGGCGGTAGCAGACGAGGTCGATGACGACGTCGCGCTGGAACTCCTGGCGGTAGCGGAACGCGAGCTCCGCGACCCGCACGACGGCCTCGGGGTCGTCGCCGTTCACGTGGAAGATCGGGGCCTGGATGGCCTTGGCGACATCCGTCGAGTAGATCGACGAGCGGGCGTCGCCCGGCACGGTGGTGAAGCCGACCTGGTTGTTGATGTTCACGTGGATCGTGCCGCCGGTGCGGTAGCCGCGCAGCTGCGACATCTGCATGGTCTCGATCACGACGCCCTGGCCGGCCATGGCCGCGTCGCCGTGGATGAGGATCGGCAGCGTCGAGAACGTGCCGATGGGCTTGCGGTCCTGCTTGGCGCGGACGATGCCCTCGAGCACGCCGTCGACGGCCTCGAGGTGCGACGGGTTCGCGGCGAGCGACACGGGGATCTGCGCGCCGTCGTCTGCGGTGAACGTGCCCTCGGTGCCGAGGTGGTACTTCACGTCGCCCGAGCCCTGGCCGGAGGTCGTGCCCTCGAACTCGAGGAACACCTGGCCGTAGGTCTTGCCGGCGATGTTGGTGAGCACGTTGAGGCGGCCGCGGTGGGCCATGCCGATGGCGACCTCGTCGAGGTTCTCCTTCGCGGCGCCCTGGAGGATCTCGTCGAGCAGGGCGATGACGGACTCGCCGCCCTCGAGGCTGAACCGCTTCTGGCCGACGTACTTCGTCTGCAGGAAGGTCTCGAACGCCTCGGCCTCGTTGAGCTTGCCGAGGATGCGCATCTGCTCGTCGTGCGTGGGCTTCTCGTACTTGCGCTCGACCTGCTCCTGGATCCACCGACGCTGGTCGGGGTCCTGGATGTGCATGTACTCGATGCCGATCGTGCGGCAGTACGAGTCGCGGAGCACGCCGAGGATGTCGCGGAGCAGCGCCGTGCGGGTGTTGCCGAAGCCACCGGTCACGAACTCGCGGTCGAGGTCCCAGAACGTCAGGCCGTGGCTCTCGATGTTCAGGTCGGGGTGCGAGCGCTGCTGGTACTCGAGCGGGTCGGTGTCGGCCATCATGTGACCGCGCACGCGGAACGAGTTGATGAGCTCCTGCACGCGGGCCGTCTTGTCGATGGCGCTCGCGATGTCGACCGAGATGTCGGGCGACCAGTGGATGGGCTCGTAGGGCAGGCGGAGCGCGGCGAAGAGGTCCTCGTAGAAGCCGCGCTGCCCGATGAGCAGCTCGTGCACCTTCTTCAGGAACTCGCCGGACCCGGCGCCCTGGATGACGCGGTGGTCGTAGGTCGACGTCAGCGTGATGGTCTTGCCGATGGCGAGGTTCGCGAGGGTCTTCTCGGAGGAGCCCTGGAACTCGGCCGGGTACTCGAGGGCGCCGGCGCCGATGATGCAGCCCTGGCCCTTCATGAGGCGGGGCACCGAGTGCACGGTGCCGATGCCGCCCGGGTTCGTGAGCGAGATCGTCGCGCCCGAGAAGTCGTCTGCGGTGAGCTTGTTGTTGCGGGCGCGGCCGACGAGGTCTTCGTAGGCGTTCAGGAACTCGTTGAACGTCATCGTCTCGGCGCGCTTGATGGCGGGCACGAGGAGGGCGCGACTGCCGTCGGGCTTCGGGATGTCGATCGCGATGCCGAGGCCGATGTGCGCGGGGCGGACGAGGCTGGGCTTGCCGTCGACCTCGCGGTAGAAGACGTTCTGGCTCGGGAACTCCTTGAGCGCCTGGATGAGCGCCCACCCGATGAGGTGCGTGAAGCTCACCTTGCCGCCGCGCGTGCGGCGGAGGTGGTTGTTGATCACGATGCGGTTGTCGATCATGAGCTTCGCGGGCACGGTGCGCACGCTCGTCGCGGTCGGCACGGTGAGCGAGGCGTCCATGTTCGCGGCGAGCGCCTTCGGCATGCCCTTGAGCGGCACGACCTCGTCGGTGCGCTCGCCGTCGTCGATGATCTGCTGGGGGCTCGTGACGGGCACGTCGGCCGGCACGGGCGTCGAGCGCGGCGCGACCGACGTGGTGCGCGCCGCGGGCGCCTGGCCGATCACGGGGTTCGGGGTCGTCGCGGGGGCGGATGCCGCGGGCACTGCGGTCGCGTCGGCGGCCGGCGCTGCGGGGGCGGCCGGGGCTGCGGGGGTCTCGGCGACGGCCGGTTCTGCCGCGGCATCCGTCGTCGTCGCTGCTGCGGCTGCTGCAGCCTTGCCGGCGCGGGCGTCGCGGTAGGACTCGAGCACCGGCCACCACGACCGGTCGACGGACTCCGGGTCGACGGCGTACTTCTCGTACATCTCGTCGACGAGCCATTCGTTGGCCCCGTATTCGCCCGCCGTGGTCTCTTCAGACCCCGACCCGGTCAATTGGCTCGACACAGCCGATCGCCCACTCTCTCCGTTGATTCTGGATTTTGTCAGGCGATCGATACACTTTGCGGTTCTCGCTCGGGTCCGATCGCCCCGACAAGCCTAAACCCCTTCCGCGCGCTCGGCTTCCAGCGTGCCGCGGTAGCGTGAGTTCCATGGAGTTCTACCGCACCGAACCCAGCCACGATCTGACCTATTCCGACGTCTTCCTCGTGCCGAGCCGCTCCGGCGTGACGAGCCGTCTCGACGTGTCGCTCGCCCCCGACGACGGGTCGGGGGCGTCGGTGCCGATCGTGTCGGCGAACATGAACTCGATCACCGGCCCGAGGCTCGCATCGTCGCTGGCGAGGCGAGGCGGCATCGGCGTGCTGCCGCAGGACCTGCACCTGCAGGACCTCGCCGAGTCGATCCGCTGGGTCAAGGCGCAGTCGTCCCGCTTCGACACGCCGTACGCCTTCGCGCCCGATGCCACGGTGGCCGACGCGCTCGCGGTGCTCCCGCCCGTGCAGGGCCAGGGCATCGTGCTGCAGGCCGACGGCGACGAGTACGTCGGGTGCATCGCCGCCGAGCGCCTCGCGACCGCGCTGCCCGACGCCCGCCTCGGCGACCTCGTGCACGGCGGCCTCGCCTCGCTCGACGCCGACGACGTCGAGACCCCGCGTCGCGCGTTCGACCTGATGGTCGATGCCGGCCTCGAGTTCGCGCCGGTGCTCGAGCACGGGCGCGTCGTCGGCACCCTGAGTCGCCGGAGCGCCCTGCGCGGAACGATCTACGAGCCCAACGTCGACGCCGAGGGCCGCCTGCGGGTGGCCGCGGCGGTCGGCATCAACGGCGACGTCGCCGCGAAGGCCTCCGCGCTCGTCGCGGCCGGCGTCGACATGCTCGTGCTCGACACCGCCCACGGCCACCAGGAGGGCATGGTCCGCGCGGTGTCGATCGTGCGCGACCTCGGCCTCGGCGTGCCGATCGTCGCGGGCAACATCGTCACGGCCGACGCGGTGGCCGACCTCGTCGAGGCCGGCGCCGACGTGCTGAAGGTCGGCGTCGGACCCGGCGCGATGTGCACGACCCGCATGATGACCGCGGTCGGGCGTCCGCAGTTCTCGGCCGTCCTCGAGACCGCCGAGGCGGCGCGCGAGCTCGGCGCACGGGTCTGGGCCGACGGCGGCGTGCGGTACCCCCGCGACGTGGCCCTCGCCCTCGCCGCCGGCGCGTCATCCGTCATGATCGGCTCGTGGTTCGCCGGCACCATCGAGGCGCCGGGTTCGCTCGCCCGCGACGCGAACGGCCGCCTCTACAAGGAGAGCTGGGGCATGGCCTCCACGAAGGCCGTGCGCGAGCGATTCGACCGGCTCTCGCCCTACGAGCTCGCGCGCAAGGAGCTCTTCGCCGAGGGCATCTCGTCGTCGTCGATCTACCTCGACCCGCTGCGGCCGTCGCTCGAGGACCTGCTCGACATGATCACGTCCGGCGTCCGCAGTTCCTTCACGTACGCGGGTGCTCGCACGCTCGAGGAGTTCCGCGACCGGGCGCGCGTCGGCATCCAGTCCGCGGCGGGCTACGAGGAGGGCAAGGCGCTGCCGGTCAGCTGGTGAATCACCGGGAGTTCGACGCGATCCCGCCGATATACTCGTTCGCACAATGGACGATCCTCCCTCTGCCAATCCCAGTCACAGACCCTCGCCCGTGATCGACCGGGGAGGTGCGCATGTCTGAGTGGATCCTGCTCGGCATCGGACTCCTCCTCACGGTCGGCACGGGCTTGTTCGTTGCGAGCGAGTTCGCGCTCGTCAACCTCGATCGCGCCGATCTCGAGGCGCGCCGTTCTCGAGGTGAGACGAGGCTCTCGCTCACCATCTCCGCGCTGAAGATCACCTCGACGCATCTCTCGAGCGCCCAGCTCGGCATCACGCTGACGACCCTGCTCACCGGGTACACGATGGAACCGGCGATCAGCTCGCTGCTCGCCGGCCCCCTCGCCGCGATCGGCCTGCCAGAGGCGATGATCCGCCCGATCGGCGCGATCACCGCGGTCGTCGTCGCGACGCTGCTCTCGATGATCGTCGGCGAGCTCGTGCCGAAGAACTTCGCGCTCGCGCTGCCGCTGGCGACCGCGAAGATCGTGATGCCGTTCCAGACCGCGTTCACCTGGGTGTTCCGCCCGGCGATCGTGGTGCTGAACGGCAGTGCGAACGGGCTGATCCGCGCCTTCGGCATCGAGCCGAAGGAGGAGCTCTCCGGCGCCCGCTCGGCCGAGGAGCTCTCCTCGCTCGTGCGTCGTTCGGCCAGCGCCGGCCTGCTCGAGCAGGACACCGCGACCCTCCTCGGGCGCACCCTGCGCTTCGCCGACCACGACGCATCCGACGTCATGACGCCGCGGCCGGCCGTGTCGGCCGTGCAGCGCCAGGACTCCGCCGAGACCGTGCTCGACCTCGCGCGCCAGACCGGCTTCTCGCGGTTCCCCGTGTACGACGAGAACCTCGACGACATCGTCGGGCTCGTGCACGTCAAGCAGGCGGTCGCAGTGCCACGTGAACGACGGGCGGATGTCCCGGCATCCGCCCTGCAGTCCGAGGCGCTCCGCGTGCCCGAGACGATGACCCTCGACGTGCTGCTCGGCGAGCTGCGCGGCCGCGGGTTCCAGATGGCCGTCGTGGTCGACGAGTACGGCGGAACGGCGGGCGTCGCGACCCTCGAGGACCTCGTCGAGGAACTCGTGGGCGAGGTCGCCGACGAGCACGACCGCACGCGCGCCGGCATCGTGCGCCGCGAGGACTCCGTCGCGTTCCCCGGTATCCTCCGGCCCGACGAGCTCGTGGACCGCACGGGCATCCGCGTGCCCGAGAACGGCGACTACGAGACCGTCGCGGGCTACGTCATCTCCGAGCTCGGCCGCCTGCCGGTGGTCGGCGACGAGGTGCGCATCGAGGGCGGCACGCTCTCCGTGCAGCGCCTCGACGGGCGCCGCATCGACCGGCTGAGGTTCGTGCCCGATCCGGTGCCGGCCGACGACGAAGCGGAGGCCCAGCGATGAGCGACTGGATGGGCATCGTCTGGCTCGTGGTGCTGCTGCTCGCCAACGCCTTCTTCGTCGGCGCCGAGTTCGCCGTCATCTCGGCGCGACGCTCGCAGATCGAACCGCTCGCCGAGCAGGGCAGCCGCCGTGCGAAGACCGCCCTCTGGGCGATGGAGCACGCCACGCTCATGCTCGCGATGAGCCAGCTCGGCATCACGATCTGCTCGCTGCTGATCCTGAACGTCTCCGAGCCGGCCATCCACCACCTGCTCGAGGTGCCGCTGCACCTCACCGGGTGGTCGGAGGCCGTCATCTCGACCGTCGCGTTCATCGTGACGCTCGTGCTCGTGTCGTACCTGCACGTGGTGTTCGGCGAGATGGTTCCGAAGAACCTCTCGTTCTCGCTGCCCGAGCGCGCGGTGCTGCTGCTGGCGCCGCCGCTGGTGTTCATCGCGCGGATCTTCCGTCCGGTGATCGTGGCGCTGAACGCGACGGCGAACGGCGTGCTGCGCCTGTTCGGGGTCGAGCCGAAGAGCGAGGCGAACTCGACGTTCACGCTCGACGAGGTGCAGACCATCGTCGACCGCTCTCGCGCCGAGGGCATGCTCGCCGATGCGAGCGGCACCCTGACCGCGGCGTTCGAGTTCACGACGAAGCGGGTCGCGGATGTCGCGCTGCCGCTGTCGGCGCTCGTCAGCCTGCCGGCGACGGCGACGCCGGCCGACGTCGAGCGTGCCGTCGCCCGGCGCGGGTACTCGCGGTACGTGATCCTCGGCGCCGACGGCGAACCCGAGGGCTACGTGCACCTGAAGGACGTCATCGACCTCAGGGTCGACGAGTTCGACGACCCGATCCCCGCGAAGCGCATCCGGCGCCTCGTGTCGATCTACGACGGCACCGACCTTGAAGACGCACTGGCCACGATGCGTCGGCTCGGCACGCACGTCGCGCGCTCGTTCGACGAGCAGGGCGCGACCACGGGCGTGATCTTCCTCGAGGACATCATCGAGGAGCTCGTCGGCGAGGTGCAGGACGCCACCCGGCGGGGCTGACGTCCTTCCGTGAACGGCCGGCCGCGGCATCCGATCGACGGATGTCGCGGCCGCGCCGTCTCCGGCGGTGCCGGCGCGGATGCCGCAGCTGGTGCTGCCGTGCCACTCGTTCCCCGTGCGGGATCGGCCCTGGCGGCCCGGCGTAGACTCGCGCCGACCCGAGGATCCGAGGAAGCATCATGTTCGAGAAACTCATGGCGACGGCCGTCCTCCCTGCGTCGGACCTCGGCCGAGCGAAGTCCTGGTGGCACGACGTGCTCGGCCGCGACCCGGTCTACGAGGACCTGGAGGGCATGGGCCTGTTCTACGACGTCGGCGGCACCATCGTGATGGTCTACCGCACCGAGTTCGCCGGCACCGCGGGCAACACCGCGTTCAACCTCATGACCGACGACCTCGACCGCGACATGACCGCGCTGCGCACGCACGGCGTCGTGTTCGAGGACTACGACCTGCCCGGCCTGAAGACGGTCGACGGCGTCGCCGAGCTCGGCGACGAGCGCAGCGCCTGGTTCACCGACAGCGAGGGCAACATCTTCGCGATCGGCCAGCTCTCGCCCGAGATGATGGAGCGGGCCATGCGCATGCGGCAGGCCTCGGCCGGCTCGGCCGGCTCGGCCTGACCCGGCTCGTCCCGGCCGTCACCCGAG
Organism: Agromyces sp. Leaf222; assembly: GCF_001421565.1. Taxonomy (NCBI): domain Bacteria; kingdom Bacillati; phylum Actinomycetota; class Actinomycetes; order Micrococcales; family Microbacteriaceae; genus Agromyces; species Agromyces sp. Leaf222. The sequence goes on along the minus strand of NZ_LMKQ01000001.1, from coordinate 2,989,175 downwards.
GCCGGCTGCTCGCCCGACATCGGGCGTCAGCCGGCCCGGGCTCACCACTCGCCGTCGTTGACCTCCGGCCTCGCCCGCAGGTACTGCACCGGCCACATGGAGGTGCCCGCGCCGAGCTCGTGCGCGGCGCGCAACGCGAAGTGCGGGTCGCGCATCATGGCCCGGCCGAACATCACCGCATCGGCGCTGCCGGAGGCGACGAGCTGCTCGGCCTGCTCGGCGTTCGTGATGAGGCCGACCGCCGACACCTGGACGTCGGCGTGCTCGCCGACGTACTCGGCGTGCCCGGCCTGGTAGCCGGGCCCGACCGGGATGTCGGCGTGGGCGACCAGGCCACCGGTGGACACGTCGAAGAAGTCGGCCCCGGCGTCTTCGCACCAGCGCGCGACGATCGCCGTCTGCGCCTCGTCCCAGCCGCCGTCGACCCAGTCGGTCGCCGAGAAGCGCACGAACAGCGGCACGTCGTCGCCGATCTCGGCGCGCACCTCGCGCACGATCTCGAGCAGCAGGCGCGCGCGGCCCTCGAGGTCGCCGCCCCACGCATCGTCGCGCACGTTCGACAGCGGCGAGAGGAACTGGTGCACGAGGTATCCGTGTGCGGCGTGCACCTCGACGAGGTCGAAGCCCGCGTCGAGCGCGCGCCGGGCGGCCGCACGGAAGTCCGCGATGACCCGGCGGATGCCGGCCTCGTCGAGCGCGACCGGCTCGCGGAAGCCGTCGAACGCCTGCGCCGACGCCGAGACCGTGGTCCAGCCGCCCTCGTCGAGCGGCTGCGACCCCGGCCGGCGCAGGGGCTCCGGCCAGACCGACGCCTTGCGACCCGCATGGGCGAGCTGGATGCCGGACGCCGCACCCTGCGATCGGATGAACCGGGTGACGCGCGACCACGCCGCGACCTGCTCGTCGTTCCAGATGCCCGTGTCGTAGTCGGAGATGCGCCCCTCGGGGCTGACGCCGGTCGCCTCGGCGATGACGAGCCCGGCACCGCCGGCGGCCATCGAGCCGAGGTGCACGAGGTGCCAGTCGTGCGGCACGCCGTCGCGCTTCGTGACCGAGTACTGGCAGAGCGGGGGGAGCCAGACCCGGTTGCGGATCGTCAGCCCGCGGATCGTGAGCGGGGTGAACAGGGCGGACGGGGCGGATGCCACGGGTGCCGTCGACGCCGTGGACGCCGTGGGTGCGGCGCTCACGCGGCGAGCTCCCTGAGCCACGACTCGAGCGACGCGGCATCCGTGAACACGAAGGCGTCGCCGCCGACCGCGAGCGAACCGGCGACGTTGTCGGCCCGGTTGTCGACGAACACGAACTGCTCGGGCTCGATGCCGAGCTCGGAGATGACGTGCTCGTAGATCTCGGCGCCCGGCTTGACGAGCCCGAGCTCTCCGCTGACGAACACGCGCTCGAACAGCGGAGCGAACGACCCGGAACGCAGCCAGCCGGAGTAGTCGGCGCCGGCGTTCGAGAGCAGGGCGAGGCGGGTGCCCCCGTCGTGCAGCGCGTGCAGCACGCGCAGGGTGCCGGGGTCGCCGCTCAACCAGCTGCGGTGGTCGATCGCCCACAGTTCGTGCACGTCGACCGGGCTCCAGTCGACGCCGATCGCCTCGGCGACGGCCGCCCAGTATCCGGCGATCGAGAGGGTGCCCTGGTCGAGGGCCTCGCGGTGCCGCCAGTACGCCTCCCAGAAGATCGGCTCGGCGTCGGGGGGCAGGGCGGCGCGGGCGACGAGCGCGGCCCGGTCGTCGGCGCTCGGGGCGCGGGAGATCACCTCGCCGTAGTCGAAGACGACCACGCGCGGAGCGAGACTGATGGGGAGAAGGGCTGTCGCTGACATCGTGATCCAACCTATCGTTGGAGCATGGCCACCGAGTGGAGAAGCTGGCGGGCCGAAGACGCCGCACCGTGGATCGCGGCGCCGGGAGCCGATGACGACAAGTACTCGCGCGGCGTGCTCGGCATGGTGTCGGGTTCGGTCGAGTTCCCGGGGGCGGCGGTGCTCGGCGTCGAGGCCGCCCACCGCACCGGGGTCGGGCTCGTGCGCTACATCGGGCCGCGGGGCGTGCGCGCCGCGGTGCTCGGCCGCCGCCCCGAGACCGTCGTCGGCCGCGGACGCGTGCAGGCGTGGCTTCTCGGCTCGGGCATCGACCCGACCCGGCGCTCGTTCGTGCTGCTCGGCGACCTGCAGCACGCGCTGGCCGACGGCATACCGGTGGTGCTGGATGCCGGTGCGCTCGACCTCGTGGGCACGCACACCGCGCCGACCGTCATCACGCCGCACCTGCGGGAGCTCGCGCGGGTGCTGGCCGCGCGCGAGATCCGGTCGAGCCTCGACGAGATCCGTGCCGACCCCGCTGCCTGGGCCGAGCGCGCCGCCCTCGAGCTCGGCGTCGTCGTGCTCCTGAAGGGCGCGACCACCCACGTGTGCGACCCGGCAGGCAACCGCTTCGTCGTCGAGGCGCCGACGCACTGGCTCGCGACGGGCGGCACGGGCGACGTGCTCGGGGGCATCCTCGGTGCGCTCGCGGCCACGCACCACCGGCGGCTCGCCGACGACGCCGAGGTGCTCACCTCGCTCGCGGCGACCGCGGCCTGGATCCAGGGCGAGGCGGCCCTTCGCGCCAGCACCGCGAACGGCGGCGGCCCGATCGTCGCCCTCGACATCGCGCAGTCGGTGCCCGCCGTGGTCGGCGACCTGCTCGCGAGCTGAGCGGGCTGAGACGGCGGCGGGAGCGCCGTCCGGGAGGCATCCGCACCCGCACCGCCGTCGCGACCCTCGAGGCGCTACGCGCGCAGGAACCTCGTGAGGAACTCGCGCGTGCGTGCCTCGCGCGGGGCCGCGAAGAACTCCCGCGCGGGCGCGTCCTCGATGATGCGCCCGGCGTCGAGGAAGACGACGCGGTCGGCGACCTCGCGCGCGAACGCCATCTCGTGCGTCGCCATCACGATCGTCGCGCCGCGGTCGGCGAGCGACCGCACGAGCGCGAGCACCTCGCCGACGAGCTCCGGGTCGAGCGCGCTCGTCACCTCGTCGAGCAGCAGCAGTTCGGGGTCGGTCGCGATGGCGCGCACGATGGCGACGCGCTGCTGCTGTCCGCCCGAGAGCCGATCGGGGAACGCCTTCGCGAAGTCGGCCAGCCCCACCGAGTCGAGCAGCTCGAGCGCCTTCGCCTGGGCGGCCGCCCGCGGCATCCGGTGCACGAGGCGCGCGGCGAGGGTGACGTTGTCGAGCACGCTGAGGTGGGGGAACAGGTTGTAGTGCTGGAAGACGACGCCGATGCGCGCGCGCACCCGGTCGGCGTCGACGCGCGGATCGCTGACGTCTTCGCCGTCGAGCAGGATCACGCCGTCGTCGATCGTCTCGAGCAGGTTGACGGTGCGCAGCAGGGTCGACTTGCCCGACCCCGACGCTCCGACCAGGGCGACGACCTCGTGCGCGTCGACGTCGAGGTCGACGCCGTCGAGCACGAGCTTGTCGCCGTACGAACGACGGATGCCGCGCAGCCGCAGCAGCCCGGGGGCGTCGGGGGTCGCCCCGGTCGGGGTGGCCTCAGAGGGCATGTGCGCGTTCGGCCCGCTCATACGATGCTCCCGCCCTGCTCGCGTGCGCGGGTGCGCGCCGACACCCAGTCGGTGAGCCGGATCATCGGCCACGCGAGCAGCACGAAGAGCAGGCCCGCGACGACGTAGGGCGTGTAGTTGAAGAAGTGGGCGGTCTCGATCTGGGCCGCGCGCACCGCGTCGACGGCGCCGAGCACCGAGATGAGGCCGACATCCTTCTGCATGGCGACGAAGTCGTTCATGAGCGCGGGGGTGACCTTGCGCAGGGCCTGGGGGAGCACGATGCGGCGCATGGTCTGACCGTGGCTGAGGCCCAGCGAGCGCGCGGCGAGGCGCTGCGAGGGGTGCACCGCCTCGATGCCGGCGCGGAACACCTCGGACACGTACGCCGAGTACACGAGGATCAGGGCGATCGTGCCCCAGACCGCCACGGGCAGTCGCGGCAGGAAGTCGAGCCCCGGCAGGCCGAACCCGACGAGGTACAGCACGATGATGAGCGGCATGCCGCGGAACAGGTCGGTGTAGCCGGCGGCGAGGGCTCGCAGCGGGAAGAAGACCGGGCCGCGCAGCGTGCGCATCGTCGCGAGCAGCAGGGCGACGAGCACGACGCCGATCGCGGCGAACACGAGCACCTGGATGTTCAGCCACAGGCCTTCGAGGATGCGGGGGAGCGACGCGATCGCGACCTCGGGGTCGAAGAAGGTCTGCTGCACCTGCGCCCAGCCGGGCGACCCGATCAGCCCCCACGCGAGGAGGCCGGCGAAGATCAGCGTCGAACCCGCGCTGACCAGCACCGAACGGCGGGTCTGCCGGCGACGGAAGGTGCGGCGCGAGAGCTCGACCGAACTCGGCTGCCACCCGGAGTCGGGTGACGCCTCGGGTTCGATCGGGCCGCGCGCGGCGCCCGTCTTCGTCGATTCAGCCACGGTGCAACGCTAGCGGCGTGCGCCCACCGCGCACGCACGCCGCCGTTCGCGTCCGTTCGATCGCGTCGATGGCTTCGACCGGATCAGTCGAGCAGCGGGGCCGCGTCGCCGCCGAGCCACGTGGTCGCGAGCTCGTCGAGCGTGCCGTCGGCTCGCAGGGCGTCGACGGCGGCCGTGACGTCTGCGGTGAGCGGCGAGTCCTTGGCGAGCACGAGGCCGAATTCGTCGCCGTCGCCGGTCGTCGGCAGCTGGCCGACGATCTTGCCGCCGTCGAGCTCGGCACCGGTCAGGTAGAAGGCGGTCGGCAGGTCGACGACGATCGCGTCGACCGTGCCGTTCTGCAGCGCGAGCTTCGCGTCGTCGTTCGTGTTGAACACCTGCGCGCCGGCCGTCGGGGCGATCTCCTGCTCGATGGCGTCGAAGCTCGTGGTGCCGGTCTGCGCGCCGATCAGCAGGTCCTTCAGGTCGGCGATCGAGGTGGCGGATGCCGCGGGCGACCCCTCGACCGTGATGACGACCTGCGTGGTCTCGTAGTAGGGCGACGAGAAGTCGACGTTCTCGGCGCGCTCGGGCGTGATCGAGAACTGCTGCAGGTTGACGTCGAAGTCCTTGGGGCCCGGCGCGATCGCCTGGTCGAACGTGCTGCGCACCCAGACGACGTCGTCGGCGGCGAAGCCGAGCTGGTCGGCCACCGCGTATGCGACGGCGGACTCGAAGCCCTCGCCCGACTCGGGGGCGTCGTCGATCACCCACGGGTAGTACGCGGGCTCGCCGGTGCCGACCGTGAACTTGCCCTCGGTGACGTAGCCGTCGCCCGAGCCGGAGTCGCTCGACGCGGTCTCGCCCGACCCCGACGTGCACGCGGCCAGGGCGAGGGTTGCGGATGCCGCGATGAGGATCGCGGCGAGTGGGCGTCGGGTCATGGCTGCCTCCGTGGGGGTCGTGCCTCCAAGCTTCGCCGATTCCGCCGCCGGCGCGACCGAGCGTGGCGGAATGTGACACTCGGATAGGCTCGCCGTCATGACGGAAGCAGGCGAGCGTGCGGCGCCCGCGGCATCCGTCGTCCGGCTCGTGGGCGGTCGCGTCGCCCCGTGGATCGCCTTCGCGATCGTGCACGCCTGGCTCGTCTGGCTGAACCTCGCCGCACCGGGGCAACCGCTCGGCGACGTCACCGGCGTCTACCGGGTCTGGGCCGAGAACGCGGCGCACGGCTGGGTGCGCATGGGCATCGACGCGTCGTGGGTGTATCCGATCCTCGCGTTCGTGCCGATGGCGGCCTCGCTCGCCTTCGGCCCGGCCTGGTACGCGCAGACCTGGCTCGTGCTCGTCACCCTCCTGAACGCGGTCGCCTTCGCGGTGCTGCTCGGCTCGGCTCGGCTCTCGCGCCCGCGCCGTGCGGCCGCGTGGTGGTGGCTCGGATTCCTCGTGCTGCTCGGGCCGATCGCGCTCGGCCGCATCGACGCGGTGACCGTGCCCATCGCGATCGTCGGCCTGCTGATGGCTGCCGGCCGTCCGCGCGTCGCCGCGGTGCTGCTCACCGTCGGCGCGTGGGTGAAGGTCTGGCCCGCGGCGCTCGTCGCGGCGCTCGTGATCGCCTCACGGCGGCGCGCGGAGGTCGTGGGCATCGCCGTGGCGCTGAGCATCGGCATCCTCGGCGTGAGCCTGCTCGCCGGGTCGGGCCTCAACGCATTCGGCTTCGTCGAGGAGCAGGCCGGGCGCGGCCTGCAGGTCGAGGCGCCGCTCGCGGTCGCCTGGCTCTGGCGGATCGTCGCGGGCTCGCAGGACGTGAGCGTCGTGTACTCGAAGGACATCCTCACGTTCCAGATCGACGGCCCAGGGGCGGATGCCGCGGCGGCCCTCACGACGCCGGCCATGGCGGTCGGGGTGCTCGCCGTCGCGCTGCTCGGGGTGCGCGCCGTGCGGCGCGGCGGCGCCTTCGTGCGGGTGATGCCGCCGCTGGCGATGTCGTTCGTCGTCGTGCTCATGCTCGCGAACAAGGTGGGCTCGCCGCAGTTCATCGCCTGGCTCGCGGCGCCCGTCGTGCTCGGCCTCGTCTACCGCCCGAGCCGGTTCGCCGTGCCCGCGGTGCTCGCGATCTCGATCGCGCTCTGCACGCAGCTCATCTACCCCTACTGGTACGGGTGGCTGCTCGCCGCGAATCCCGCGTTCGTGCTGCTGCTGACGACGAAGGTCGCCCTGCTCGTCGCGCTGCTCGCCTGGGGTGTCGTGGCGCTGTGGCAGGCTGGGAGCAGACGGGCTGACGCGCTCCAGACGGGCTGACGCGCTCGCCCGCGAGGAGGATTCATGCTGGTGGCATTCTCGGTCGCACCGAGCGGAACGGGTCGCGACGACGGCAGCGTGCACGACGCCGTCGCGGCGGCCGTGCGGATCGTGCGCGAGTCGGGCCTCCCGAACCGCACGACCTCGATGTTCACCGAGCTCGAGGGCGAGTGGGACGAGGTGTTCGACGTGGTGCGCCGTGCGACCGAGGCGGTCGGCGAGTACGGGTCACGCGTGTCGCTCGTGCTGAAGGCCGACATCCGCCCCGGCTACGCGGGCGAGCTCGACGCGAAGATCGAGCGGCTCGAGACCGCGATCGACGGCGGCGCCGCGGACTGACGGGTGCGCGCGGTCGACTCCCGCGAGTCGTCCGTGGGAACATCGCGCGACGATCGCCCGGGTGGGTCGAATCGATTCGATTCCTGTGCGACAATCGTCGGATGACCATGCGCACCGATCAGACGTCGACCCTGTCGCCGACCCGCGTGCGCCTCGCGCTGCTCGCCCTCGCGCTCGGCGGATTCGGCATCGGATCGACCGAGTTCGTCGCCATGGGCCTGCTCCCCGAGATCGGGCGCGACCTGCTGCCCGCCCTCGCGGCGAGCTCGCCCGACACCGCGAACGCGCAGGCCGGCTGGATCATCTCGGCGTACGCGCTCGGCGTCGTCGTCGGCGCGCCCACCATCGCCGCCGTCGCCGCCCGCTGGCCGCGGAAGCGCCTGCTGCTCGCGCTGCTCACCGCGTTCACGCTCGGCACCATCGCCTCGGCCGTGCTGCCCACCTTCGAGCTCGTGCTCGCGGCCCGGTTCCTCTCGGCGCTTCCGCACGGCGCGTACTTCGGCATCGCCTCGCTCGTCGCCGCGAGCCTCATGGGCCCCGGCAAGCGCGCCCGCGGCGTCGCACTGGTGCTCTCCGGACTCACGATCGCGAACGTCATCGGCGTGCCGCTCATCACCTGGCTCGGGCAGGCGCAGGGCTGGCGCACCGCGTACCTCGCCGTCGCCGGCATCTTCGCGCTCACCTTCGTCGCCGTCGCGATCGCCGTGCCCTGGCAGCCGGGCGATCCCGGCGCGACGCTCAAGCGCGAGCTCGGCGCGTTCTCGCGCGCACAGGTCTGGTTCGCGCTCGCGATCGGCGCCATCGGGTTCGGCGGGCTCTTCGCGGTCTACAGCTACGTCGCCCCGCTCGCGACCGAGGTCACCGGCCTGCCCGCCGCGCTCGTGCCCGTCGTGCTCGTCGCCTTCGGCCTCGGCATGACGATCGGCAACTTCGTCGGCGGACGCCTCGCCGACTGGAGCGTGCGCCGCAGCATGTACATCTTCTTCGCGGTGCTCGCGATCGCGCTCTTCGTGCTCGGGCTCACCGCCGCGTACCCCGTCGGCCTGTTCGTCGGCGTCTTCCTCATCGGCGGCTCGTCGGCCGCGCTCTCGCCCACGATCCAGGCACGGCTCATGGATGTCGCGCGCGACAGCCAGTCGATCGCCGCAGCCCTGAACCACTCGGCGCTGAACATCGGCAACAGCCTCGGCGCCCTGCTCGGCGGCCTGGCGATCGCCGGCGGACTCGGCTACGTCGCACCGATCTGGATCGGCCTCGCGCTCACCTTCGCCGGCATCGCGCTGGCGATCACCTCGTTCGCGATCGACCGCTCGCGCGGCCGGCGCGGCGTGGTGGTGCCGTACGCGACGGGGGCCATGGAAGCCGTCGAGGTCTGAGCTGCGGCACGGTTTCGCGTTCAGCGGACGCCGCGCCGCGGCATCCGCTCGCTCAGTCGGACTGCAGCAGGATGCCGTCGAGGATCGCGCGCTTGCGCAGCGCGACCTTCGTGCCGACGTCGAAGCCCGACAGGCGGTACTTCTCGCGGATGCGCTTGAGGTAGCTCTTCGCGGTCTCCTCGGAGATGCCGAGCTGGAAGGCGACCGCCTTGACCGGCTGGCCGGCGCCGTAGAGCGCCATGACGCGACGCTCCTGCGCCGAGAGCTTCGGCACCGTGCCCTCGGCCGCGAGCGCGACCTCGAGCTCGTGCGTGAGGTAGGTCTCGCCGTTGCGGGCGGCGCGGATCGCCTCGACGATGTTCTCGACCGGCTCGGACTTCACGATGAAGCCGAGCGCGCCGGAGCCGAGCGCCTCGCGCACGACGGCCGGCTCGGAGTACGTGCTCATGAGCATGGTCTGCACGCCGGCGGACTTCAGCATCGACAGCTTCAGCGAGACCGGGATGTTGTCGCGCAGGTCGAGGTCGAGCAGCACCACGTCGACCGGGAACGAGGGGTGGGCCAGCAGCTCGGACCACGAGGGGACCGCCGCGACGAGGTCGATGTCGGACGCCGAGCCGCGCAGCCACTCCGAGAGTGCGCCGAGCAGCATGCGGTGATCGTCGACGATCGCCAATCGGATGGGTTCATCGGTCTCAGCCATGCGACTTCTCCTCTATCGGTCGGCCAGCCGGGTGACGCTGGCCGGGCGCGAGCGCCTCGGGTTCGATGCGACAGGTGATCTCGATGCGGAACCCCGATGCAGCGGGAACCAACTGGTGCATTCCGACATTAGCGACTGCATCCCACGTTGCGGGGTCGACGCGACGATGAATGACGCCGTCGACCTCGACCGTGATGTCCACGGAGGTCGCCACGTGCAGGTCGTCGACGTCGGCGTCGTCGACAGATGATTCGTCGGGTTCGCGGCACCGCACCTTGACCGAGGCGGGAACCGCGGAGGGCTTCACCGGGTCGGCGACGAGGAGCCAGAGCGCGAGCAGCAGGCCCTCGCGCTGCGTGGCCGACAGCGGGCCGGCGAGTCCGGTCGGATCGTCGACCTGCACCCGGCCGCTGAGGTACTGCGACTCCGCGACCGCGTGCTTGAGCCAGGTGTCGTTGCGCCCCTCGATGAGCCGGATCCGCAGCCGGGCGGCGAGCTCGCCCGCGCGGGCGGCGTCGTCATCGGAGAGCGGCAGGCCGATGCGGCCGGCCGAGACGTCCTCGAGCAGGTTCTCGGCGTCGAAGTCGAGCTTCGCGAGCTCCTCGGACGCGCGCATGCCGACCGCCGAACGCGCCGTGCCGACCGTGCTCTGCACGAGCGACAGGTCGGCCTCGTGCCGCACGAGCCGACTGAACCCGCTCAGCATCGCGACCGTGAGCGCCAGCGGCAGCACCGTGCCGCCCGCGAGCGCGAGCAGCGGCACGACGGCGGACCCGGCGGTGCCGACCTGCATCAGCGCGTCGACGAGGAGCGCGACCGCGATACCGCAGGCCACGACGATCGGCAGCATGCGCGAACGGATCGTGGACACGGGCATGAGCACCGCGCCGATCGCGGGTGCGGCGGTCGGCGTGACGCCGAACGTCGCGAGCCCCGAGGTGGCCTGCAGGTCGAGCCAGACGGGGGCCACGAGCCCGACGAGGAGGAGCACGTAGAACCAGTCGGGCATGCCGCGGAACACCTGCCAGCCGATGCACCCGACGGCCACGACGGCCAGGAGGGSGAGCCAGCCGGGCCACGGCCCGAGTCCGGGCGGGAAGTAGGGGGCCATCACGAAGGCGCGGATGAGGTGACCGAGCACGAGCAGGCCCGCGGCGATCGTCGCGCCGATCGCGAGCCGGCGCCCCCCGTGGCTCGAGCGGATGTTGCTCGCCGCGCTGGCCGACCGGGCGGGCCGCAGGAACGAGTGCTCGCCGATCGTCGCGGCGGTTCTCGGAGATCTGGTGCTCACGGCTTCGGCACCTCCAGCATGACGGTCGTGCCCGACCCGGGCGACGAGAAGACGCGTGCGCGGCCGCCGACGGCGTTCAGGCGGCCGACCACGGATTCGGCGTACCCGAGGCGGGCCGGGTCGACGGAGTCGGGCTCGAACCCCTCGCCCGCGTCGGTGACCATGGCACGCACGGTGTGCTCGTCGTCGGTGATGGTGACGTCGGCCTCGGTGACGCCCGAGTGGCGGCGCACGTTCTCGAGGCACTCGCCGAGGGCGCCGACGAGGGCGTCGAGGGTCTCCCTCGGCAGCACCAGCTGGCCGGCGCCGTGCCAGCCGACGTCGAGGCCCATGCGCACGAACCGCTGGCGCACCGACTCGAACGTCGTGCTCAGCAGGTCGTCGTCGGAGCCGGGCGAGAAGATCGCGTTCGACCCGTTGTCGAGGGGCACGCCGAGGCGCAGCTGCCGAAGGAGGCGGGCGTCGTCGCCGGCCTGGTCGCGAAGGGCGTTGGCGCTGACGCCGACGCCGGAGTGCGCGAGCAGCGAGAGCGTCGCGAGCACCGTGTCGTGCAGCACGCGTGCATCCTGGCGCTGCTGCGCCTCGAGCTCGCTGGCGATGCGCTCGGCCTCGTGCGCGCGACCGACCTCGCCGATGCGCGCCTCCGCGATGCGGACGCCGTTGTCGAGCCAGGCGCCGAGCACGGCCAGCGCCGCCCAGCCGGTCACGGTCGTCACGAGCACGTCGATCATCGAATGCCCTGAGGTGACGGCGACCGTCGCGATCGACAGGGTGAGCACCGCCGCGAGCACGCAGACGAGCAGCACGCCCCGCCGGCGCACGACGAGCGGCGCGGCGACGGAGGCCGAGGTGACGCCGCCCGTCACGGCGAGGGCGGTGGAGGTGGCCGGGTCGAGCACCGGGGCGGCGCCGAGGGTCAGGATGAGGGCGACGGATGCCGCGACGACGCCGAGTGCGGCGGCGAGCGAGCCCCGCGCGGTGTGCACGAGGAGCAGCCCGGCGAGGACGATCGAGATGGCCGCCGCGATCGCGAACTCGGGCGTGGTCGCCGCTCCGGGAACGAGGATGCAGAGGAAGGCGCCGATGGCTCCCGCGAGGCCGGTGATGCGCGTGAGACGTCGCAGCAGGCGGTCGCGTTCCTTGTGGATGCGCTTCACGGCACCCCCTCATCGGTGTGCGTCACGGTCGGAACCCGGCCGGAGCCGGGCGGCGGTCCGCCCGGGGTTCGAACCCGGGGCCGCTCCGCCTTCTCGAACTGTACCGGAGAGCCGTGCCGGAGGTCAGGCGGCGAGCAGGCGCGCGATCGCCGCGCCCACGATCTCGTGCTCGACGAGGAACGCGTCGTGGCCGTACTCGGAGCGCACGATCACGGGATCGGGGCCGTGGATGCTGTGCGGCAGGCCGGCGGCGAGCTCGACCTGCCCGGGGAGCGGGAAGTACCGGTCGCTGTCGATGCCGAGCACGAGGCTCTTCGCCTCGATGCGGGCGAGCGCCGATGCGACGCTGCCGCGCCCTCGTGCGAGGTCGTGGGAGTTCATCGCCTCGGTGAGCACGAGGTAGCTGTTCGCGTCGAACCGGCGGGTGAACTTGTTGCCGTGGAAGTCGAGGTAGGACTCCACCGCGAATCGCCCCCCGCCGCCGAGCGGGTCGAGGTCGCTCTGCCAGCTGCGCTCGAACCGATCGTTGAGCTCGGCCGCCGTGCGGTAGTTGAGCATCGCCATGCGCCTGGCGAGTGCGAGGCCGCGGGTCGGCCCGACGCCGTCGGAAGCGTCGTAGTAGTCGCCGTCGCGGAACGCCGGATCGGAGCGAACGGCCTCGAGCTGCACGGAGTTCAGGGCGATCTGGTCGGCGGTCGTGGCGGGCGGCGCGGCGAGCACGGCGATGCGCTCGACGGCGGCCGGCGCCTCGATGGCCCACTCGAGCACGTGCATGGCGCCCATCGAACCGCCGACGACGGCGGCGAAGCGCTCGATGCCGAGCTCGCGGGCGAACGCGATCTGGGCGCGCACCTGGTCGCGGATCGTGACGAGCGGGAATCTGGATGCCCACTCGGTGCCGTCGGGCGCGAGCGACGCCGGGCCCGTCGAGCCCTGGCAGCCGCCCAGCACGTTGGGGGCGACCACGAACCATCGGTCGGTGTCGATCGCGAGGCCGGGGCCGACGACGCCGGGCCACCATCCGGCGCTCGCGTGCGCCGCGCTCGCGGGCCCGACCACGTGGCTGTCGCCCGTGAGCGCGTGCAGCACGAGCACGGCGTTGTCGCGCGCGGGGGAGAGCTCGCCCCATGACTCGTACGCGATGCGGATGCCGGGCAGCACACGGCCCGACTCGAGCCCCAGGTCGCCGATCTGCACGAAGCGGCGGTCGCCGACCGGGTCGCCGGCCCGCCAGGCTCCGGTCACCGGTGCACGACCGGCCGCCGCGGGCGCGCTCGCCTCAGGGATGAGCGGCGCCGGCGCTGCGGCTGCGGTGGTCTGCCAGTCCATGGTCTCGATTCTCCCGAATGCGGGGTCGGCTCGGTGCTTTGTTACACGACCGGCTCGACGGCCGGCCACGGCGCGGTCGATGCTCCGACGTGTGCTACGACGTCTGCGACGACGAACGGCGGATGCCGCGGGCGAACGTTCGCCCGCGGCATCCGCCGTCGATCGTGTCGGGGCCCGGCCCCTGTCGGTCAGAGGCGCGCGGCCGCCGTCGCGGCGCGAGCCGCCGCGAAGCCGGCCTCGAGGTCGCCCTTGAGGTCCTCGACGTTCTCGATGCCCACCGAGAGGCGCACGAGCCCGGGCGTGACGCCCGTCGTGAGCTGCTGCTCGGGCGTGAGCTGCGAGTGCGTCGTGGACGCCGGGTGGATCACGAGGGAGCGCACGTCGCCGATGTTCGCCAGGTGGCTGAACAGGTCGAGGTTGTCGACGAGCGCACGGCCGGCGTCGACGCCGCCCTTGAGCTCGAACGAGAGCACCGCGCCGACGCCTTTGGGGGCGTACTTGTTGGCGGCCGCGTACCACGGGCTCGACGGCAGGCCCGAGTAGTTGACGCTCGCGACGTCGGGGTGGTTGTCGAGCCACTCCGCGATCTCCTGCGTGTTCTGCACGTGACGCTCGATGCGCAGCGAGAGCGTCTCGATGCCCTGGATCAGCTGCCATGCGCTCGCCGGGGCGATCGACGCGCCGAGGTCGCGCAGCAGCTGCACGCGCGCCTTGATGATGTACGCGAGGGGGTCGCCGACCGCGGCCGTGTAGCTGGCGCCGTGGTACGACGGGTCGGGCTCGGTCAGGCCGGGGAACTTGTCGACGTTCTTCGACCACTCGAAGGTGCCGCCGTCGACGATGATGCCGCCGATGACCGTGCCGTGGCCGCCGAGGAACTTCGTCGCCGAGTGCACCACGATGTCGGCACCGTGCTCGAACGGGCGGATCAGGTACGGCGTCGCGATCGTGTTGTCGACGATGAGGGGGATGCCCGCCTCGTGCGCGATGCCCGCGACGAGCTCGATGTCGAGCACGTTGATCTTCGGGTTGCCGATGGTCTCGGCGAAGAAGAGCTTCGTGTTCGGGCGCACCGCGCGGCGCCACTCCTCGGCGTCGTCCTGGTTCTCGACGAACGTGGTCTCGATGCCGAGCTTGCCGAGCGTGTACTTGAAGAGGTTGTAGGTGCCGCCGTAGATCGAGCTCGACGAGACGATGTGGTCGCCCGCCTGCGCGATGTTCAGGACCGCGAACGTCTCGGCCGCCTGGCCCGATGCGACGAGGAGGGCTCCGGTGCCCCCTTCGAGCGCGGCGAGGCGCTCTTCGACGACGGCCTGCGTCGGGTTCATGATGCGCGTGTAGATGTTGCCGAACTCGGCCAGCGCGAACAGGTTCTGCGCGTGCTGGGCGTTGTCGAACACGTAGGACGTGGTCTGGTAGATCGGGGTCGCGCGGGCGTGCGTCACCGGGTCGGGCGCTGCCCCGGAGTGCACCTGCTTGGTCTCGAAACGCCAGTCGGCGGCGCGTTCGCTCATCGTGGTCTCTCCTTCTGGGATCGTGGCGCGGGCTCGCCGCGATGCAGCCACGCTACGTTCGCGCCGCACGAGCGGCAACGGGCCGCGAAACACGGCGTCACGGCCCGTCACGCGCGGTCGGGTCAGCGCTCGTCGGGCAGCGGCGGCAGCACGATCGTGCCCGTCGCGGTCGACGGCTCCGGCCGGAAGAGCCAGCGGGCTCGCGGCTGCACCAGCGGGCGGAACACCCGCCGCACCGGTTTCAGCGCGAGCACGATCGAGAGGCCGATGCAGAACAGCATCATCGCCGGCAGCACCCAGAACGGCTGGTCGCCCGCGAGCACCGGCGTCTCGCGGAACGGATAGAGCACGAACGTGTGCAGCAGGTAGATGTACATCGTCGCGCCGCCGAAGGCCGTGAACCAGTGCTTTCCGCGCGGCATGAGCAGCAGGAACGCGACGGTGAGCAGCATCGCGGTGAGCAGCAGCACGAGGCGGATGCCGCCCGACCACGGCTCGTCGTAGCCGATCGCCTGGTACGACTCGTCGTACAGCATGAACCGTCGCAGCTTCAGGTCGCGCAGGGTCTCGATCGTCGCGGGCATGAACGCGAGCACGACGCCGAGCAGGGCGATCGCACCCGCCCGCCACCGCCAGGCCACCGCCGGTCGGAGGTCGAGCCAGCGGTCGGTCACCTGCCACTGCCGCAGCTTCCAGCCGAACACGAAGAAGGGCAGCATGCCGAGCGTGCGCGAGAGCGCGAGCGTCGAGTCGATCGTCTCGGTGTACCCCGCGCCGATGGAGATGAGGATCGCGATGATGAGCGGATATCGCAGCAGCACGAGGTAGGGCAGCACGATGCGCCACACGGCGAGCGCGATGAGGAACCAGAGGGTCCACGACGCGGTCGTGAAGTCGAGCGCGAACTCGCCGCCGAGGAGCCACTTGATGAGGCTCCAGATCGTCTCGAAGATGAAGAACGGGAAGACGATGTCGGTCATGATCTGCCGCAGCGCCTTCGCGTTCGGCGGCCCGGACTTCGCGAAGTACCCGCTGACCGTGACGAAGACGGCGACGTGGAACGAGTAGATGAACAGGTAGACGCTGTATGCGCTGTCGGACTCGGCGATCAACGGCAGGATGCCGTGTCCGATCACGACGAGCGTGATCGCGATCCAGCGGGCGTTGTCCCAGAGCGGCACGCGTCGCCTGGTCTGAGGTCGAGCCGGGCCGGTGCGGTGCATCCGTCCATTCAAGCGCAGAGCGCCGGATGTCGCAGGTCGGCGTGCGGTCGCAGGCCGGGGTGCGCCGGGGCACGACCCGGTGACCGGTCGTCCATGCGTCGCGGCACGGCGCGACGCCTGCGCGCGGCATCCGCTCGTCGCACGGCAGAATGGGCGCATGAGTGAACTGCGTGTGGTCGTGACGGGTGCGAGTTCGGGCATCGGAGCGGCCACCGTTCGCGCCTTCAGGGCGGCCGGCTGGGACGTCGTCGGCGTCGCCCGCCGAGAGGACCGGCTGCAGGCGCTCGCCGCGGAGACCGGGGCGTCGGTGTTCGTCGCCGACCTCACCGTGCAGGCCGACGTCGAGGCGTTGCGCGACCACCTCGAGGCGACCGGCGGCGTGCACGCCCTCGTGAACAACGCGGGCGGCGCGAAGGGGCTCGACAGCGTCGAGGGCTCCTCGACCGACGACTGGGCGTGGATGTTCGAGGTCAACGTGCTCGCCGTCAAGCGCGTGATCTCGGCGCTGCTGCCGCTGCTGCGCCGTGGTGCGCAGGAGCGCGGCGTCGCCGACATCCTGAACGTGACCTCCATCGCCGGTCACACGGCGTACGTCGGCGGCGGCGGGTACAACGCGGCGAAGTTCGCCGCCCACGCGCTCACCGAGGTGCTGCGGCTCGAGCTCAACGGCGAACCGCTCCGCGTGATCGAGGTGGCGCCGGGCATGGTGAAGACCGACGAGTTCGCCCTCGTGCGCTTCGGCGGCGACCGGGCGAGGGCCGACGCCGTCTACTCGAGCGTGCCCGAGCCGCTCGTGGCCGAGGACATCGCCGAGGTCATCGTCGACGCGGTCACGAAGCCGCGGCACGTCGACCTCGACCTCATCGTGGTGAAGCCCGTCGCGCAGTCCGCGCCGCACCTCGTCGCCAAGGGGCCGCTGGTCGTGCGAGCGGAGGACTGATGGCCGCCGCGCCGCCGGTCCACGCTCCGAGGCGCATCGCCTGGGAGCGTCGCACGACCATGCCGCTGGTCGTGCTCGGCGTCGCGTTCATCGTCGCGTACTCGGTGTACGTGCTCACCCCGTCGATCCCGCGGGGGCCCGACACCGTGCTCTTCTGGACGCTCGTGCTCGCCTGGCTCGTCTTCGTCGCCGATGTCACGGTGCGCATCGTGCTCACGCCGAAGGGCGCTCGCTGGGCGTTCGTCAGGTCGCACCCGATCGACGTGCTGTCGGCCCTCGTGCCCGTGTTCCGTGCGTTCCGGGTGCTCACGCTGCTGCACGCGGTGCCCTACCTGCAGCGCCGGAGCGGCGCCGCGGTGCGCGCGAACATCGTCATCTACGCGGCGAGCTACGCGATCGTCTTCGTGTACTTCATCGCCCTCGCGACCCTGCAGGCCGAGCGGTACGCCGAGGGCGCGACGATCACGACGTTCGGCGATGCGATCTGGTGGGCGATCGTGACGATCGCGACGGTCGGCTACGGCGACATGTACCCGGTCACGACCGAGGGCCGCTTCTACGCCGTCTTCCTGATGGCCGGCGGCGTCGTCATCGTCGGCACCGCGTCGGCGACGATCATCTCCTACATCAACGAGCGCGTGAGCCAGGTGCGCCAGCACCGTGTCCATCTCGACCCCGAGACCGGGCTGCCGAGGCCCGAGGCCGAAGGCGGCTTCATCGCGGATGCCGCGGACGTCGAGCTCGGCGACGGCGAGGCGGGGAGCGGCGAGCCCGGACGGTGAGCCCGTCCGGCGGCGGCGGACGTTCGGTCGCCGGCCGAGTCGTCGAGGTCGCGGCCAGTACCCTTGGGGCATGACCTTCGATGCGAATGACGCCGGCACGGCCGACGACGGGATCCGCCGCGAGATCCTGACCTGGGACGACTTCGCCGAGGCCTCGCGCCAGGTCGCGGCCGACGTGCTCGGCTCCGGGTTCCGGCCCGACGTGGTCATCGCGATCGCGCGCGGGGGACTGCTGTTCGCCGGTGCGATCGCCTATGCGCTCGGCACCAAGGCCTGCGGCTCGATCAACGTGGAGTTCTACTCGGGCGTCGACGAGCGACTGCCCGAGCCCGTGCTGCACCCGCCGATGCTCGATGCGCCCGCCCTCAGCGGCAAGCGCGTGCTCCTCGTCGACGACGTCTCCGACTCGGGCCGCACGCTGGCCAAGGTCGTCGCCATCCTGGGCGACGCGGGCGCCGACGTGCGCAGCGCGACGCTCTACACGAAGTCGCACACGGTGCTCGAGCCCGACTTCGACTACCGGCGCACCGACGACTGGATCGTGTTCCCGTGGTCGGCGCTGCCGCCGGTGCAGGTGCCGGATGCCGCGGCGCAGGCCGCGAGCGCGACGGGGTCGGTCGCATGAGCGTGCATCTCGTCGGCGGCGGCGCGTTGAGCGCCGCGCAGGCCGCGCTGTACGCGCCGTTCCTCGAGGAGGCGGCCGCTCACGCACGTGCCGCCGGCCGGCAGCGACCCCGCATCGCCGTGGTGTCGGTGCATCCGGGCGGTGCCGCGCAGGCCGAGACGCTCGTCGAGGTGCTCTCGGCCGCGGGCGACTTCGAGCCGCACGTGACGGCCGTCGAGGGCGGCGGGCTCGTCGAGCCGACCGCGATCGCCGACGTCGACGGCATCGCCGTCGGCGGGGGCATCGTCGAGCAGGTCCGCGCCGGCATCGAGCCGGTCTTCGGCGAGCTGCGGCGCCAGGTCGCGTCTGGCGTGCCGTACCTCGGCATCTCGGCTGGGGCGATGATCGCCGCAGAGGGGTCGCTCGGCGGCGGATCCCGCATCGACGGCGTGGTCGTCTCGCCAGAGGACCCGTCCGAGGAGGGGGCCGAGTTCGAGGTCGAGGGCGGCATCGGACTCGTCGACGTCGCCGTCGACGCGCACGTCGCGCAACGCGGCAACCTCTCGCGCCTCGTCGCGGCCGTCGAATCCGGACTCATCGACAGCGCGCTCGGCATCGACGAGCGCACCGCGCTCATCGTCGGCGAGGGCGGACTGCGGGTCGTGGGCTCCGGCAGCGTCTGGCGTGTGCTCCCCGCCGACGGCGGTGTGCTCGTCTCGACGCTCGGCGCCTGAGGTGGTGAAGACCCTCGACGAGCTCGCCGAGGCGGGGCTCGTCGACGCCGGATGGGCGCAGGCGCTCGCCCCGGTCGCCCTCGAGATCGCGCAGCTCGGCGAGTTCCTCCGCGCCGAGACGGCCGCCGGGCGCGGATACCTTCCCGCCGGTGATCGCGTGCTGCGCGCGTTCGCGACGCCGCTCGACGAGGTGCGCGTGCTCATCGTCGGCCAGGACCCATACCCGACCCCCGGGCATCCGATCGGCCTGTCGTTCGCGGTCGAGCGCGACGTGCGCCCGCTGCCGCGGAGCCTCGGCAACGTCTACACCGAGCTCGCCGCAGACCTCGGCGTCGTGCCCCCGCCCCATGGCGACCTCACCCCGTGGGCGCGCAACGGCGTCATGCTGCTGAACCGCGTGCTCACGGTGCGTCCAGGCGAGGCGGGCTCGCACCGCGGCAGGGGGTGGGAGCGGGTCACCGACCACGCGATCCGCACGCTCGCGGCACGCGACGCCCCGCTCGTCGCGATCCTCTGGGGGCGCGACGCGCAGCAGCTGAGGCCGCTGCTCGGGGACACGCCCGTGATCGAGTCGGCTCACCCGAGTCCGCTCTCGGCCAGGCGGGGATTCTTCGGCTCGAGGCCGTTCAGCCGTGCCGACGAGCTGCTCTCGGCGCAGGGCGCGGCGGCGGTCGACTGGTCGCTCGACTGATCGCATGGGCGGATGCCGCGGCATCCGCCCATCGGCTCATGACGGCCGCCCGTGACATCCGCTCGTGGCGCGCCGTTCGGCGGAGCCCGCGACCTCCGCCCGCGACCTCCGCGGCGTAGGGTGGTCGGCATGCTCGAGGAGGAATACCAGCCGCGCCGGGAACTGCCGCGGCACCTGCGCAAGCCCCCGCAGCCCGAGGCGCCGTTCACGTACGAACTCCGTGACGCCGTGGCGGCCGACCTGCCAGCGGTGCGCGAGATCTACAACTACTACGTCGCCAACTCCACGGTCACCTTCGATGAGGACGCCATGACCCTGAGGGAGTGGAAGGCGAAGTTCGCGTACCTGACCAAGCTCGGCATGCCGTTCATCGTGGCCGTCGCGCCGTCGGGCCAGCTGCTCGGCTACGCGCTGGTCGCCCCGTGGAAGCCGAAGCGCGCCTACCGGTTCACGGTCGAGAACTCGATCTACCTCGGGCCGGCCGCCGCGGGCAAGGGGCTCGGGCGGGCGCTGCTCGGCGAGCTCATCGACCGTTCGAAGGCGGCCGGGCTCAAGGAGATGCTCGCGGTCATCGCCGACCAGGGCGCCGACGCGTCGATCGCGCTGCACGAGAAGTTCGGCTTCACCGAGATCGGCCGCATGGGCCGGGTCGGCTTCAAGTTCGACCGGTGGCTCGGCACGGTGCTGCTGCAGCGCTCGCTCAAGTAGCCCCGACGGCTCAGAGGGTGATGTCGAGGGTGCCGCCGACGGCCGACGGCCCCGCGATCGCCACGACCAGGCCGGTCACCGCGAAGAGCACGGGATGGGCGAGGCCGACCACGATCCGCCGCAGCGCCGGTCTCGTCCCGAGCAGGTGCGCGGGCACCCGGTCGGCCGTCGGCACCTCGGCCCAACCGCGGACCCGCACGAGGAACCACGCGCACCGCAGCACGAACGCCCCCCAGAGCACGGCGGCCACGATCGGGACGACGACGAGCATCAGGTCGATCCCGATGCCGATGATCTCATCCTCGCGCTGCTCGGCCGCGAGCTGGATCGACTGCGAGATGGCCGCGCCGACGACCACCGAGAGGCCCCAGGCGGCCAGGCCGAACACGAGGGCGAGGTAGCGCACGAGGAAGTGCGAGAACACCGAGCTCATCGCCTCGAAATGCGACCGGGGCGTCGCCGCCAGCACGAGCACGGTCGCGATCGTCGACGGCAGCACGAGCAGGAAGATCAGGAGCCAGTCGATCAGTCCGTGCCAGTCGAGCCCGACCGCGACGACGAGCGCGACGCCGAACACGATGCTCCACCCGACGCCCCAGACCAGCGGATGCCGCGTGATCGAGGTCGTGACCCTGGTTGCGACCCGGTTCGTGCCCACGGGCGCCATGCTAGCGGCAGGCCAGGCCCGACCGGCCGGGCGAGGATGCGACGCGCTGGTCGTAGGCTCGAGAGGTGGACCTGCACGAGCACACCGCCCTCGAACTGCACCAGCTGCTGCAACGCGGGGAGGTGTCGCCGGTCGAGCTCACCCGCCATTACCTCGAACGCGCCGAGCGCCTCGACCCCCAGGTGGCGGCCTTCGCGACGCTGACCCCCGAGCGCGCGCTCGAGCGCGCCGAGTTCGTCACGCGCAACGTGCCGAAGCCCGCGCCGCTCTGGGGACTGCCGCTCGCCGACAAGGACCTGCACCGCCGAGAGGGCGTGCCGGCCGCGTTCGGCTCGCGGGCGTTCGAGGGCTTCGTGCCGGATGCCTCCGACGAGCTCGTGCTGGCCGTCGACGCCGCCGGTGCGGTCAGCCTCGGCAAGACGGCGACCCCCGAGTTCGGCCTGCCCTCGTACACCGAGGCGCTCGTCGGGCGCCCGACCCGCAATCCGTGGGATCCGACGCTCGGCGCCGGCGGGTCGAGCGGAGGAGCGGCGGCGGCCGTGGCCTCCGGCATGCTGCCGTTCGCGCCCGGCTCCGACGGCGGGGGATCGATCCGGATCCCCGCGGCGGTGTGTGGCCTCGTCGGCATCAAGCCCTCGCGCGGTCGCGTGCCGTCCGGCTCCGGACTCGGCGGGCTCGCCGGCCTCGGCGTCGTGGGGGCGATCGGTCGCACGGTCGCCGACGCCGCGTTGCTCCTCGACGGGCTGATCGCCCCGACGGGGTATCCGGCGGCGCACGCCTACGCGGTTCGAGCGCCCGGCGACGACGGGCCGTACCTCGGCGAGGCGATCCGAGGCGAGGGGCGGTTCCAGATCGGCGTCATGACCGAGACGCCGTGGGACGACGCGTACGAGATCACGATCGCGCCCCAGGCGCGCTCCGCGCTCGATCGGGCCATCGCGGTGCTCGACGGCGGCCGGCACGGCATCGAGGCGGTTCCGGATGCGCCGGAGCCCGGGTATCCCGACGCGTTCCGCACGATCTGGCAGGCGGGGGCCGCGACGATCCCCGTCGACGACGAGCGGCTCGCACTGCTGGAACCGCTCACGCAGTGGCTCGTCGATCGCGGACGTGCGCTGCCGTCCAGGCAGCTCGCCGAGGCGCTCGCGTGGCTGTCGGACTTCGAACGGCGCGTGATCACGAGGTTCGCCTCGTACGACGCTGTGCTCACGCCCGCGCTCGCGCTCACGCCGCCGGCCGTCGGCTGGTACGACGCGGTCGACGGCGAACGCAACTTCGCGCAGCAGGTGCAGGTGACGCCGTTCACGTCGTTCGTCAACGTCGCCGGGCTGCCGGCGATCACGGTGCCCGTCGAGGTCACGGAGGCCGGCGTGCCCATGGGCGTCCAGCTCATCGGGCGTCCCGGCGGCGAGGCGGTGCTGTTCGCGCTCGCGGCGCAGCTCGAGCGTCGGCTGCGGCGTGCGCCGCGGCATCCGCTCGTCTGGTGAATGCCCCGCCGGTTCGGATGCCGCGAGCCGGTATGTCAGACTTAGGTAATGCTTACCTCAGTGGCCGAACCCCCTCGGCGTGAGCGACCCGCATACCGCAACTTCCGCGTCGCGGTCGCACGCGTCGAACGCCTCTCGCCGACCTTCGTGAACGTGACGTTCGCCGGCGACGACCTGGCGGACTTCGGCACGGCCGGCCTCGACCAGCGCGTCAAGGTCGTGCTGCCGCTCGCTGCGAACGGCTTCGCGTCCTTCCCCGACGGCGAGGACTGGTACACCAAGTGGCGTGAGCTGCCCGCCGACCTGCGCAACCCGTTCCGCACCTACACGGTGCGCGCGGTGCGCCCGGCGCAGCGCGAGGTCGACATCGTGTTCGCCAGCCACGGCGACACCGGACCCGCCTCGGCATGGGCGGCCCGCGCGACGCCCGGCGACGAGATCGTGCTCATCGGACCCGACGAGTTCGGCCCCGGCCGCGCGGTCGGCATCGACTGGCGCCCCGGCGACGTCGACACCCTGCTGCTCGTCGGCGACGAGACCGCGACCCCGGCGATCTGCGCGATCCTCGAGTCGCTGCCCGCCGATGCCACCGGTGCGGCGTTCCTCGAGGTGCCCGAAGCCGGCGACCGCCTCGACGTTCGCGCGCCCCGCGGTGTCGAGGTGCGGTGGTTCGCCCGCGAGGGCGGCCACGGAGCGGACGCCGCCGAGGGCACCGCCGCCGGGGGCACCGTCGCCGAGGGCACCGCCGCCGCAACGGAGCACGGCGCGCTCCTCGCGCCCGCCGTGCGCGACTGGGTCGTGCGCCACCTCGCCGACCTCGGCGTCGCGCGCGCCGGCGCCGACGAATCCGCCGCGGCGCTCGCCGCCGCCGAACGGGCCGACCTTCCCGACACGCCGCTCTGGGACGTTCCAGAGGGGCAGAGCCTCGACGGCGCCTGCTACGCCTGGCTCGCGGGCGAGGCGTCCGTCATCACCGGCCTCCGCCGGTTCCTCGTGCGCGAGGCCGGGCTCGACCGCCGCCAGGTCGCGTTCATGGGCTACTGGCGCCGCGGGCGCGCCGAACTCGAGTGAACGGGTCGCCCACCGTCGTCGGGCCCGCCGCCTCGCAGTCCGACCTCGCGACGGCGGCCTCGACGCCCGTCGCCCCTGGCCGTCGACGCGTTCGGCGCGTCGGGTCGGGGCGTGCCGCGGCCGTGCTCGTCGCCTGCGCGATCGCACTCGTGGCGATCGTCGTGGCGAGCCTCGCCTTCGGCGTGCGCTCCATCGACCCCGGCGTCGTCTGGCAGGCCATCATCGGGCCGGACCCCGCGAATGCCGACCACAACGTCATCTGGCAGCTGCGCGTGCCGCGCACCGTCATCGGCCTGCTCGCGGGCGTCGCGCTCGGCCTCGCCGGCACGCTCATCCAGGGTGTCACGCGCAACCCGATCGCCGACCCGGGGCTGCTCGGCCTGAACTCCGGCGCCTCCCTCGCCGTCGTGCTCTGCATCGCCCTCCTCGGCGTGACCTCGCCGCTCGGGTACATCTGGTTCGCGTTCGCCGGTGCCGCGGCAGCGGCCGCCATCGTCTTCTCGATCGGGCGGGGGCAACCCGTGCGCCTCGCGCTGGTCGGCGCCGCCGTGACCGCGTTCATCACGCCGCTCATCGCCCTCGTGCTCCTCCGCGACACCGAGACGTTCAACCAGTACCGGTTCTGGGCCGTCGGCTCGCTCACGGGTCGTGGCCTCGACGTCGCGGCCGTCCTCTGGCCGTTCATCCTGGTCGGCGCGGTCGTCGCGTTCCTGCTCGCCAACCGGCTCAACCTGATCGCCCTCGGCGACGACGTCGCGAACTCCCTCGGCCAGCGCGTCGGCACGACCCGCGCCGTCGCGGGCATCGCCCTCGTGCTGCTCTGCGGAACCGCCACGGCGCTCGCCGGGCCGATCGCCCTCGTCGGACTCGTCGTGCCCCACGCCGCGCGCCGCCTCGTCGGCACCGACTACCGATGGATCATGTCGACCGCACTCCTGCTCGGCCCGGTCATGCTGCTCGCCGCCGACGTCATCGGACGCCTCATCGTGCCGAACGCCGAGCTCGAGGCCGGCGTGGTCACGGCGTTCCTCGGCGCCCCCGTGCTCATCGCCATCGCGCGCAGCCGGAACGTGGCGGGCCTGTGATGACGACGACCGAATCCCGACCCGCCACCACGCCCCCGCCCGCGCCCGCCTCCGTCGACGACGTGCGCCGCACCGTCGCATCCGTGCGTCGTCGCAGCCGTCGGCGCCTGGTCGTCATGCTCGCCGCCGGTGCCGCGCTCGCCCTGGTGTTCGCGATGATCGCCATCTCCTCCGGCGCGGCGAGCGTCCCACCCGACCGCGTGCTCGCGACCCTGCTCGGCCAGGGCGATCGCACCGAGCAGCTCGTGGTCTTCAAGCTGCGGCTGCCGCGCATCCTCGCGGCGGTCTTCGTCGGCGCGGCGTTCGGCCTCGCCGGCGCGATCTTCCAGGCGGTGCTGCGCAACCCGCTGGCGAGCCCGGACATCCTCGGCGTCTCGGCCGGTGCGAGCCTCGGTGCCGTCTGGGCGATCCTCGGCCTCGGGCTCGCGGGCGTCGTCGTCTCGGGATTCGCCCTCGCCGGGGCGCTCGTCGTCGCCCTCGTGATCTGGGCGACCGCGTGGCGGCAGGGCCTGCACGGCGTGCGCTTCGTGCTCGTCGGCGTGGGACTCGCCTACGTCTGCGGCTCGCTCATCGCCTGGCTCCTCGCTCGTGCCGAGGTGCGCCAGGCGCAGGCCGCGCTCCTCTGGACCGTCGGCAGCGTCTCCGACGTGCGCGGCGACGCGCTCGTGCTGGTCGGCATCGGCGTGGTGATCGGATGCCTCCTGACGGCCGCGTTCGCCCGTGGCCTGCCCGTGCTCGCACTCGGCGACGACCATGCGATCTCGCTCGGCGTGCGAACCGACGTGCGCCGCGGCATCCTGCTGCTCGTCGCGGTGCTGCTGATCGCGATCGCGACATCGGTCGCGGGGCCGATCGCCTTCGTCGCCCTCATCGCGCCCGCCATCGCACGTCGCCTCGTCGACGACGGCAGCGCCGCACTCGCGGCCTCGACCATGACGGGTGCCGTGCTGACGCTCGGCTCCGACGTGCTCGGCCAGTTCGCCCTGCCGCAGTTCACCGCGCCCGTGGGCATCGTGACCGGACTCATCGGCGCACCGTACCTGCTGTGGCTGCTCGCCCGCACCGAGAGGAAGGCCCGCGCATGACCGCCGTGCCCGCATCCGTACCGCCGTCCGTGCCGGCCGTCGCGCCGACGTCGGGCGGGCTCGCCGCCGAGGGCGTCTGCCTCGGCTACGACGGTCGCCGGGTCATCGACGGACTCGACCTCGTGATCCCGAGCGGCCGCATCACGGCCATCGTCGGCCCGAACGCCTGCGGCAAGTCGACGCTGCTGCGCGGGTTCGCGCGGCTCCACCAGCTCGACGGCGGCAGGGTCACGCTCGACGGCCGTGACGTCGCCGACCTGCCGCGCCGCGAGCTCGCGCGTCGTGTCGGCGTGCTGCCGCAGTCGTCGATCGCGCCGGACGGCGTGCGGGTCGCCGAGCTCGTCGGGCGCGGCCGGTACCCCCACCAGGGCTGGTTCGGCCGCCATTCGAGCGACGACGACCGGTTCGTGGCGGAGGCGCTTGCGGCGACCGGCATCGCCGACCTCGCCGACCGGCGGCTCGAGGAGCTGTCGGGCGGGCAGCGGCAGCGCGTCTGGATCGCCATGGTGCTCGCGCAGCAGACCGACATCGTGCTGCTCGACGAGCCCACGACGTACCTCGACGTGACCCACCAGCTCGAGTTGCTCGACCTGCTCACCGAGCTCAACCGCGAGCGGGGCACGACGGTCGTGATGGTGCTGCACGAGTTGAACCTGGCTGCGCGGTACGCCGACCACCTCGTCGTGATGTCGGCCGGATCGATCATCGCCGAGGGTGCCCCGGCCGAGATCCTCACGCCCGAGACGGTGCGGCGGGCGTTCGCGCTCGAGGCGTCGGTGATCCTCGACCCGGTGGCCGGGTCGCCGATGATCGTGCCGGTCGGGCGATTCCACACGGCCGCGCTCGAGGCGTCGGCGTCCGAGCCGACCGCGTCCGCGTCGGCGTCCGCGCCGACCGCGCTCGATTCCTGACGTCTTCCGAATCGTGACCCGTCCGTGACGGCGTCGGTTCGCCCAGCGCACCTGCTTAGGTTAGCCTTTCCTTATCCCCATCATTCGAACGAGGAGTTCCCCGTGCGTCTTCGACGTCCGCTCATCGCGCTGGCCTGCCTCGCCGCCACCGCACTGACCCTGACCGCCTGCGCCTCGGGCGCCAACGAGGAGCCCACGGCGGCTCCCGACGCGGCCGTCGGCACCGGCTTCCCGATCACGATCGAGCACGCGTTCGGCGAGACCGTCGTCGAGGCCGCGCCCGAGCGCGTTGCGACCTGGGGTTGGGGCTCGACCGAGGCCGCGATCTCGGTCGGCGTCTACCCGATCGCCGTGGCGGAGCAGAGCTGGACCGTCGGCGAGGGCAACCTGCTGCCGTGGGTCGAGGACGCCTACGACGCAGCCGGCGTCGAGCACCCCGTCGTGATCAACGACGACGAGGGCGGCGCGACCATCCCCTACGAGGAGTTCATCGAGGCGGCGCCCGACCTCATCATCGCGCCGTACTCCGGCCTCACCGAGGAGCAGTACGACACGCTCAGCGACATCGCACCCGTGGTCGCGTACCCCGAGGCGCCCTGGACCACCCCGTGGGACGAGACCATCTCGATCACCGCCACGGCGCTCGGCCTCGAGGCAGAGGGTGACGCCGTGCTCGACGACATCGACGCGTACCTCGCCGACGAGGCCGCGGCCCACCCCGAGTTCGAGGGCAAGACCTTCGCCGGCGTGTGGGACGGCGACGGGCTCGTCTACGTCTACACCGAGGCGGACCCCCGCATCTCGATCCTGACCGAACTCGGCCTCGAGGTCGCCCCGAGCGTCGCCGAACTCGACACGACCGACGGCGGCTTCTTCTACGAGCTGAGCTACGAGCAGCTCGACAAGCTCGATGCCGACTTCATCGTCAACTACAGCAGCTCGAAGGAGGAGGCGGAGTCCTTCCTCACCAAGCCAGAGATCCAGGCGATCCCGGCGGTCGCCGCCGGCAACGTCGCGCAGGTCTACGACCCGGTCACGGTGTCGTCGGTCTCGCCGCCGACCGCGCTCAGCTTCGACTGGGAGGGCGGCATGCCCGCGCTCATCGAGTCCATCGCGGGCGTCGTATCCGAGTAGTCGCACGACGCCACGGCCGACGGCCGGTGACCCTGAACGAATGGGGTCGCCGGCCGTCGCCGTCTCACCTCGCGGTGCGACGCCTCGGCAGGTAGCCGCCGGCCTCGAGCCCGGCCTCGATCTCGAACCGGTTCTTCAGGGGGTTGCGCCCGGCGAGCAGGTAGAGGAACGGCAGCAGCATGCCGTACTGCAGCCACTGCTGCTTGTGCACGGCCTCGTGGCCGAGCACGGTGTCGGAGTCGTTCCGGTTCGTCAGATAGCACATGCCGACGCACGAACCGCCGCGCCCGAACGTCCAGCTCGGCATGCCCGTGAACACGAACAGCCCGTTGCGGCGCTCGACCCGGCCCGTGCTCCAGAGCGACCCCCACACGAAGCCGACGCACGTCGCCCACCAGAATCCGGCGCGACTGATGGGCGAGTCCGTGAGCCCGATCGTCAGCCGGCTCACGCGCGCGCCTCGGGTCGGCCGTAGGACTCGAGCAGGCGCAGCCACACCTCGCTCATCGTCGGGAACGCCGGAACCGCGTGCCAGAGCCGTTCGACGGGCACCTCGCCGACGATCGCGACGGTCGCCGCATGCAGCAGCTCGGAGACATCCTGTCCGGTGAAGGTCGCGCCGATCACGGTGCCGAGCTCCTCGTCGACGACGAGCTTCGCGTGGCCCTCGTACCCGTCGGCGAGGATTCCCGCGCCGCTCGCCGAGGTCATCGACACCTCGACGGTGCGCACCGTGCGCCCGGCCTTCGTCGCCTGAGCCTCGGTGAGCCCGACCGCGACGGCCTCGGGCTCGGCGAAGACCACCTGCGGCACGGCCGAGTGATCAGCCGTCGCCGCATGCACGCCCCACGAGCTCAGGTCGATCGGATGTCCCGTGGCGCGAGCCGCGACGAGGTCGCCGACGGCACGGCCCTGGTACTTGCCCTGGTGGGTGAGCAGGGCCCGGTGGTTCACGTCGCCCGCGGCGTAGAGCCACTGGCCGTCGTCGCCTGCCTCGGAGGCGTCGAGCCCTTCGACCTGGAGGCCGTCGTCGACGCGCAGCCAGTCGCCGGGTTCGAGTCCGACGGTCTCGAGGCCGATCGCGTCGGTTCGGGGCTTGCGTCCGGTCGCGACGAGCACCTCGTCGGCGACCACGGTCGAGCCGTCGTCGAGGGTCAGCACGACGTCGCCGGCGTCAGTGCGTTCGACGCCGGTGGTCTGCACGCCCGTGCGCACGGTCGCGCCGAGCCCGCGGAGCCCGGCCGTCACGGCGTCGCCGACGAACGGCTCCATGTTGCCCAGCAGCCCGCTGCGCGCGAGCACGACGACCTCGGTGCCGAACCCGGCGAACACGGTCGCCATCTCGCAGGCCACCACCCCGCCCCCGATGATCGCGAGCCGCCTCGGCGGTCGCTCGACGCTCGTCGCCTCGCGGCTCGTCCACGGCGACGCCTCGGCGAGGCCGGGGATCGGCGGCACCACGGGATCCGAGCCCGTCGCGACGACCACGGCGTGACGCGCGACGAGGGTCACGGCGTCGTCGGAACCCGAGCCGTCGCGTGACACGACGACGCGGCGCGGTCCGTCGAGGCGCCCGTGCCCGCGCTCGAGGCCGATGCCGGCATCGTCGAGCCAGGAGACGGCGCCGTCGTCGCTCCAGTCCGACACCCAGTAGTCGCGCCGGCGCAACACGGCCTCGACGTCGAGGTCTCCGGTGACGGCCTCCGCGGCGCCTGGAACGCGCTTCGCGGCACGCAGGGCGGCGGCGCTGCGCAGCAGCACCTTCGACGGCACGCACGCCCAGTACGAGCATTCGCCGCCCACGAGTTCGTGCTCGACGATCACCACCTCGAGTCCGGCGGCGCGCACCCGGTCGGCGATGTTCTCGCCAACGGGTCCGGCGCCGAGGACGATGACGTCGACTTCGCGTTGCATCGGTCTCCTCTCGCACCCGCCGCTGCGGGCGGATGGCCCAAGCCTAGGCACCGCGAGGGGCGAGGGCACCCCCTTGCGCCCCCCGCGCGCGACCGGTTCAGGCCGCGGGAGTGGCGGAGGTCGCGGGGTCGGCCGTCGCGCCGCTCGCGAGCGCGCCGACGAGTCGCAGGATCGTGGGCAGGTCGTCGTCGGCGACCTCGGGCGACCTCGGTGCGAATCCGGTGATCGCCGCACCGGCGAGCGGGAAGCGGGCGACGACGGCCTTCACGAGCGCGACGAGCGTCGTCGCGCCGACCCCGAACGGCATCGGGTACGACAACCCCGCGAGCGCCGAGGGGTCGAGCACGTCGAGGTCGATGTGCACGAAGACCTGCGAGGCGCCGGTGGCCTCGAGCGAGGCGATGACGATGGAGGGGTCGGAGAGATCTTCGACGGTGAGCACGTCGATGCCGTGCTCGTCGATGAAGCGGTGCTCCTCGGCATCGATGGCGCGGATGCCGCCGAGCACGAGGCGCTGCGGTGCGACCCGGCTCTCGCCCTCGAGGGCGAGGCCGTCGGCGCCGTCGCCCGCGATGTGCCGCAGCGTCATGCCGCCGAATCCGCCGGACGGCGACGAGTCGGGGGTGTTCAGGTCGGGATGCGCGTCGAGCCAGAGCACGGCGAGCTCGCCGTTCGAGCTTCGCGCCGCGTGGGCGACGCCCGGCAGGGCCGCGCCGCAGTCGCCGCCGACGGTGATCGCGGTTCCGGTGATCGAGGCCAGGGCCTCCTCGGTGCGCTCGCGGGTGCGGCGCACGGCGCTGTACCGACGGATGCCGGTGCCGAGCGACTCGCCGGCCTCGATGGGCACGTCGATGCTCACGGTGGCGGCGGCGGGCAGGTCGCCGAGGATGGCCGCGGCGCCGTCGGCGAGGCTCATCGCGCGTGAGGAGACCGAGCCCTGCCAGAGGGGGACGACGACGAACGTTGCGGGCATGTGCCCAGTATCCCGCGATCGGAACGGCTGGTGCCAGCCGTTCCGATCGCGAGGAGCCTCAAGCGAGGCGGATCTGCCCGCTGATCAGCCCGGGCTCAGCCCGAGATCGCTCCCTGAGCGCCGCCGGACTTCAGTGCGGCGAGTCGCGCGTCGACCTCGGTGAGCTCGCCGAGGTCGTCGAGCTCGTTGAACTGGGCGTCGAGGCTCGACGCGGCGAGCTCGGCCTGACCGCGCACGACCGCCTCTTCGCGACGGATCTTGTCTTCGAAGCGGCCGAGCTCGCTCGTGGGGTCGAGGATGTCGATCGACTTCACGGCGTCGTGCACCTGGCGCTGCGCCGCGGCGGTCTTCGCACGGGCGACCAGCTCGGACCGCTTGTTCTTGAGCTGGACCAGCTTCTCCTTCATGCCGTTCAAGCCGGCCTTCAGCTTGTCGACGACGTCGGTCTGCGCGGCGATCTGCGGCTCGGCCGCCTTCGCCTCGTTCTCGGCCGAGATCTGGCGGCTGAGCGCGACCTTGGCGAGGTTGTCGAACTTGTCGGCACCGGACGTGTCGCCGGCGGTGCGCAGCTCGTCGCCCTTGCGGCTCGCGGCGATCGCCTTCTCGCCCCAGGTGCGGGCGGCCTCGACGTCTTCGCGGTGGTCGTCCTCGAGGAGGCGCAGGTTGCCGATGGTCTCGGCGATCGCGGCCTCGGCGTCGGCGATGCTGTTCGTGAAGTCGCGGACCATCTGGTCGAGCATCTTCTCGGGGTCTTCGGCCTGGTCGATGAGTGCGTTCACGTTCGCGCGGAGGAGGGTGGAGATCCTCCCGAAGATGGACTGCTTGGTCATGATGGTTCCTTTCGTCGGGTGCTCGTCACGTACAGGTCGTCGGATGCTGCTGATGGGGTGCTGCTCGGGTGCGGTCGCCGTGCGCGCGATGCGCGGCATGCGGCCGACCGGCGCGCGGCTGCGAGGTGCTGGCGGGTCAGAATCGGCCTCCGCTCCCGCGGCGGCCACGCGTCGCGCTCCCGCCGAAGCTCCCGGCCGAGCGGCCTCCGCCGGATCGGCCGCCGCCGAAGCCTCCGCCGGAGGAGCCGCCGCCGAAGCCGCCGAACCCGCCCGGACCACCGGGCGAGCGTCGACCCCCGCCGAGCACCGAGTCGATGAGGATGCCGCCGAGCACGGCGCCCATGAGGTCGCCTCCGCTCGTGCCGCCGCCGCCCTGGCCGTACCCGGTGGCACCGGCGCCGCCGAACCCGCCGCCGAATCCCTCGACGTCGTTGCGTGCGAGCGAGAGCGCCTCGGCGGCGAGTCGCTCGGCGCGCTGCGCCGCCTCGACCGCGAACGCGGGGTCGGTGCTGGTCTGCGCCTGCTGCAGCAGTTGCGCCGCCGACGCGAGGCGCGTGCGCGCGTCGGTGCCGACCGCGCCACGGCGGGCGACGAGGTAGTCCTCGGCGGTCTGCACCTGCACGCGCGCGTTGGCGACGGCGCGCTCGCGCATCGCCTGCGCCCTGGCCGCCTGTTCGGCGGCGTCGCGTGCGGCGGCGATGACGGTGTCGATCTCGTGGTTCGCCCGGGTGAGTCGTGCCCCCGCGGCGAGCGGGTCGCGCCCGGCGAGGCCGGCGCCCGCGCGGAGCTCGGCCGCGACGGATGCGGTGCGCTCGGCCGCCTGCGCAGCGGCGCCGCCGAGGGCGCTCGCGGTGATCACGTCGGCCTCGAGGTCGGCGACGCCGGCCTCGATCGCCCGATCGGCCTGCGCGAGGTCGGCGGCGAGTCGGCCGACGGCGCCGGTGAGCAGCACCGCCTGGTCGACGGACTCCTCGGCGGCGCGGATCGCGACGGCCGCATCGGCGCTCTGCGGCGGCGTGGCGGCGACGGCCTGCCTCGCCCGGTCGAGCGCCTCGGTCGCGAACGCGATGCGAGAGGCCGCCTGGGCCGGGTTGTCGGCGACGGCGGTGACGGCGGATGCCGCGTAGTCGCGCTCGAGCGCCTGCAGGCGCTCGGCGGCCGGCTGCACCGAGGCCTCGGCAGCGGTGGCCTCTGCGGCGACGCGCTCGAGCTCGGCGGGGGCGTTGCGCTCGAGGTCGCGGAGCGCGTCGAAGGCCTCCGCCTGCTCGTCGAGCCGCGCATCGGCCTCACCGGTGAGTCGGATGATGCCCTCGTAGGCCGCACGCCGGTCGGCGTCGGAGTCGGGCGTCTCGTCGTCGAGTCGCTGCTGCAGCGCGAACGCCTCGGCGACCTTGGCCTTGGCCTCGGCCAACGCGGTACGGAACGTGGCGGTCGCCTCGTCGCCGTACGACGCGGTTGCGAATCCGAGCTCCTCCTCGCTCGTCTTCACGGCGTCGTCGGCCTGCACGAGCGCCGAGCCCGCGGTGCGTCGCAGGTCGTCGAGCGGCACGACGGGGGCCGCAGGCCGACCGCCGGCCGCGGCATCCGTCGCCCTGGACCGCTTCGAGCGCCGTGCCAGCACGAACGCGATGACGGCGACCACGCCGGCGGCGATGACGAGGAACCACACCCAACCCCAGCCCGAACCGGACTCCGAGCCGCTGGTGCCGAGCGCCTCGGCCGCGGCGATCGCGGCGCCGGCCCAGTCCTCATCGACGAGTTCGGGCTCGATCACCTCGAGGCTGATGCGCTGGATCTCGTCGGCGGACACCTGCGCGTCGGCGGCGGCGGAGAGGTAGTACGCGCGGCCGTCGACCGCGACGGCGAGCAGGTAGTCCTCGTCGCCCATGTTGTTCGCCACCGCGGTGTCGTTGGCCCAGGTGTCGGCGGCCTCGGGGTTCGTGAACTCGCTCACGTACGCGACGAAGAGCTGCCGGCCGGTGTCGCCGGCGGTCTTCTCGATGGCCGCGAGCACGTCGTCGGTGCGGCCGTCGAGGGCGCCGACCGTGTCGACGATCGGCGTCTTGCCGAAGTCGACCGGGTCTTCGGCCCACGCCGGAGCAGCCCCGCCGAGGGCGAGTGCGAGCCCGAGCACGCTCGCGATGATCGCCGGACTACGACGGTTCGACGTCATGCACCAATGCCTTCCAGACCCCGGAAACGGACCGGCTTCGAGTCTATGGCGCGCCGCCGACGCCGTCCACGTCGGTCGGGCCTGCGACGTCGACGACGGACCCGAGCCGGGCCCGGGCGCGGCTCGCCGACCCGGTCAGCCGATCGTGACGGGCGCGGTCGGCGACACGACGAGCACGGGGCCCGCGCCGGTCGGCTCGACGAGGACCACGGCCGACAGCTCGTACGCCCCGGGGGAGAGCGGCGGCAGGTCGACCGCGATCGCGCCGTCCTCCTCGTCGGCCGCGGTGCACGACGCCGCCGTGAACCGGCCCTCGAGTTCGACCTGCTCGCCGGGTGCGAGCCGAACGGGCACGAGCGGGGCGTCGAGGGCGAACGAGGGATGCCACACGGTCCTGCCGGCCTCGGAGACCGTGATCGAGGGCACCATCCGCAGCGAGGCCTCGACGACCGTCGGGCCCTCGTTCACGACCCGCACGCGCACGACCCCCTCGGCGCCGGGGGAGACCGGCCCGGGCGGGGAGACGAGCACGGCCGTGAGCGGGCCGTCGGCGGCATCCGACGCCGCGGCGATCGTCTCGCCGCACCGGTTCAGGGCGTCGGGGCCGACGACGAGGGCGTCGTCGCCGAACTGCGCCCCGTCCTGCGGGGCGACGGCCTCCGACCCGCCGGATGCCGCGTCGCCGCCGAGTTCCGCCGGCGATTCGGCCGCGCCGTCGGCCGTGCTCGAGTCGGCGGCGCTCGAGTCCGCGGTGGTCGCCGCGCGCGGCACCATCGATCCGACGCCGAACGCGAGCGCGCCGACGACGAGCACGCCGGCGACCGAGGCCGTGGCGCCGACCACGGCTCGACGCCGATGACGGCGGCGTTCGCGGCTGCCGCGCAGCACCGCATCGAGGTCGACCCGGCGGGGGGAGGCGGCATCCGCCTCGTGCGCGAGGGCATGCGCGAGGCCGGCGGGGTCGGGCCGCTCGGCGGGGTCGGGCGACGTGGTTGGGTCAGGCGACATGGTCACCCTCCGTCCGGGTGGGGGCCTGGCGCAGCATCGCCGCGTCGGAGGCTCGGATCGAGGAGGAGAGGGCTCGCAGCGCGTCGCTCAGGTACCGCTTCACGGCGCCGGAGCTGAGTCCGAGGGTCGCCGCGACCTGGTCGACCGTGAGGTCCTCGTAGTAGCGCAGCACGATGCACGCGGCCTGGCGGGGCGCGAGCGCGCGGATGCGGCGCATGAGGTCGAGGCGCTCGTCGGTGCCGGCCGACTCGGACTCGGTGCTCACGGGTGCGACGGCCAGGTGCCGCACGCGACGCCAGGTGCCGTCGCGTCGCGAGCGGTCGATCACGGCGTTCAGGACCGCGCGCCGCACGTAGGCCTCTGCGCGCGGCAGATCGAGGTGGAACCTCGGTGTGCCGAAGGTGCGCACGAGGGCGTCCTGCACGAGGTCGGCGGCGTCGTCGATGCTGCCGGTCAGCAGGTACGCGTAGCGCGTGAGGGCGTCACCGCGTTCGGCGACCAGCCGAGTCGCGACGTCGTCCCAGGTGCTGGCCAAGCCCGGCTCCTCCCGACGGCGGAGGTTCCGCCGTCACTTGAAGAGACGAACGGATGACGCGTTTCGTTGGGTGACCGTCGAAATCGACGGGATTCTGTGCCCCCGGAGGGATTCGAACCCCCGACCTACGGTACCGGAAACCGGCGCTCTATCCCCTGAGCTACGGAGGCGCACAGCCGTCAACACTAGCACCGTTTGCGGCCCCGTTCCGCCGCGGGTGCGGGGTCGCGAACGCCGCGCGGCGAGCGTCCCGACCGCTCAGGCGCGACCGAGCGCGGCGACCGAGTCGAGCAGCTCCTCGCGCACGCGACTGCCGAGCAGGCTCCTCGCCCCGCGCAGCACCGCGTCGCCCTCGACGGTCGTCGCGCGCACCTCGGGGTACCACCGGCTGATGCGACGGATGCCGCCGGCCACCGCATCGGCGAACGCCTCGCCGCCGAGGTTGGCGGTCGGGCCGGCGAGCACGATCAGGCCGGGGTCGAGGGTCGCGATGACGGGCAGCGCGACGTGCGCCACGCGCACGGCGAGGTCGTCGAAGACGGCGCGCCTCGCCTCGTCGGCGCCGGGCTCGGCGAGGGCCTCTCGTGCGGCGTGGAAGCCGTCGGCGTCGATGCCGTGCCGCTGTGCGAGCAGCGCGACGGCGCGTCCGCCGACGAGGTCCTGCACGGTGCGTGCGGCCGGGTCGATCGCTGCGGCCTCGGCCGAGACCGGGAGGAAGCCGATCTCGCCGGCTCCGCCGAACGATCCGCGGTGCAGGTCGCCGGCGACGTCGAACGAGGCGCCGACGCCGTTGCCGAGCCAGAGCAGCGCGAACACGTCGCGGCCGGCGGCGGCGCCGACCTCGCGCTCGGCGAGCGCTGCGAGGTTCACGTCGTTCTCGATGAGCACGGTGCGGCCGAGGTCGTCCTCGAGGATCTGGCGCAGGGCGCGCACGGGCCAGCCGGGCAGGGTCTCGCTGAAGAGCTCGCCGCCGGCGCCGGGGTCGACGTAGCCGGGGATGCCGAGGCACACCGTGCGCACGGCATCGGGTGAGGTGCCGGCCGCCTCGCTCGCCGCGGCGATGGCGCGGCGCACCTCCTCGACGGCGGATCGGGCGGTCGGGTCGCGCGGCAGCGGCATCCGCACCATCGGGCGATCGGTGCCCGCCGCGTCGACGACGGTCGCGCGAAGCTCGAACGCGTCGAGGTCGAGCGCGACGCCGACGCGCCGGTCGGTGCGCGCCGCGTACACGACGGCCGCGCGGCCGGCGGTGCCCGCGAGCAGGCCCTGCTCCTCGATGGCGCCCACCTGCAGCAGGCGGCTCATCATCTGCGAGGCGGTCGGCTTCGAGACGCCGACGAGTTCGCAGATGCGGTTGCGCGTGAGCGGTCCGTGGTCGAGCAGCACCGCGAGGCCGGCCCGGTCGTTGACGGCACCGAGCCAGGACGGGGTTCCAGGTGTGTTCGGCGCCACCGCGTCGCTCCTCGGGTCGGTCGGTCGGGTTCGGTCTGGGTCAGCTCGCCGGCAGGTTGGCGAGCACGTCGTCGACGAGTCGCTGCGCGTCGCCGGGCTCGAAGAACTCGGTCGAGTCGACCACCACCCAGTAGCCGCCGGTGAAGACCTGCACCTGCCCGTGCGAGCCGCTGTGCTTGAAGAAGCCGGTCACCTCCGGCGGCGTGCCGTACGTGGGCACCGCGGTACTCGAGGCGGCGGCGTCGTTCATGTACGTCTCGAGCGCCGTCTCGGACGGGGTGGCCACCGCGACCTCGATGAGGTCGCCACTCGTCTGGTTGAGGTAGCCGCATGCGGTGCCCGCGGCATCCGTCGTGAGCGTGACGACGGTGCTCGCCTGCGGCGTGTAGTCGGGCGCGGCACCGACGTTGGGGTTGAACGCGTAGAGCTGGTCGGGCGTGACGAGCGCGTCGCAGGCGATCTCGAACGGCGTGGGCGGCTCGACGGTCTCGGTGGGCTCGGGCGAGGCCGCGGGGTCGGATGCCGCGGGGGAGCCGGACTGGGCCGGGTCGGAGGCCGACGGCGCGGGGTCTGCGCCCGTCGGTCCGCACCCGGTCAGCAGCAGTACGGATGCCGCGACGAGCAGCGTCGAGCCCACGGCGGAGCGGAGGCTTCGGGCAGGGCGGCGCAGGGCGGGGCGGGGCATGGACAGACTGTACAACGTCGAACGGTAGGATTTGCGGGTGACTCCCGACGACCTCTCGCGTGCCCTGTTCGACCTCGTGACCGCCATGGTCGAACGACGTCGGCAAGCCGGCACCGAGGTCGAGCTCGCCCTCTCGGCCGAGCAGATCGTGCTCGAGCGCCCCAAGAACCGCGATCACGGCGACTGGGCCTCGAACATCGCCATGCGCCTGGCGAAGCCGCTGGGCTCGAACCCGCGCGAGATCGCGACCGAGCTGGCCGCCGGGCTCGCAGGGGTCGACGGCGTGACGAGCGCCGAGGTCGCCGGCCCCGGCTTCATCAACGTCCGACTCGACGCGGCGGCCGCCGGCGCGCTCGCGAAGGCGATCGTCGACGCCGGTGCGGCCTACGGGCGCAGCGAGAAGCTCGCCGGCGAGCGCATCAACCTCGAGTTCGTCTCGGCGAACCCCACGGGCCCGTTGCACATCGGCCACACCAGGTGGGCCGCGCTCGGCGACGCGATCTCCCGCGTGCTCCGCGCCGCGGGCGCCGACGTCGCGAACGAGTACTACATCAACGACGCCGGCAACCAGATGGACAACTTCGGCCTCTCCGTCATCGCGGCCGCCAAGGGCGAGCCCACGCCAGAGGGCGGGTACCCCGGCAGCTACATCGCCGACCTCGCGACGCGCGTGCTCGAGCGCGAGCCGAACCTCCTCGCGCTCGCCGACGACGTCGCGCTGCACACGGCGAAGGAGATCGCCTACGAGCTGCAGCTCGGCGAGATCCGCGCCTCGCTCGAGCGCTTCAACGTGCACTTCGACGTCTGGACCAGCGAGCGCCGGCTGCACGCGAAGAACGACGACGGGCTCTCCGACGTCGACACCGCCGTCGAGCGCCTCCGCGCCCAGGGCCACGTCTACGACGAGGACGACGCGGTGTGGGTGCGCACGACCGACTTCGGCGACGACAAAGACCGCGTGATCCGCCGCGGCAACGGCGTCTACACCTACTTCGCGGCCGACGCGGCCTACTACCTCGACAAGGGCGACCGCGGGTTCGGCCACAAGATCTACCTGCTCGGCGCCGACCACCACGGCTACGTGCATCGGCTCAAGGCGCTCGCCGGCGCAGCGGGCGACGACCCCGAGCGCGACATCGAGGTGCTCATCGGCCAGCTCGTGTCGATCAACGGCGCGAAGCTCTCCAAGCGCGCCGGCAACATCATCGAGCTCGACGACCTGCAGGCCTGGCTCGGCACCGACGCGCTGCGGTACACCCTCGCGCGCTATCCCGCCGACTCGCCGCTCACGATCGACCCCGAGATCCTCACCCGTCGCACGAACGACAACCCCGTCTTCTACGTGCAGTACGCCCATGCGCGCACGTGCGCGGTCGACCGCAACGCGGCATCCGTCGGCGTCGACCGTTCGACCTTCGCGCCCGAGCTGCTCGAGCACGAGGCGGAGTCCGCGCTGCTCGGCGCGCTGCAGGAGTTCCCGCGCATCGTCGCGCAGTCCGCCGAGCTCCGCGAGCCGCACCGCGTGGCCCGCTACATCGAAGAGCTCGCCGGCCTCTACCACCGCTGGTACGACAACTGCCGTGTGCTGCCGCTCGGCGAGGAGCCCGTCGGCGACCTGCACCGCACGCGCCTGTGGCTGAACGACGCGACGGGCCAGGTCATCCGCAACGGCCTCGACCTGCTGGGAGTCTCCGCGCCCGAGCGCATGTGACTTCGATACGCTGCACCGCACGGCACGACGAGCACGGAGGCCCCGATGAGCACACCCCGCGACGGTTCGGACGAGACGGATGCCGCTGGCGGCCGTGAGCCAGACGAGGCGGTTCCGCCGGGCGCGGCGTCCGAGAGCGCTGTGCGCGACGATGCCGTGACGCCCGATGAGGCCGTGACGCCCGACGAGGCCGTGACGCCCGATGAGGCTGTGACGCCCGACGACGAACTGGCGCCCACCGCCGTGCTCGAGCCGCTGTCGGCCGACCACCAGCCGACCGAGGTGATCCCCGACGGCGTCGCCCCTGCGAGCGCGACCGTCGCCGGCGCCACTGCCGCAGGAGCCGCGCCCGCTACAGGCGCCGCGTCCGTCGCAGGAACCGCGCCGGTCGGAACCGCGCCGGCCGGGACGAAGCCGGTCGACCCGGCCCGCCGCCGCACCGGTCGCCGCTGGATCATCGCCGGCGTGATCGTGCTCGTGGTCGCCGCGGTGCTCGTGGTCGCCGACCTGCTGACGCGCTCGGCGATCGAGCAGGGCATCGCCGACGAGGCGCAGTCCTCCCTGCCAGAGGGGGTCGAGGGTGACGTCGACGTGCAGATCGGCGGATTCTCGGTGCTCGCCCAGTTGCTCACGGGCTCCCTCGCCCAGATCACGGCCGACGCACCCGAGCTGACGATCGACGGCAACCCGGTCGACGTGCACGTCATCGCGCACGGCGTGCCGGTGCGCGAGGGCGGCACGATCGACTTCGTCGAGGGCGAGGTGACCGCCGACCAGGCATCCCTCAACGCGCTCGTCGACGTGCCGGGCGTCGACGGCGAGATCGTGATCGGCGACGGCACCGTCGGCTACAAGGGCCAGTTCGACGTGCTCGGCCTCTCGATCGCCTACTCGGTCACGGCCGAGGTCGAGGCCGCCGGCACCTCCGTCGTGCTCACGCCGGTCGGCGTCGAGCTCGGCACCGGCGACCGCAAGCTCGCGCTCGACAACATGCCGAACCTGCTCCGCTCGCCGCTCGACGTGTGCGTCGCGAAGTACCTCCCCGAGGGTGCGGAGGTCGACGGCATCCAGCTCGAGCCCGGCGTCGCCACGGTCACGTTCCAGGCGAGCGATCTCGCGTTCAGCGAGGATGCCCTGCAGGTGCTCGGCACCTGCGACTGACCGGCCGCGCGCCCGGCGGGGCCGCCCGCGAGGCGGCCGCGCACCGCCCCCGCACGGCCGGCGCACGCCGGGCGTGCACGCGGCGTCACGGATTCGGCCGCTGCCTGAGCACTCGGTAGACTCCCGGGAGGCCACCCCACAAGGGCGGTTCGCAGCAGGCTTCGCCGAATCGATCCGGGTTCGCTCGCCTCGAGCGAGGTTCACGATCCATCACGTCCCCGAAGGTTTCCCCGTGGCAACGACCACCGCAGCTCCCGGATGGCTGCATGCGCCCGCCGATGCGAACGCGCTCGCCGAGCAGGTCTGGCCGATCGGTGCGCATCGCGACGACGCCGGCCGCCTCGTCATCGGCGGCGTCGACGCCGAGACGCTCGTCGCGACCTACGGCACGCCGCTCTACGTCGTCGACGAGGGCGACGCCAGGTCCCGTGCCAGGCGCCTGCGCGCCGCATTCGAGTCCGCCGCGGCATCCGTCGGCACGAACGTCTCCGTCTACTACGCGGGCAAGGCGTTCCTCTCGAGCGAGATCGTGCGCTGGGTCACCGGCGAGGGCCTGTCGGTCGACGTGTGCAGCGGCGGCGAGCTCGCGGTCGCGCTCGCCGCGGGCGCCGACCCCGCGCGCATCGGGTTCCACGGCAACAACAAGTCGGCCGCCGAGATCGAGCGGGCGGTCGGCGTCGGCGTCGGCGCGATCATCCTCGACTCCGAGATCGAGATCGAGCGCGTGGCCGATGCCGCGGCGCGTGCCGGTCGCGTGCAGCGCGTGCGCCTGCGCGTCAACAGCGGCGTGCACGCCTCGACCCACGAGTTCCTGGCCACGGCCCACGAAGACCAGAAGTTCGGCGTCTCGCTCGACCGGGCGGTCGAACTCGGCACCCGTATCCGCTCCTCTGCCTCCCTCGACTTCCTCGGCCTGCACTGCCACATCGGGTCGCAGATCTTCGACTCGGCGGGCTTCGCCGAGTCGGCCGAACGCCTCCTCGCTGCACACGCCGAGCTCGCCCGCATCTCGCCGCTGCCAGAGCTCAACCTCGGCGGCGGGTTCGGCATCGCCTACACGTCGGCCGACGACCCGACGCCGATCGAGCAGATCGCCCAGGGCATCGCCGATGCCGTGGCACGCGCCTGCCGCGACCACGGGGTGCCGGTGCCGAAGCTCGCCTTCGAGCCCGGCCGGTCGATCATCGGCCCCGCCGGCATCACGCTCTACACCGTCGGCACCGTCAAGCCCGTGCCCATCGAGGGCGGATGGCGCCACTACGTGTCGGTCGACGGCGGCATGAGCGACAACGCCCGCACCGCCCTCTACGGCGCCGACTACACCGTGCGGCTCGCGGGCCGCGTGTCCGACGAGCCGCCCGCCCTCGTGCGCGTCGCCGGCAAGCACTGCGAATCCGGCGACATCGTCGTCGACGCCGACTACCTGCCGCACGACGTCGCACCCGGCGACCTCGTCGCCGTCGCGGCCACCGGCGCATACTGCTGGTCGCTCTCGAACAACTACAACCACGTGCCGCGTCCGCCGGTCGTCG
Source organism: Agromyces sp. Leaf222 (assembly GCF_001421565.1). Lineage (NCBI taxonomy): Bacteria > Bacillati > Actinomycetota > Actinomycetes > Micrococcales > Microbacteriaceae > Agromyces > Agromyces sp. Leaf222. Next base: position 2,947,609 of record NZ_LMKQ01000001.1, on the reverse strand, counting down.
CCGTGCGCGACGGCGCGGCTCGCGTGATCGTGCGCGGCGAGACGGTCGACGACCTGCTCGCACGTGACGCGGGGCTCGCAACGCCGCATCCCGCACCGAACTCCACCGGAGGAACCACCGCATGATCGAGTACCGCTCCATCCGGGTCGGCCTGCTCGGAGCCGGCTCCGTCGGCTCCCAGGTCGCCCGGCTCCTGCTCGAGCACGGCGACGAGCTCGCCCAGCGCATCGGCGCGCGCATCGAGCTCGTCGGCGTCGCGGTGCGCGACCTCGAGGCCAAGCGCGACGTCGACCTGCCGCGCGAGCTGCTCACGACCGACGCCGACGCCCTGATCCTCGGCTCCGACATCGTCATCGAGCTCATGGGCGGCCTCGAGCCCGCTCGCACGCTCGTGCTGAAGGCCATCGCCTCCGGTGCCGACGTCGTCACCGGCAACAAGGCCCTGCTCGCGACGCACGGCCCCGAGCTCTACGCCGCAGCCGAGCAGGTCGGCGCCCAGCTCTCCTACGAGGCCGCGGTCGGCGGAGCCATCCCGATCCTGCGTCCGCTCCGCGAGAGCCTCGCCGGCGACCGGGTCGAGCGCATCCTCGGCATCGTGAACGGCACCACGAACTTCATCCTCGACCGCATGGACACCACGGGCGCCTCCCTCGAGGACGCCCTGGCCACCGCGACCGAGCTCGGGTACGCCGAAGCCGACCCGACGGCCGACATCGGCGGCTACGACGCCGCGCAGAAGGCCGCGATCCTCGCGAGCATCGCGTTCCACACCAACGTGCCCGTCGAGGCCGTGCACCGCGAGGGCATCACCGAGGTGAGCGCCGCGCAGGTCGACTCGGCCCGCCGCGCCGGCTTCGTCGTGAAGCTCCTCGCGATCTGCGAGCGCCTCGTCGACGCCGAGACCGGCGAAGAGGGCGTCTCCGCCCGCGTGTACCCGGCCCTCGTGCCGCGCGAGCACCCGCTCGCCTCGGTGCGCGGGGCGAACAACGCCGTCTTCGTCGAGGCATCCGCCGCCGGCCCGCTGATGTTCTACGGCGCCGGCGCCGGGGGAGTGCAGACCGCCTCGGCCGTGCTCGGCGACCTCGTGGCCATCGCCCGACGCCACGTCATCGGCGGCCCCGGCATGGCCGAGTCCACCCACGCCGCGCTGCCGATGTTCGACATCGGCCGCATCACCACGCGCTACGCGATCACGCTCGAGGTCGTCGACGAGCCCGGCGTGCTCGAGCGCATCGCGCACGTCTTCAGCGAGCACGGCGTCTCCGTCGAGCAGCTCCAGCAGACGGTGAGCAGTGGCTCCGAGCGGGCTACGCTGGTGATCGGGACGCACGAGGCGACGGAGTCCGCGCTCGCCGAGACCGTCACCTCCCTCGCCGAGAATCCCGTCGTCGCATCCGTCGCGTCCGTCCTCCGAGTCGAAGGAACACTGTGAACCAGCCCAGCCCCAAGGCCACGTCCCGCCAGTGGCGAGGCGTCATCCGCGAGTACGCCGATCGTCTCGACGTCACGGATGCCACGCCGGTCGTCACCCTCGGCGAGGGCGGCACGCCGCTCCTGCCCGCACCGGCGCTGTCGCGCCGCACTGGCGCCGACGTGTGGGTCAAGTACGAGGGCATGAACCCGACCGGCTCCTTCAAGGACCGCGGCATGACCATGGCCGTCACGAAGGCCGTCGAGCACGGCGCGAAGGTCGTCATCTGCGCCTCGACGGGCAACACGTCGGCCTCGGCGGCCGCCTACGCGACGCACGCCGGCATCAAGGCCGCCGTGCTCGTGCCAGAGGGCAAGATCGCGATGGGCAAGCTCAGCCAGGCCATCGCGCACAACGGAGAGCTCCTGCAGGTGCAGGGCAACTTCGACGACTGCCTCGACATCGCCCGCGACCTCGCCGAGAACTATGCGGTGCACCTCGTGAACTCGGTCAACAACGACCGCATCGAGGGCCAGAAGACCGCCGCGTTCGAGATCGTCGAGGCGCATGGCGACGCCCCCGACTTCCACTTCATCCCGGTCGGCAACGCGGGCAACTACACCGCGTACACGCGCGGCTACCGCGAGGACCTCGCCGCGGGCAACTCCACGCGCATGCCGCGCATGTTCGGCTTCCAGGCCTCGGGCTCCGCCCCGATCGTCCGCGGCGAGCCGGTGAAGAACCCCGAGACCATCGCGAGCGCGATCCGCATCGGCAACCCGGCCTCGTGGGAGCTCGCCCTCGCGGCGCGCGACGAGACCGACGGCTACTTCGGCGCCATCGACGACGACAAGATCCTCGAGGCGCAGCGCATCCTCTCGGCGGAGGTCGGCATCTTCGTCGAGCCCGCGTCGGCGATCTCGGTCGCCGGCCTGCTCGAGCGCTCGGAGGCCGGCGTCATCCCCGCCGGAGCCCGCGTCGTGCTCACGGTGACCGGCCACGGGCTGAAGGACCCCCAGTGGGCCCTCCGCACGGCCGACGGCTCCGACGTGCAGCCCACGATCGTCCCGGTCGACACCGCCCAGATCGCCGCGGTGCTCGGACTCACCTCATGAGCACGTCCGCGCCCGCGACGAGCGCAGGCCCGGTCGACCTCGTCGGTCGTCGCGTGCACGTCAAGGTTCCCGCGACGAGCGCGAACCTCGGGCCGGGCTTCGACACGCTCGGACTCGCGCTCGCGCGCTACGACGAGCTCGAGGTCGGGGTCACGAACGGCCCGACCCACGAGATCGAGGTGCACGGCGTCGGCGAGGGCGAGGTGCCGCTCGACGAGACGCACCTCGTCGTGCGGGCCATTGCGCACACCTTCGCGCACGCGGGCGTCGACATGCCGTCGATCCGCCTCGTCGCGCACAACAGCATCCCGCACGGCCGGGGCCTCGGCTCCTCGGGTGCGGCGATCGTCGCCGGTGTCGTCGCGGCATCCGGGCTCCTCGCCGGCGTCGTCGACCTCGGCGCCGACGACCTGCTCGAGATCGCGACCGAGCTCGAGGGCCACCCCGACAACGTGGCGCCCGCGCTCTTCGGCGGGCTCACGATCGCCTGGGTCACGCCCGAGGGTCCCCGTCACAAGAAGCTCATCGTGCACCGCGGCGTCTCGCCGCTCGTGCTCGTGCCCGAGCACGAGATGTCGACCGCCCTCGCGCGTTCGCTGCAGCCCGAGTCGGTGCCGCACGAGGACGCCGTGTTCAACGTGTCGCGTTCGGCCCTGCTCATCGCGGCGCTGATCCAGAGCCCCGAACTGCTGCTGCAGGCCACCGAAGACAAGCTGCACCAGAACTACCGGGCGCAGGCGATGCCCGAGACCGATCGACTCATCCGCGTGCTCCGCGCCGCCGGCCACCCGGCCGTCGTCTCGGGCGCCGGGCCGTCGATCCTGGTGCTCGCGAGCGACCCGAGTGCGCGCGCAGAGGCCGTGCGCCTCGTCGAGGAATCCGCCGAGACCGCGTGGCAGCCGCTGCCGCTCGCCGTCGACTTCCTCGGGGCGACCGTCACGCCAGTCGCCGACTGACGCGAGCGGGAGCCCGTTCTCCGTTTCGTTCTGCACAGGGCGCGTCACGAATCGGTGCATCGCTCGTCTGGTGATATCATGAGAGCGCACCCGACGAGCGACGCACTGTTCGCGTTCAACGTCGCATCGTGCAATTCCCGGCAATCATTGCTTTTCTCGCTCGCGCACGTCTGCGCCTCCGCGCATGACCTCTGACGTGTCAGCGACCAGCTCTTCTGGGCCTGCAGCTCTTGCGGCCAGGGGAAAGGAACATACCCAGTGACCAACGCAACCGACCACGCTGAACTGAGCGCGGCGAACCGCACCCGACTCTCCACGCTGAAGGTCGCAGAGCTCCAGGAGCTCGCGTCCTCGCTCGGCATCGCCGGCGCCTCCAAGCGGCGCAAGGGCGACCTCGTGGACCTGATCTCCGCCCACCAGGTGGGCGAGGCCCCCGAGGCCGACGCGGCCGAGGCCGTCGACGCTCCGGTCGAGGCTCCCGCGGCCGAGCAGGCACCGGCCGTCGACGCGGCGCCCACCGTCGCCGAGGCTCCCGCCGCATCCGAGCCCGTCGTCTCGACCGAAGCGCCCGAAGCGCCGGCCGTCTTCGACGCCCCCGCCGAAGCGCCTGCCGCCGAGGCCGAGGCCGAGGCCCCCGCCGCACCGGCGCGCACCCGTCAGGCACGTCAGCCCCGCCGCGCGACCAGCGCGACGACCGCGGCTGCCCAGCACGCGAACGCCGGCGCCTCGGGCGTCGACCTCGTGCCCGCGGCATCCGGCACCGACACCGACGAGGCCCGTGAGGCCGCTCGCGCCGCCGTGCGCGAGGAGCTCGCCGCGGCGACCGGCGAAGCCGGCCGTGCGCCCCAGGCCGAGACCGAGGGCGAGCAGCCCGCCGAGCAGCCCCGCCAGGGCCGCAGCCGCAACCGCGGCCGCCGTGGCGGAGAGCGCGAGCGCGCAGAGCGCACGACCGACGACGGCCAGAAGGGCGCAGAGACCCAGGGCCGTCAGAGCGCGAAGAACGCCCAGGACGCCCAGAACGGCAACGCGCAGGGCGGCAACGGCGGCAACGCCGATGCACGCAAGGGCGACGAGCAGGGCGGCCGTCAGCCGCGCGAGCGTCAGGAGCGCCAGGGTGGCGACGCCGAGCCCAAGCAGGGCGAGAACCGCCAGCAGGGCCAGCAGAACCGCGGCGGCGGCGACCCGCAGCTTCCGCTCGACGCCGACGGGGGCCGTCGCAACCGTTACCGCGACCGCAAGCGTCGCGGCCAGACCGGCGGCGACGAGCTCGAGCCCGAGATCCTCGACGACGACGTGCTCGTGCCGATCGCGGGCATTCTCGACGTGCTCGACAACTACGCGTTCGTCCGCACCACCGGCTACCTGCCCGGCCCGAGCGACGTCTACGTCTCGCTCGGCCAGGTGAAGAAGTACAACCTGCGCAAGGGCGACGCGGTCGTCGGCTCGATCAAGCAGCCGCGCGACGGCGAGTCGAACAGCCGCCAGAAGTACAACGCGCTGGTCAAGGCCGACTCGGTCAACGGCCAGACCATCGAGGAGTCGGGCGCACGCGTCGAGTTCCAGAAGCTGACGCCGCTCTACCCGCAGGAGCGCCTGCGCCTCGAGACCGAGCCCACCAAGCTCACCCAGCGCATCATCGACCTCGTCGCCCCCATCGGCAAGGGTCAGCGCGGCCTCATCGTCGCGCCCCCGAAGGCGGGCAAGACGATCGTGCTGCAGCAGATCGCGAACGCGATCTCGATCAACAACCCCGAGGTCCACCTCATGGTCGTGCTCGTCGACGAGCGCCCCGAAGAGGTCACCGACATGCAGCGCACCGTCAAGGGCGAGGTCATCGCCTCGACCTTCGACCGTCCGGCCGAAGACCACACGACGGTCGCCGAGCTCGCCATCGAGCGCGCCAAGCGCCTCGTCGAGCTCGGTCACGACGTCGTCGTGCTGCTCGACTCGATCACCCGCCTGGGCCGCGCCTACAACCTGGCCGCACCCACCTCGGGCCGCATCCTCTCCGGTGGTGTCGACGCCTCGGCGCTCTACCCCCCGAAGCGCTTCTTCGGCGCCGCGCGCAACATCGAGAACGGCGGATCCCTCACGATCCTCGCGACCGCGCTCGTCGAGACCGGCTCCAAGATGGACGAGGTGATCTTCGAGGAGTTCAAGGGCACCGGCAACAGCGAACTGCGCCTGAGCCGCCAGCTCGCCGACAAGCGCATCTTCCCGGCGGTCGACGTCAACGCGTCGTCGACGCGTCGTGAAGAGATGCTGCTCTCGCCCGACGAGGTCAAGATCACCTGGAAGCTGCGTCGCGCCCTGGCGGGCCTCGACCAGCAGCCGGCCCTCGAGGCGGTGCTCGGTCGCCTGAAGGAGACCCAGTCCAACGTCGAGTTCCTCATGCTCATGCAGAAGTCGATGCCGGTCGGTGCGAACGGCCACGGCGCATCGCACGCGAGCGAGCACGACCACCGCTGAGGCATCCGTGTTCGAATCCGTCAAGAGCCTGCTCGTCGAGCACGGCGAGCTCCAGGAGGCGCTCGCCGACCCGGCGCTGCATGCCGACGCCGCGCGCGCGAAGAAGGTGAACCGGCGCTACGCCGAGCTCAGCCGCATCGTCGCCGCGAACACGGCATGGCATCAGGCGCAGGAGGATCTCGCGGCCGCTCGTGAGCTGGCCAAGGAGGACGACGCGTTCGCCGAGGAGGTGCCCTCCCTCGAGGAGGGTCTCGCGCAGGCTCAGGAGCGGCTTCGGCGGCTCCTGATCCCGCGCGACCCCGACGACGGCCGTGACGTCATCATGGAGATCAAGGGCGGTGAGGGTGGCGCCGAGAGCGCCCTCTTCGCCGGCGACCTGCTCCGCATGTACATGCAGTACGCGCAGTCGAAGGGGTGGAAGGTCGAGCTGCTCGACCAGAACGAGTCCGACCTCGGCGGCTACAAAGACGTGCAGGTCGCGATCAAGTCGAACGCGACCGACCCGTCGCAGGGCGTGTGGGCGCACCTGAAGTACGAGGGCGGCGTGCACCGCGTGCAGCGCGTGCCCGTCACCGAGACGCAGGGCCGCATCCACACGTCGACCACGGGCGTGCTCGTCTTCCCCGAGGTCGACGAGCCCGAAGAGGTCGAGATCAACCAGAACGACCTCAAGATCGACGTCTACCGGTCGTCGGGCCCCGGCGGGCAGTCGGTGAACACGACCGACTCGGCCGTGCGCATCACGCACCTGCCGACCGGCATCGTGGTGTCGATGCAGAACGAGAAGTCGCAACTGCAGAACCGCGAGGCCGCGATGCGCGTGCTCCGCGCCCGCATCCTCGCGCGCCAGCAGGAGGAGCTCGACGCCGCGGCATCCGATGCCCGCAAGTCGCAGATCCGCTCGATGGACCGTTCGGAGCGCATCCGCACGTACAACTTCCCCGAGAATCGCATCGCCGACCATCGCACCGGGTACAAGGCCTACAACCTCGACCAGGTCATGAACGGGGCGCTCGAGCCGATCATCGAGTCGGCCATCCAGGCCGACGAGGAGGCGCAGCTCTCCGGCCTCGCCGAGGTCTGACCCGAGCGAAGCAGACTAGTCTCGCCGCAGCAGCGGTGAACGCACGAAGGGGCGGATGCCGCGGCATCCGCCCCTTCGTCGCGTCTGGTCGGCCTAGATGTGCCAGTCGTGCACGCCGCGCGACGAGTCGGCCGCGGCGGCGGTCAGCGGGCGGGGGGTCGCCGGCACGCCGACGAGCAGCGAGTGCGGGGGAGCACTGCGCGTGACGACGGCGTTGGCGCCGACGGCGCTCCACTCGCCGATGGTGATGTCGCCGAGCACCTTCGCGCCCGCGCCGATGGTGACGCCGTCGCCGAGGGTCGGATGCCGCTTCGTGCCGGGCGGCGTGTGCCGCGGCGCCTTCCCGCCGAGCGTGACCCCGTGGTAGAGCATGCAGTCGTCGCCGATGATCGCGGTCTCGCCGATGACGACGCCCATTCCGTGGTCGATGAAGAACCGGCGGCCGATGGTCGCGCCGGGGTGGATCTCGATGCCGGTCAGGAACCGGGCGAGCTGCGAGATCACCCGCGCCGGGAAGCGGAGGCCGGAGACCCACAGCCGGTGGGTCAGACGGGAGGCCCACACCGCGTGCAGGCCCGAGTACACGAAGAAGACCTCGAGATCGCTGCGTGCGGCTGGGTCGTGCGCACGAGCGGTCGCGAGGTCTTCCTTCAGTCGGGAGAAGAAGCTCACCCGGTCAGTCAAGCAGACCTTCGTACAGCACCGTGGACAGGTAGCGCTCACCGTAGCTCGCGAGGATCACGACGATGGTCTTGCCGGCGTTCTCGGGGCGCTTGGCGACCTCGATCGCGGCGTAGACCGTTGCACCCGACGAGATGCCGCCGAGGACGCCCTCTTCGGTGCCGAGGCGGCGGGCGGTGGCGACGGCCTGGTCGATGTTGACGTCGAAGATCTCGTCGTAGACCTCGCGGTCGAGGATGTCGGGCACGAAGTTCGCGCCGATGCCCTGGATCTTGTGGGGGCCGGGTGCGCCGCCGTTGAGGATGGGGGATTCCGCGGGCTCGACGCCGATGATCTGCACCTCGGGCTTGCGCTCCTTGAGGACCTGGCCGACGCCCGAGATGGTGCCGCCCGTGCCGATGCCGGAGATGAAGATGTCGACGCCGCCGTCGGTGTCGGCCCAGATCTCCTCGGCCGTGGTGCGGCGGTGGACCTCGACGTTGGCCTGGTTGGCGAACTGCTTGGCGAGCACGGCGCCGGGGGTCTCGGCGACGATCTGCTCGGCGCGTGCGACGGCGCCCTTCATTCCCTCGGAGCCGGGCGTGAGCACGAGCTCGGCGCCGTAGGCCTTGAGCAGCGACTTGCGCTCCTTCGACATGGTCTCGGGCATCGCGAGGATGACCTTGTAACCGCGTGCCGCGCCGACCATGGCGAGGGCGATGCCGGTGTTGCCGCTGGTGCCCTCGACGATGGTGCCGCCGGGGGCGAGCTCGCCGGAGGCCTCTGCGGCGTCGACGATGGCGATGCCGAGGCGGTCCTTGACGCTCGCGGACGGGTTGTAGAACTCGAGCTTGCCGAGCACGGTGGCGCCCGCACCCTCGGTGACGCGGTTCAGGCGCACGAGCGGCGTGCGACCGAAGGCCTCGGTGATGTTGTCGAAGATCTGGGCCATGGGGCTTCCTCTCGGGTGTGGGTGCGGCAGCGAACGCCGTCGCCAAGCCTATGGCGGGGGTGTCTCACGGTCACGTGCATTACATTCCATTTCATGGATGCACGGATGCCGCGGCCCGCCGACGATCGTTCGGTGAGGGCGGTGCGCGAGGCGATCGTCTCGCGGTTGACCGCCTCCGGCGTGCCCGATGCCGAGGTCGACGCCGAGCTGCTGATGGGCCACGTGCTCGGGCTGTCGCGCGGCGGCGTGCAGGCGAGGCTCATCCTCGGCGGCGAACTCGGCGAAGCGGATGCCGCGGCGCTCGAGGGCGTCGTCGCGCGCCGCGCCGCGCGCGAGCCGTTGCAGCACATCACGGGCCGGGCGCCGTTCCGCAGCCTCGACCTGCTCGTGGGCCCCGGCGTGCTGGTGCCGCGACCCGAGACCGAGACGGTCGCCCAGCTCGCGATCGACGCCCTGCGTGCGGTGCCGGCCGCGTCGCCGATCGCGGTGGATCTCGGCACGGGCAGCGGCGCGCTCGCATTGGCGCTCGCGACAGAGGTGCCGCACGCCGAGGTGCACGCCGTCGAGCTCTCGCCGGAGGCCGCCGTCTGGGCCCGGCGCAACATCGACGAGGTGGGGGCCGAGGTCGACCTCGTCGTCGGCGACCTCGCCGACGCGCTGCCCGAGCTCGACGGCCGGGTCTCGGTCGTCGTGTCGAATCCGCCCTACGTGCCCGCGGCCGAGTTGCCGCGCGACGTCGAGGTGCTCGTGCACGATCCGGATGTCGCGCTCTACGGCGGCGTCGACGGGCTCGACGTGATCCGGGCGCTCTCGGTGCGCGCGTTCGCGCTGCTGCACCCCGGCGGCACGCTCGTGTTCGAGCACTTCGAGACGCAGTCGGCGGCGATCGCGGATCTGCTGCGGGCCGACGGCTGGCGGGCGATCTCGCACCACCGCGATCTCACCGGGCGCGATCGGGCGACGACCGCGACGCGCTGACGCCGGCCGCGCAAGCCGGCCGGCCCGCGGACGCGCTGACGCCGGCCCGCGGCATCCGCTCGGCTCAGCCCCGCTGCAGGCGCTCCTGCTCGCGCTGCTCGCGTTCGCGCTCGCGCGACTCGCGGTCCTGCTCGCGTTCGCTGCGTTCGCGGGCGCGCTTGACCGCGTCGCGTTCGCGCTTCTGCGCCTCGCGGAGCGCCTTCTCGGCTTCGCGCACGGCCTTCTCGGCCTCGCGGCGGGCCTTGGCCGCCTCGCGCACGTCCTTGTCGCGCGGGGGCTCGAGGGCGAGGATCGACGCGACGTCGTCGCCCGCGAGGTCGGCCGCGCGCTCGGCCGAGCCGCCGGCGCCCGGTGCACCCGTCGCGTGCCGCGCCACGTAGGTCTCGATGCCGTCGAGGATCCGCTCGAGGCCGAAGACGAAGTCGGTCGCGGTGTCGGGCGCGACGGCGTCGGCACCGCTCGGCTCCGCGTACGAGCCCGCGCGGAACAGCGGGCTGAGGTCGGGGAAGCGCTCGGGCGTCACGAGCTCCATGAGCGCGCTGAGCGACTGCTCGGCGGTGGCCGCGGCGATCGCACCGGCCTCGACCGCGCGGGCGATGTCGCGATCCTGGGCGCTGGTGGCGCGCGCATAGCTCGTGCAGAGCAGCAGGGTCGCCATCTTCTCGCCGTCGTCGAGGGGGAGCGTGCGCACCTCGCGCAGGAACCAGTCGACGATCATGAGCGAGTTCGGCGTGAGCGGGGCGCCCGAGATGGGGATGTCGACGAGCCACGGGTGCGCCTGGTACCCCGCGCGGATGCCGAGCACCCATGAGGTCACGCCCTCGCGCCATCCATGCTCGATCGCCGCGTCGGGCACGGGCAGCTCGCTCGCGGCCTCCTGCATGAGCAGGATCAGGTCGTCCTTGCTCGTGACGTAGCGGTAGAGCGACATCGTCGTGAACCCCAGCGTCGAGGCGACGCGGCTCATCGAGACGGCGCCGAGGCCCTCGGCATCCGCGATCTCGATGGCGACCTCGACGATGCGCTCGATCGAGAGCTCGCGCTTCGGCCCGCGTTGCGGGTGCGCGGCGACGCCCCAGGCGAGTGCGACGCCGCGGGGGAGTTCCGGGTCGGGTTTCGGCTCGGTCATGGACATCCGTTCGATCGGTGTTGACGACAGTCTAGAACTGTGTATAGGTTAAACAACTGTGGATCACATAAACAGTTTGCGCCATACGCAGACAGAACGGATCGGAGAAGCCATGCCACTCGCCATCGAAGCCCACGGGCTCCGCAAGCGCTTCGGGCGCACCGACGTGCTCGCGGGGCTGGACCTCGCCGTGCCGGCCGGCACGATCTTCGCGCTGCTCGGGCCGAACGGCGCGGGCAAGACGACGACCATCAACATCCTCACGACGCTCGTGCGCCCCGACGAGGGCACGGTCTCCGTCGCCGGGCACGACGTGCTCGCCCGCCCCGACGAGGTCCGTCGCCGCATCAGCCTCACGGGCCAGTCCGCCGCGGTCGACGAGGTGCTCACGGGCACCGAGAACCTCGTCATGCTGGGCCGGCTCTCCGGCCTGTCGGCGCGCGACGCACGCGCACGCGCCGCCGAGCTCCTCGAACGCTTCGACCTGACGGATGCCGCGGGCCGCCGCGTCGGCACCTACTCGGGCGGCATGCGGCGACGACTCGACCTCGCGCTCAGCCTCGTCGTCGCAGTTCCCGTGATCTTCCTCGACGAGCCGACGACCGGACTGGACACCCGCAGCCGCCAGGAGCTCTGGGCGGTCATCCGCTCGCTCGCCGACGACGGGGCGACCGTGTTCCTGACGACCCAGTACCTCGAGGAGGCCGACCGCCTGGCCGACCGCATCGCCGTGCTCGACCACGGGCGCATCGCCGCCGAGGGCACGGCCGACGAGCTCAAGGCGCGCATCGGGGGAGAGGTCGTCGAGCTCCGCGACGAGACCGGCGCCGTGCTCGCCGAGTTGCCCACCGACGGCACCGTGCACGGACTCCGTGCCGCCGTCGAGCGCATCGACCGGCTGCCCGCCGCCACGGCCCCCGGCGCGACGATCGCGATCCGGCGGCCGAGCCTCGACGACGTGTTCCTCGCGATCACCGGCCGCGACGCGGCATCCGACGCCGACATCACCCCGGGGGCATCGCCCCGGACCGCACCCGAACTGCAGGAAGCGGAGTGAGCAGCATGAGCACCCTCACCGTCACCGACCCCGTCGCCCCGGATGCCGCCGGCCGGGCGCGCACCAACGGCACCGTCGCCGCCCGACCTCGCGTCGGAGCCCTCACGGCCGAGTCCGTGTTCATCGGGCGCAGCTTCCGGCACTCGGTGCGCGACGTGGAGTCCATGCTCATGGCCGTGATGCTCCCGGTCATGCTCATGCTGATGTTCACGTGGATCTTCGGCAACGCGATCGACCCGTCCGGCGGCTACGTCGACTACGTCGTGCCCGGCATCATCCTGCTCTGCGCGGGGTTCGGCGCGTCCTCGACCGCCGTCTCCGTCTCGCGCGACATGACCACCGGCGTCATCGACCGCTTCCGCACGATGCCCATCCGGAGCGGGGCCGTGCTCACGGGCCACGTGGTCGCGAGCCTCGTGCGCAACCTCGTCGCGACCGCCGTGGTGATCGGCGTCGGCCTCCTCGTCGGGTTCCGTCCGTCGGCGACCCCGCTCGAATGGCTCGGGGTGTTCGGCCTCGTGGCGCTCTACATCCTCGCGATCACGTACCTGTTCGCGGCGATCGGGCTCGCGGCCGGCACGCCGGAGGCGGCGAGCGGCTACGGCTTCATCCTGCTGTTCCTGCCGTACATCTCCAGTGCGTTCGTGCCCGTCTCGACGATGCCCGACTGGCTGCAGCCGATCGCCGAGAACCAGCCGATCACGCCCGTCATCGAGACGATCCGTGCGCTGCTCACCGATGCGCCGCTCGGCGACGAGGGCTGGTGGGCGCTCGGCTGGTGCGTCGCGATCATCGCCGTCGCGGCCGTCTGGGGCGCGTGGCTGTTCTCGCGCAAGGCCGGGCGCCGCTGAACGGCGTCGCGAACGACGATGAGAGCGGCGGATGCCGCGTGCCGGGCCGGGCACGCGGCATCCGCCGTTCCCGTGCCCACCGTGCCCCGGATGCCCTGCCGCCGCTGGTCTAGAATCGGCAGGTCATGACTGCCATCTACGACTGTTCGGTCGAATCCCAGCTGCTCACGGGCATGCGCCTCGCACGCGGAGCGATCGGCCGCGGCCAGCTCGTCGTGATCCCCACCGACACCGTCTACGGCCTCGCCGCCGACGCGTTCGACCCCGCAGCCGTCACGCGACTGCTCGAGGCGAAGGGGCGCGAGCGCACCTCGCCGCCGCCCGTGCTGATCCCGGGCATCCCCACGCTCGACGCGCTCGCCAGCGAGGTGCCCGAGCCCGTGCGCGAGCTCGTCGCGGAGTTCTGGCCGGGCGGCCTGACCGTGATCCTGCACGCGCAGCCGTCGCTCACCTGGGATCTCGGCGAGACCCGCGGCACGGTCGCCCTGCGCATGCCCGACAACCGCTTCGCGCTCGAGCTGCTCTCCGAGACCGGACCGCTCGCGGTCTCGTCGGCGAACCTCAGCGGCCTGCCGGCCGCCACGACCGCGGCCGAGGCGTCCGACATGCTGGGCGACTCGGTCGCCGTCTACCTCGACGGCGGCTCGGCCGGCGCCGACTACGACGCGATCGGCGAACGCCCCGGCGACACGTCCTCGACCATCATCGACGCGACCGGACTCACGGCCGAGGGCGGCACCATCCGCATCGTCCGCGCCGGCGTCATCTCGCGCGAGCGCATCGCCGCCGTCGTGGGCGAGGATCGACTCGCGCCCGCCGAAGCGGCTGCGGCGTCGGCCGGCGAGCCTGCCGCGGACCCCCAGCCCGCGGCATCCGACGACGAAAGCGGTACCGCCGCCTCATGACCCTGTTCATCGCGCTCGCGATCATCGCCGCGCTCGTGACCCTCGTCGGGTCGTACGTCGTCTGGAAGCTGAGCCTGAAGTACCGGCTCTACCCGAAGATCCGCGAGCGCGACGTGCACACGCGCCCGACGCCGCGGCTCGGCGGCATCGCGATGTTCGTGGGCATCCTCGTCGCGTTCGGCGCGGCGTGGTTCGTGTCGAGCCTCGGTCCGACGCGGTTCGCCAACGTCGCGATCATCTTCCAGGACCCGACGCAGGTGCTCGCGATCCTCGGGGCGGCGCTGCTCATCGTGCTCATCGGCGTCGCCGACGACATCTGGGACCTCGACTGGACCACGAAGCTCGCGGGCCAGTTCATCGCCGCCGGCCTCATCGCCTGGCAGGGCGTGTCCATCGTGTCGCTGCCCATCGGCGGCATCCTGGTCGGCTCGTCGTGGATGTTCGCGACGCTCACCGTGTTCGTCATCGTGCTCGTGATGAACGCCGTGAACTTCATCGACGGCCTCGACGGATTGGTCGCCGGCGTCTCGCTCATCTCGAACGGCGTGTTCTTCGTCTACACGTACCTGCTCGTGCAGCAGACCTCGCCGACCAACTACTTCAACCTCGCGTCGATGATCGCGATCATCCTGGTCGGGGCGTGCGCCGGCTTCCTGCCGCTGAACTGGCGCCCGGCGAAGCTGTTCATGGGCGATGCCGGTGCGTTGCTCGTCGGCCTGCTCATGGCGACCTCGGCGATCGCCGTCACCGGCCAGCTGAACCCCGCGGGCGTCGGCTTCAACCAGCTCTTCGCCGCGTTCATCCCGATCATCCTGCCGGTCATCGTGCTGCTCATCCCGCTGCTCGACTTCGGCCTCGCCGTCGTGCGTCGCCTGCGCGCCGGCAAGTCGCCCTTCGCGGCCGACCGCAAGCACCTGCACCACCGCCTGCTCGACATGGGGCACTCGCACCTGAATGCCGTGCTCATCTTCTACAGCTGGACCGCGGTGGCCTCGATCGGATGCCTCCTCACGTATGTCTTCCCCGTCTACCTCGGCATCAGCGCACGCTGGGCGTTCCTGCTGCTCGGCGTCGGCTTCGTGGCCTGCGCGATCGTCACGCTCGCGCCGCTCGGCCGCCGCAAGCGCCTGACCGTCGCGGCCGAGGCGACGTCCGCCGTGCCGGTGGCGCCGCACCTCGACGAGCTCGAGCGCGGCGCGACCGCCTCGGAGTCCGTGATCGACGAGGGCGGGAGGGTCGACGCCGCGATGACGACGGATGCCGCGGCGGCACCGGCGCCGGCGGCCACGGCAGGCTCGGCTCAGGCCGCCTCGGTACAATCGGGCGACCCACGACTGGAGCCTGATGAACGACGCACGACCTGACAACACCCCCACCTCGAACCCCGTGCTGCGCCAGGCGCTCGTGTGGGGCGGCATCGTCGCCGCGGCCCTGCTCGTGGTGAGCGCGGTGCTCGGCTTCGTCTTCGCGGGTGGCGAGGGGCTCGTCGGAGCGCTGATCGGCACCGCCATGGCCGTCGTCTTCATGGGCATCACGGCCGCCACGATCCTCATCGCGAACCGCTTCGCCTCGAGCGACCTCTTCGTGGGTGCCTTCTTCGGCATCGTGCTCGGCGGATGGCTCCTGAAGTTCATCGTCTTCATCGTGCTCGTCGTGCTGCTGCGTGACGCCGCATGGCTCGACACGACCGTGCTGTTCCTCAGCCTCGTGGCCGGCGTGCTCGCCTCGCTCGTCGTCGACGTGGTCGTGATCACGAAGTCCCGGATGCCGCACGTCAGCGACGTCGAGCTGCCTCCGGCGCCTCGCGAGGACTGAATTTCGACGAGTTGTCGAATTCGTCGCACGAGACTTCGTCGGCGATTCGTCCGATGCCCGAAGTCTTGCTAGAGTAATGGAGATCCCCCCGGTAAACGCCTGCTTCGGCATGTGCGTGAAACCGTTCCGATGTTCGTCGTCGCGAGAGCAGAGCTCCACGCCCCGAAACAGGAGATAGCGCTGCTAGCTAACGCTCTGAACCTTCTGGTTCCGATGTCAACCAACGATGGTGAATTCCACGGGCCGTCGATCGACGAATTCTTCCCGGGAGCACTCCTCTTCGAAGACACCCCCTTCGAGATCAACCGCATCATGCTCGTCCGCTTCGTCGCGGTCGTGGCACTGCTCCTGGTCTTCTGGCTCGGCACGCGCCACATGCGCCTCGTGCCAGGCAGGTTCCAGAGCCTGCTCGAGATGGGTCTCGACCTGGTGCGCGTCAACGTCGCCGAAGACCTGCTGGGCAAGAAGGACGCCAAGCGGTTCCTGCCGATCCTCACGACGATGTTCTTCATGATCCTGTTCATGAACATCACGGGCATCATCCCGTTCCTGAACATCGCCGGCACCTCCGTCATCGGCGTGCCGCTCGTCCTCGCGATCGTCTCCTACATCACCTTCATCTACGCGGGTGTCAAGAAGAGCCCGAAGAACTTCTTCAAGAACTCGCTCTTCCCCTCGGGTGTTCCGTGGCCGGTCTACATCATCGTCACGCCGATCGAGCTCCTCTCGACCTTCGTGATCCGGCCGATCACGCTGACCCTTCGACTCATGATGAACATGATCGTCGGTCACCTCCTGCTCGTGCTCTTCTTCGCAGCCACGCAGTTCTTCGTCTTCACCCTCGGCGGATGGTGGACTCTCCTCGGTGCCGGAACGCTGGCCTTCGGGTTCGCCTTCACGCTGTTCGAGATCCTCGTCGCCTTCCTGCAGGCATACGTCTTCACCCTTCTCACCGCGGTCTACATCCAGCTCGCGGTCGCCGAAGAGCACTGAGCCCGGGCACCCGCCCAGAAACATCCCTAGGAAAGGAAACCCAACGTGGACGCAACCACCGTTCTCGCTGAGATCAACGGCAACATCGCGACGGTCGGCTACGGCCTCGCAGCCATCGGCCCGGCCATCGGCGTGGGCATCGTCGTCGGCAAGACCATCGAGGGCGTCGCTCGTCAGCCCGAGCTGGCCGGCCGTCTCCAGGTCCTGATGTGGATCGGTATCGCGTTCACCGAGGCGCTCGCCTTCATCGGTATCGCGACCTACTTCATCTTCGTCTGATCCACCCGCCGCAACTGAGGAGGCCAACGTGCTTCATGCAGTACTGAGCGCTGCAACCGAGGGTGGCGAGACCCACAGCCCGGTCCTTCCCGAGGGTTACGACATCCTCTGGTCGTCGGTCTGCTTCATCATCATCCTCATCTTCTTCTGGAAGTACGTGCTGCCGCGCGTCCAGACGATGCTCGATGAGCGTGCCGAAGCGATCGAAGGCAACATCGCGAAGGCCGACGAGGCCCAGCGCAAGGCCGAGGCCGCCCTCGAGGAGTACACCGCCCAGCTCGCCGACGCGCGCGCAGAGGCAGGCCAGATCCGCGAGACCGCTCGTGAAGACGGCAAGAAGATCGTCGCCGAGGCCAAGGACACCGCGGTGTCCGAGGCCGCTCGCGTCACCGCGAGCGCCCAGGCGCAGATCGAGGCCGAGCGCCAGTCCGCGCTCGTCTCGCTCCGCTCCGAGGTCGGCACCATCGCGATCGACCTGGCCTCCGGCGTCATCGGCGAGTCGCTGACCGACGACCAGAAGGCCCAGGCCGTGGTCGACCGGTTCCTCGCCGACCTCGAGGCGTCCGAGAAGGCCGCCGCAGGGGAGACGAAGTAGCCCATGGGTAGCGCTACGAGAGAGGCCCTGGCGGCGTCGCGAGCCACGCTCGCGTCGTCGGGCCAGGCCGACCTTTCGGTCGCCGAGGACCTCCTCGCCGCCGTTCGACTCATCGCCGGTTCCGGTCAGCTGCGCACCGCGCTCACCGACAACGAAGCCGATGCCGCGCAGAAGAGCGCGCTGGTTTCCAGCGTGCTCGGCGGGCGCATCGCTCCCGGAGCGGTGGCCCTGCTCACGGCGGCGGCATCGCAGCGGTGGTCGAGCCAGGCCGACTTCCTCGACGGCGTCGAGGAGCTGGGCTTCCGGGTCGCGGCCGACACCGCGGGCGAGGGCGTCGACCTCGACGCCGAACTCTTCGCGTTCGAGCGCGCCGTCGCGTCCGACTCGGAGCTCGAGCTCGTGCTCGGCTCCAAGCTCGGTGCCAGCGAGCCGAAGGCCCGCCTCGTCGAGCGGCTGCTCGGCTCGGGCAAGTCCGACCCGGCGACCGTGGTCGTCGTGCGTCACCTGGTGCTCTCGCCGCGCGGTCGCCGCATCGGCGAGATGCTCCGCGGCGCAGCATCCGTCATCGCCGACCAGCGCGGATTCGATGTCGCGACGGTCACGACCGCCGTGCCGCTGAGCGACGCGCAGCTGGCACGACTCGAGCAGGGACTCGCCATTCAGGCCGGTCGCCGCATCCGTTTCGACACCATCGTCGATCCCGCCGTGCTCGGCGGGGTCCGCGTGCAGATCGGCGACGACGTCATCGACGGCAGCGTCGCCTCGCGCCTCAGCTCGCTGAGGCAGAAGCTTGCCGGCTGACGCCGGACGACACCGACCGGCGTCCTGCGCCGTGACACACCAGTAGCTGGTCCTCCGGCACAGAAAAGGGCCTGGCCCTTCAGAAAAGGAAATGGCAATGGCAGAACTCTCCATCAGCCCCGATGAGATCCGCACGGCTCTCACGGAGTTCGCCTCGGCTTACGAGCCGGGCACGGCGCAGAAGACCGAGGTCGGATACGTCACCGACGCCGCCGACGGCATCGCGCACGTCGAGGGACTGCCCTCGGTCATGGCCAACGAGCTCATCCGCTTCGCGGACGGCACGCTCGGTCTCGCGCTGAACCTCGAGGAAGACGTGATCGGCGTCGTCGTCCTCGGAGAGTTCACCGGCATCGAGGCGGGCATGGAGGTGACCCGCACCGGCGAGGTCCTCTCGGTCCCCGTCGGAGAGGGCTACCTCGGCCGCGTCGTCGACCCGCTCGGCAACCCGATCGACGGCCTCGGCGAGATCACGGGCCTCGAGGGCCGCCGCGCGCTCGAGCTCCAGGCTCCCGGCGTCATGCAGCGCAAGTCGGTCCACGAACCGCTCCAGACCGGCATCAAGGCGATCGACGCCATGATCCCCGTCGGCCGCGGCCAGCGTCAGCTGATCATCGGCGACCGCCAGACCGGCAAGACGGCCATCGCGATCGACACGATCATCAACCAGAAGGCCAACTGGGAGTCCGGCGACGTCAACAAGCAGGTCCGCTGCATCTACGTCGCGATCGGCCAGAAGGGCTCGACCATCGCCTCGGTGAAGGGCGCCCTCGAAGACGCCGGAGCCATGGAGTACACGACGATCGTCGCGGCACCGGCCTCCGACCCCGCCGGCTTCAAGTACCTCGCCCCGTACACCGGCTCGGCCATCGGCCAGCACTGGATGTACGCCTCCAAGCACGTCCTCATCATCTTCGATGACCTGTCGAAGCAGGCCGAGGCCTACCGTGCCGTGTCGCTGCTCCTCCGTCGTCCGCCGGGACGCGAGGCGTACCCCGGTGACGTCTTCTACCTGCACTCGCGTCTGCTCGAGCGTTGCGCGAAGCTCTCCGACGAGCTCGGCGCGGGCTCGATGACCGGCCTGCCGATCATCGAGACCAAGGCGAACGACGTGTCGGCCTACATCCCGACCAACGTGATCTCGATCACCGACGGCCAGATCTTCCTCCAGTCCGACCTCTTCAACGCCAACCAGCGTCCCGCGGTCGACGTGGGCATCTCGGTGTCGCGTGTCGGTGGCGACGCCCAGGTGAAGTCGATCAAGAAGGTCTCCGGCACGCTGAAGCTCGAGCTCGCGCAGTACCGCTCGCTCGAGGCGTTCGCGATGTTCGCGTCCGACCTCGACGCGGCCAGCCGTCGCCAGCTCGCTCGCGGCGCACGCCTCACCGAGCTGCTCAAGCAGCCGCAGTACTCGCCGTACCCCGTCGAGGAGCAGGTCGTCTCGATCTGGGCCGGCACGAACGGCAAGCTCGACGAGGTCCCGGTCGAGGACATCCTGCGCTTCGAGCGCGAGCTCCTTGACTTCCTCGGTCGCAACACGTCGGTGCTCAGCGACCTCCGCGAGACCAACGTGCTGTCCGACGAGACCGTCGCGACGCTCGAGTCCTCGGTCGACAAGTTCAAGCTCGAGTTCCAGACCGGAGAGGGCAAGCCGCTCGCATCCGTCGGCTCGGAGCAGTTCGAGCCGATCGACGCCGAATCGGTCAACCAGGAGCAGGTCGTCAAGTCGAAGCGCTGAGCGCCTCGACACGACTGATCGATCGACTCTAGGACTACAGGAGAGACATGGGAGCGCAACTTCGGGTCTACCGGCAGAAGATCAAGTCTGCCCAGACGACGAAGAAGATCACGAAGGCGATGGAGCTCATCGCCGCCTCGCGCATCCAGAAGGCGCAGGCTCGTGTGGCCGCATCGTCGCCGTACTCGCGAGCCATCACGCGTGCCGTCTCGGCGGTCGCGACGCACTCGAACGTCGAGCACGTGCTGACCACCGAGCCCGAGCGCATCGAGCGCGCGGCGGTCGTGATCCTCACGTCCGACCGCGGTCTCGCGGGTGCGTTCAACTCGCAGGTGCTCCGCGAGGCGGAGCAGCTCAGCGAGCTGCTGCGCTCCGACGGCAAGGAAGTCAGCTACTTCCTGGTCGGCCGCAAGGCGGTCGGGTACTTCGCGTTCCGGCGTCGTGAGTCCGAGCAGCAGTGGACCGGCAGCTCGGAGAACCCGTCGTTCGAACTCGCGAAGGAGATCTCCGACGCGGTGCTCGAGGCGTTCCTCCGCGATGCGACCGATGGTGGCGTCGACGAGATCTTCGTGGTGTACAACCGCTTCGTCAGCATGATGACCCAGACTCCCTCGGTCGTGCGGCTCCTGCCGCTCGAGGTCGTCGAGGGCGTCGAGGAGCCGGCGTCGATCGAGCCGCTCTACGAGTTCGAGCCCGACGCCGAGACCGTGCTCGACGCGCTGCTTCCGGTCTACATCGAGAGCCGCATCTTCAACGCGCTGCTGCAGTCGTCCGCGGCCAAGCACGCGGCGACCCAGAAGGCGATGAAGTCGGCGAGCGACAATGCCGACAACCTCATCACCGACTACACCCGCCTTGCGAACAACGCACGCCAGGCCGAGATCACGCAGCAGATCTCCGAGATCGTGGGCGGCGCCGATGCGCTCGTCGCCGCCAAGTAGCAACTCAGAAAAGAGAGAGCAGAATGACTGACACCGCAACCGCGCCGGTCGCCGAGCGTGCCGCCGGCGCCGTCGGGCGCATCGCACGCGTCACCGGCCCCGTCGTCGACATCGAGTTCCCCCACGACTCGATCCCCGAGATCTACAACGCGCTGAAGACCACCGTCACCATCGGTGACGCGAGCACGGTCCTGACCCTCGAGGTCGCGCAGCACCTCGGCGACGACCTCGTCCGCGCCATCGCACTGAACCCGACCGACGGTCTCGTGCGCGGCCAAGAGGTCACCGACACCGGCGAAGCCATCTCGGTGCCCGTCGGCGACGTCACCAAGGGCAAGGTCTTCAACGTCATCGGCGATGTGCTGAACGCCGAGCCCGGCGAGCAGATCGAGATCACCGAGCGCTGGCCGATCCACCGCAAGCCCCCGGCATTCGACCAGCTCGAGTCGAAGACGCAGCTCTTCGAGACCGGCATCAAGTCGATCGACCTCCTCACGCCCTACGTGCAGGGTGGAAAGATCGGCCTCTTCGGTGGTGCAGGTGTCGGCAAGACGGTCCTCATCCAGGAGATGATCCAGCGTGTCGCGCAGGATCACGGTGGTGTGTCGGTGTTCGCCGGTGTCGGCGAGCGCACCCGTGAGGGCAACGACCTCATCCACGAGATGGAGGAGGCAGGCGTCTTCGACAAGACCGCCCTCGTCTTCGGCCAGATGGACGAGCCGCCGGGAACGCGTCTGCGCGTCGCCCTCTCCGCGCTCACGATGGCGGAGTACTTCCGCGACGTGCAGAAGCAGGACGTGCTGCTCTTCATCGACAACATCTTCCGCTTCACGCAGGCCGGTTCCGAGGTCTCCACGCTGCTCGGCCGCATGCCGTCCGCCGTGGGCTACCAGCCGAACCTCGCCGACGAGATGGGCGTCCTCCAGGAGCGCATCACCTCGACGCGCGGTCACTCGATCACCTCGCTGCAGGCGATCTACGTGCCGGCCGATGACTACACCGACCCGGCCCCGGCGACCACGTTCGCGCACCTCGATGCGACCACCGAGCTCTCGCGTGCCATCGCGTCGAAGGGTCTGTACCCGGCCATCGACCCGCTGACCTCGACGTCGCGCATCATGGACCCCCGTTACCTGGGCGCCGACCACTACCGCGTGGCGACGACGGTCAAGCAGATCCTGCAGAAGAACAAGGAACTCCAGGAGATCATCGCCATCCTCGGTGTCGACGAGCTCTCCGAAGAGGACAAGATCACGGTCTCGCGCGCACGTCGCATCGAGCAGTTCCTCTCGCAGAACACCTACATGGCCAAGAAGTTCACGGGTGTCGAGGGTTCGACGGTTCCGCTGAAGGACACCATCGAGTCGTTCGACGCGATCGCCCGTGGTGACTTCGACCACGTCGCCGAGCAGGCCTTCTTCAACGTCGGCCCCATCACCGATGTCGAAGAGAACTGGGCTCGCATCCAGAAGGAGAACGGCTGAGCATGGCCGCACTCAAGGTGAGCGTCGTCTCGGCCGACCGGGAGATCTGGTCGGGCGAGGCGTCCATGGTGGTCGCTCGCACGGTCGAGGGCCAGATCGGCATCCTGCCGGGACACGAGCCGATGCTCGCGGTCCTGGCCGCCGGAGAGGTTCGGGTGTCCCTGCCCGACGGTGAGAAGATCACCGCGAATGCCGAAGACGGCTTCCTCTCGGTGCAGTCGAACACCGTCCAGATCGTCGCGTCCCGCGCCGAACTGGCCTGAGGTTCAGCGGATGCCGGGGGAGCAGCCGCTCGATCGACAGTTCGGTGAGCTGTCCATCACGCAACTCGTCGTCATGGCGGGTCTGCCCGGAGCCGGGAAGTCGACGATCGCCGAGATCGTCGGCGCCCGGCTCGGGGCGACCGTCGTGTCGGTCGACCCGATCGAGTCTGCGATTCTGCGGGCCGGAATCGACGCCGGTGAGCCCACGGGGCTCGCGGCCTATCTCGTTGCTGAAGAGATCGCCGAGAAGGAACTCTCGTCGGGTCGAACGGTGATCGTCGATGCGGTGAACGCCGGTGAGGCGGCTCGCCTGCAGTGGCGTGACCTCGCGGTTCGCACCGAGGTGCGACTTCGAGTCGTCGAGGTCGTCTGCTCCGACGAAGCGCTGCACCGGTCCCGGCTCGCGAAGCGCGAGCGCAACCTGCCGCATCTCGAAGAGACGACCTGGCGCGCCGTCGAGCAGAGCCTCGAGGGCTACGCGCCCTGGACCGGGCCGTCCTCGGCCCTTCCTCGCGTGTCGATCGACAGCATCGAGTCGCTGGGCGCGAACGTCGACGCGACGCTCGCGTTCCTCGCATCGTAGATGCTGTTCCTCCTGCCGCCTTCGGAGACGAAGCGCGCGGGTGGCGTCGGTGCGCCGCTCGACCTGTCGAAGCTGTCGTTCACCGAACTCTCGCCGCTGCGGAACGAGCTCGCCGACCGACTCGTGGCGTTGAGTGCCGATGAGCCTGCGGCGATGCGTGCGCTGAAGCTCGGTCCGCGATTGGCGGGCGAGGTCGAGCACAACCTGGCCTTGCGGACATCGCCCACCATGCCAGCCCTCGACCGGTTCACCGGAGTGCTCTTCGACGCCCTCGATGCCGGAACGCTCGATGCCGACGCACGCGCCTTCGGCGGCGAGACGGTGGTCGTGCACTCGGCGCTGTTCGGCCTCGTGGGTGCCATGGACCCGATTCCGGCGTATCGCCTCTCGCACGACTCCCGGGTTCCGGGCGTGGTGCTGAAGCGCTTCTGGCGAGAGGCGATCGCGCAGCGCATCGCGTCGTACGACGGCCTCGTCGTCGACCTCCGCTCCGAGGCGTACGCCGAAATCGGCCCGGCACCCGCTCGCGACGGCAGCGTCTTCGTGCGCGTCGTCGCGGTCGATGACGGCGGACGCCGTCGTGCACTCAACCACTTCAACAAACAGGCCAAGGGTCGCTTCACACGCCGGCTGCTCGAGACCCGGCCCGATCTCGCCACGGTCGAGGACCTCGTGAACTGGGCCGGTGCCGAAGGGTTCGCCATGGCGTTCGGCGCGGCGAACGCCGGCGCCCCGATCGAACTCGATCTCGTCGCCTGACGGCCCTCATGCTCCGGCGCTACGCGACCGGTCGAGCTGCCGCGTCGTCGACGGCTGTGGCGGTGTCTGCGGATGCGTCTGCGGATGCATTCGCGTCTGCGTGAGCCGTCGAGCGGAAGCACCCGCCCAAGTGATCGTCGACGAGTCCGGCGGCCTGCATGAGCGCGTACATCGTGGTCGGGCCGACGAACCGGAATCCGCGGGCACGCAACTCCTTGCTGAGCGCCGTGGACTCGGCCGTCACCGCCGGGACCTCGGCGAAGGTCGCCGGCGCTGTCGGGCGACGCTCGGGAGCGAACGACCAGATGAGCTGATCGATCGGCAGGTCGAGCTCGAGGGTCGCGCGAGCGTTCTGGATCGTCGCCTCGATCTTGCCGCGATGCCTGATGATGCGCTCGTCGCCGAGCAGCCGCAGCACGTCGGTCTCGCCCATTGCCGCGACCCGCTCGACGTCGAAGCCGTGGAACACCTCTCGGAACGCGGGACGGCGGCGGAGGATGGTGATCCACGAGAGCCCGGCCTGGAATCCCTCGAGGCAGACCTTCTCGAACAGTCGCACGGGATCGTGCTGCGGAGTGCCCCATTCCTCGTCGTGATAGCGGCGGTACTCGGGATCGGTGCCGCTCCACCCGCAGCGCACCGCGTCGTCTTCGCCCCGGATGAGCTCTGGGCGGGGGATCACGCTCACGCGGCGAACCCGATCTGCTCGTGCCCGAGGAGCCAGAGCTTCGTGGGCACGCCTTCGCCCGCCGAGTAGCCGGTGATTCGGCCGTCGGAGGCGAGTACGCGGTGGCAGCCGACCAGGATCGGCACCGGGTTGGCGCCGACTGCACCACCGATGGCACGGGCGGAGCCGGGCTTGCCGACCGCGGCGGCAAGCGCGCCGTACGAGGTGGCGTCACCCCACTGCAGGAGTTGCAGGCGGCTCCACACCGCGCGCTGGAACTCGGTGCCGTGGAGGCGCACGGGCACGTCGAAGTCGGTGCGCGCTCCGGCGAAGTACTCGCGGAGCTGGGTGAGCGCGAGGTCGAGCACGGCGTTGCGGTGTTCGGCGTCGCCATCGTGGGGGAGCGCGCCGTCGCGCTCGATGGAGAGGGAGGTGACGGCGTCGTCGTCTGCGAGGAGTTCGAGCCGCCCGATGGGGCTCTCGAGTCGTGCGAGGAACAGGTCGGTCATGGTTCGAGCGTAGCTGCGGCATCCGACATCGACTCGCGGGAATCGGACATGGGGCGACCTCGTCGACGGGTGCGCGCTGTGGAGGAGCGGTGGTCCACGCTCGACGACTCGTCCTCGACAGGCGCGGCCGCATCCGAACCTCGGCCGGAAGTCGGTTGGCGGCCGCGACGAGCCTGCGGCGGTGCCCGACGCTGGCCGCATGACCGCCATCATCCGCGCCGCATCGGCGCATGACTTCCTCGCCCTCGTGCCGACCCTCGCCGGGTTCAGACCGGAGCACTCGCTCCTCTGCGTCGTCTTCGTCGGCAACCGCACCGTCGGCGTGCTCCGCCACGACCTGCCGGCCACAGCGGAAGACGACGACCGACTCGTCGCCGCCGTCATCGGCACCATCTGCCGCATCCCCGACGTCGACGCGATCGTGCCGATCGTCTACACCGATGAGCGGTTCGCCGACGCCGGGCGGATGCCCCGGCGCGACCTCCTCGAACTCGTGGCGGATCGTGCCGGCCACGCCGGGTTCACCGTCCGGGACGCGCTCTGCCAGGCGGCCGACGGATGGTGCTCGCTGCTGGACCCCGATGCTCCGGCCACCGGGCAGCCGCTTGCGATACTCGAGGCGAGCGCCGTCCTTCGCGAGGTGCCAGAGGAGGAGCGGCTCGCTGCGGTCTCCGGCGCCGCGGCGCTCCCGCCGGTCGATGCCGTGCGGGCGGCGGCGATCGCGGCGGCCATCGCCGAGTTCCGCGGACTGCCGAGCCTCGAGGCCGCCGTGGCCGGACTCGCGGGTGACGCCGACCCGGTCGAACTCGTCGAATCGCTGATCGCCAGGCCACGACGGCGCCCTGTGGACGCGCGACGGGCGGCGTGGCTCCTGCACCTCGCCTCGCGTCCTGCGCTGCGCGACGCGATGATGCTGCAGATCGCCTTCGGGCGCATGATGGGCGAACTCGCCCACGACCGGTCGGGTCGAGGTGATGCGGCAGGTGAGGCCGCCGTCGCGAGGGAGGGGTGCGGCACGCTGCACGACGGAGCGTGGTCAGGGGCGGAACCCGACGATGCGCTCGACGACGTGCTCGCCAGGCTCATCATCGGTCGATCGATGCTCCGACCGGATCCTGCCCGGGTCGAGCGGGGACTGTCGGTGCTGCGGGAGTCGATCGCTCACGCCCCGGAGGACGTGCGGCCAGGATCGCTCTGCATCGCGGGATGGCTCGCATGGTCGATCGGGCGCGGGTCGGTGGCGGGCGCGTTCCTCGACGCGGCGCTCGAGATCGAACCCGATCACTCGATGGCGAACCTGCTCGAGCAGCACATCGGGTCGGGCGCGCTCCCCGAATGGGTGTTCCTCCGCCCGGGCTCGGAGGACGAGCACCACGGAGCGGTCAGTGGCCTGTGAGCCGGCCCACCGCGCGGGCGACGAGCGAGGACCGGCCGGTCGTCCGTTCCTCGAGGTCGGCGACCTGCATGCCGAGCACGCCGAGATTCGCGCCGAGGTAGCGCAGGGGCTCGGGCTCCCACAGCGGGGACCGGTGGTTCGCCCACGGCAGGCGCGTGAGGTCGGTGTCCCGCTCGAAGATCAGGTCGGCGAGGGTGCGACCGGCCAGGTTCGTCGTCGAGAGCCCGTCTCCCACGTAGCCCCCGGCGAATCCGACTCCGGTGCGCGGGTTGTAACTGGCCGTGGCATGCCAATCGCGCGCGATGCCGAGCGGTCCGCCCCAGCGGTGGGTCACCGCGGCATCTCTGGCGGCCGGAAACAGCTCCTTCAGCGTTCGATGCAGATGCTCGAACACGGCATCCACGCGTTCGAAGGCGGGGTCGACGGCGCTGCCCCAGTGGTAGGCGGCGCCACGACCGCCGAACGCGAACCGGTTGTCGGCGGTTCGCTGCCCATAGATCAGCAGGTGTCGGAAGTCGCTGAAGGTCTGGCCGTGCTGGATGCCGATCTCGTCCCACACCTCGTCGGCCAGTGGCTCGGTCGCGATCATCAGCGAGTAGAGCGGAAGGATGCGACGGCGCACACGAGGCAACTGCGAGCCGAAACCCTCGAGGGCGACGATGACGTTGCGAGCCGCGACACTGCCCTCGACTCCGCTGTCGACCGCGCGGAACCGCACGCGACCCGCGGCCCAGTCGAGCACCTCGGTGCGTTCGAAGATCGTGACGCCGGCCGCCTCGACGACCCGCGCGAGTCCCCGCACGAGCTTGCCGGGGTGGACGCGTGCGCAGTCGGGGTCGAACGTCGCCGTCGGAAGCGCCCCGCCGAGGCCGCTGACCCCGAAGCGGGAGGCGACCTCCTGCTCGCCGAGCAGTCGCGTGCGGTCGACGCCGTACTGTCGAGCCTCCTCCACCTCTTCGACGGCGGCTCGACGTTGCACGGCATCGCGTGCGAACACGAGCGTGCCACCCTGCACGAAGTCGCAGTCGATCGACTCGCGACGCGTCACGGCACCGACCTCGGCGACCGTCTCGACCATCGCACGCCGCATCGCGACCGCGGCCTCGAGTCCGTCGCGACGCTCGATCGCGCCCGCCGTACGCGGGAACAGGGCCGAGCACCAACCGCCGTTGCGTCCGGACGCGCCGTATCCGGCGATCTCGCGCTCGAGCACCGCGATGCGGAGGGTCGGGTCCTGCGAGATGAGCGAGTACGCGGTCCAGAGCGCCGTCAGGCCGCCGCCGATCAGGCACACGTCGAAACGGGCATCGGAGGTCAGCGCGGCGCGCGGACGCAGCTCGTCGAGTCCGGACTCGACGAGGGAGTCGAACCAGAGACCCGTCGACCGGTATGCCGCCACGGATCCGTCCGTGGCGGCATGCAGGGGTCGGGGCATCAGATCTTCGTCGAGGCTTCGGTGAGCACTCCGCGGAGGATCTGCTCGATCTCCTGGAACTCGGCAGGGCCGATGGTGAGCGGCGGCGCGAGCTGGATGACGGGGTCGCCCCGGTCGTCGGCTCGGCAGTACAGGCCGGCGTCGAACAGCGCCTTCGAGAGGAAGCCGCGCAGCAGGCGCTCGGCCTCGTCGTCGTTGAAGGTCTCCTTCGTGCCCTTGTCCTTCACGAGCTCGATGCCGAAGAAGTACCCGTCGCCGCGCACGTCGCCGACGATCGGCAGGTCGAGGAGCTTCTCGAGCTCGGCGCGGAAGAGCGGCGAGTTCTCGCGCACGCGCTCGTTCAGGCCCTCCTCCTCGAAGATGTCGAGGTTCTCGAGCGCGACCGCGGCCGAGACCGGGTGCCCTCCGAAGGTGTACCCGTGGTAGAACGACGTCTCGCCGGTGGCGAACGGCTCGTAGAGCTTCTCGGAGATGATGGTCGCGCCGATGGGGGCGTAGCCGGAGGTCATGGCCTTGGCGCACGTGATCATGTCGGGCACGTAGCCGTACGCGTCGCACGCGAACATGTGGCCGATGCGGCCGAACGCGCAGATGACCTCGTCGGAGACGAGCAGCACGTCGTACTGGTCGCAGATCTCGCGCACCCGCTTGAAGTAGCCGGGGGGAGGCGGGAAGCAGCCGCCGGAGTTCTGCACGGGCTCGAGGAACACCGCGGCGACGGTCTCGGGGCCTTCGAAGAGGATCTGCTCCTCGATGCGGTTCGCCGCCCAGAGGCCGAACGCCTCGATGTCCTCGGAAGGGGCGCCCATCTCCGCGGCGCGGTAGAAGTTCGTGTTCGGCACGCGGAATCCGCCGGGGGTCACCGGTTCGAACATCTCCTTGATGGCGGGGATGCCGGTGATCGCCAGGGCGCCCTGCGGCGTGCCGTGATAGGCGACCGAGCGCGAGATCACCTTGTGCTTCGTCGGGCGGCCCTGCAGCTTCCAGTAGTACTTGGCCAGCTTGAAGGCGGTCTCGACCGCCTCGCCGCCACCCGTCGAGAAGAACACGCGGTTCAGGTCGCCGGGGGCGTGGGTCGCGAGCCGGTCGGCCAGCTCGATGGCCGCGGGATGCGCATACGACCAGATCGGGAAGAAGGCGAGCTCCTCGGCCTGGCGCGCCGCGACCTCCGCGAGGCGCTTGCGCCCGTGGCCCGCGTTGACGGTGAAGAGGCCGGCGAGGCCGTCGAAGTACTTGCGGCCCTCGATGTCGAAGACGTGGTGGCCCTCGCCCCTCGTGATGATCGGCACCCCGGAGGAGTGCATCGTGGACTGCCTGGCGAAGTGCATCCACAGGTGGTCGTTGGCCATGCGCTGCAGCGTGGCATTGTCCCGTACACGATCTGTCATGATCGATCCCTTCTAGCGAGTGCCCCAGTTGTAGAACTGCTTCTGGAGTTTGAGGTAGACGAACGTCTCGGTCGAGCGCACTCCCGGCAGGTTGCGGATGCGCGAGTTCAGCAGTGTGATGAGCTCGTCGTCGTTCTCGCACACCACCTCGGCCAGCACGTCGAAGCTGCCGGCCGTGAGCACGACGTAATCGATCTCGGCCAGCTCGGCGAGGCTCGCCGCCAGTTCCCTCGTGTCGCCGGAGGCGCGGATGCCGATCATCGCCTGGCGCGTGAAGCCGAGCTGCATCGGATCGGTCACCGCCACGATCTGCATCACGCCGGACTCGGTGAGGCGCTGGACGCGCTGGCGGACGGCGGCCTCGGACAACCCGACCGCCTTGCCGATGTCGGCGTAGGAGCGGCGACCGTCGGCCTGCAGCTGTTCGATGATCGCCTTCGAGACGTCGTCGAGGTGCACGGGCCGCGCCGCAGCCGTTCGTGCCGTGTTCGTCATGCGACCGATTGTGTCAGCGAGATTGGCCTTCGGCAAGGGATTCCGTCGAAATTCCTGCCGAACGCAACGAATTCCCACCCAAATACTCGCGGAAGACCGCGGGATCCGATTAGCATGGCGGGCAGTGTCGCGCGGGTTGCCGCGCCCGGATCCGGTGTCCGCCGGTGACGGACCGCAGACGTTCGCGCATCGCGACGAGGAGAGCATCATGACGACAGCACCCGTACGGAACTTCATCGACGGCGCGTACGCCGAGGCGCACGGGGAGACGTCGCTGGACCTCATCGATCCGGCGACCGAGGAGGTCTACGCGACCTCGCCGATCTCGAACGACGAGGACGTTCGAGACGCGTATCGCGCGGCATCCGACGCCTTCGAGGTCTGGGGCGAGACGACGCCGGCCGAACGTCAGCTCGCCCTGTTCCGCATCGCCGATGCCATGCAGGACCGGGCAGAGGAGTTCGCCGACCTCGAGTCGCAGGACACCGGGAAGCCGCGGGCGAGCCTCGTCGCGGACGAGATCATGCAGTCCGTCGACCAGCTGCGGTTCTTCGCCGGCGCGGCTCGCAACCTCGAGGGACGGGCCTCCGCCGAGTACCTGGCCGGACACACCTCGTTCATCCGCCGCGAGCCGATCGGCGTCATCGGCCAGGTCACGCCGTGGAACTACCCGCTCAACATGGCGGTGTGGAAGGTCGCTCCGGCGATCGCCGCGGGCAACACGGTCGTGCTGAAGCCCTCGGACACGACCCCGCTCGCCACGCTCCTGCTCGCCGAGGTCGCGGCGGAGTTCCTGCCGAACGGCGTGCTGAACGTCGTCACCGGCGACCGCACCACCGGTGCCGCAGTGCTCGGCCACGATCGCGCCCAGATGGTCGCGATCACCGGGTCGGTGCGGGCCGGCATGGAGGTCGCGCGCGCCGCGGCCTCCGACCTCAAGCGCGTGCACCTCGAGCTCGGCGGCAAGGCGCCCGCGATCGTCTTCGCCGACGCCGACCTCGAGCAGGCGGCCGCCGGCATCGTCACCGCCGCGTACTTCAACGGCGGCCAGGACTGCACCGCAGCCACGCGCGTGCTCGTGCACGAGTCGGTGCACGACCGGTTCGTGGAACTGCTCGTCGCGCACGCGGCATCCGATGCCCGAACGGGCGGGCCACGCGAGGAGGGCGTGCTCTACGGGCCGCTGAACAACGCGAACCAACTCGCCCAGGTCGCCGGGTTCATCGATCGGCTGCCTGCCCATGCCCGGATCGTCGCCGGCGGCCGTCGCCAGGGCGACCGCGGCTACTTCTGGGAGGCGACGATCGTCACGGGCCTCGAGCAGCACGACGAGGCCGTGCAGCGCGAGATCTTCGGTCCCGTGCTGACCGTGCAGCCGTTCACCGACGATGCCGACGCGCTGGCGAAGGCGAACGGCGTCGACTACGCGCTCGCCTCGTCGGTCTGGACGACCGAGCACACGCGGGCCATGCGGTTCGCCAAGCACCTCGACTTCGGCTGCGTCTGGATCAACACCCACATCCCGTTCGTGTCCGACATGCCGCACGGCGGGTTCAAGCACTCCGGGTACGGCAAGGACCTCTCGAACTACGGTTTCGAGGACTACACCCGCATCAAGCACGTGATGAGCGCGATCGGCTGACCCGGTCTGGTGCAGACTGGGCACATGGTCGCCGGAACCGTGACGAGCGCGTCTCGCATCGGGGCGATGGACTGGGACGTCGTCATCGGCGACCGGTTCATCGCCGTGCTCGCCGCCCCCGCCGAGGAGTTGGCGCTCGCCGAACTCGCCGCGGTCACGGGCGACGCCGATGTCAGCATCGAGCGACTCGTGCAGGCGATCCCGGCCGTGGGCCCCGCGGACCTCGACGATCGCGGTTTCGCCGTGGTGCTGTGGCCGAGGGACGGCACCGAGATCGTCACGGCCGTCGTGCGGGGCGACGCGGTCGTCGACCTCGACTCGCCCGGAGGGTCGAGACGCTTCGACGCTCGAGGCATCCGCCCGTGGCACCTCGCCGAGTTCCGCGACGTGACCGGCGTGCGGTTGACGGGCGCCGACGCCCCGGTGCGCTCGAGCAGTGCGACGATCGGCGTCGCGGCGGGCGCGATCGCACCCGCGCGCGCCCGGCTCAGGGCCTCGGACGTCGTCTGGTCGCCCGTCGAGCATGCCGTCGAGCGGGCCGTCGAGCGGCCAGTCGACCAGATCGTCGGGAGCCGAGCGGATGCCGGTGGCGGGCCGACGAGCGACGCCGACACGGTGCTCCGCGACGGGGTGATCGACGCCACGGTCGCGCTCGCGTCCGGCGCGGACGCCGAGCAGGATCCCGACGCCGACCGATGGCCGGAGGCGCCGACGTCCGAAGCCGCGCCGAGCGCGTTCGCTCCAGGCGCCCCTCCGAGGGTGCGGATCGGGTACGGCCTCGCGAGGACGGTCACGGTGCCGATTCTGGTCGGCCGGCGTCCGCTCGCGCCGCGCGCACCCTCGGCGGCCGCGACGGCGCCGGAGCTCGTGCCCGTTCGCTCGCCGAACGGCGTGATATCCGGCACCCATCTCGAGCTCCGCGTGCAGGGCGAGCGACTGGTCGCGACCGACCTGCGTTCGACCAACGGCACCGTGATCCGGACGTCGACCGGCGTGCGTCGGATGCGCGCCGGTGAATCGATCGTCGTCGTGCCGGGCAGCTCCCTCGACCTCGGAGACGGTACGATCATCGAGGTCCTCCCAGCCAGCGACGAAGCACCCCGTCCGACCCGAACCGACAGGCCCCACTCGTGACACAGATCGGAAACGGCAACACCCGTCATCCGATCGTGCTGCCCGACGGCACGAGGATCACGATCTCGTGGGCCGCGGCGACCGACACGGGCCACCGCCGCCAGGTCA
Organism: Agromyces sp. Leaf222; assembly: GCF_001421565.1. NCBI lineage: Bacteria > Bacillati > Actinomycetota > Actinomycetes > Micrococcales > Microbacteriaceae > Agromyces > Agromyces sp. Leaf222. The sequence goes on along the minus strand of NZ_LMKQ01000001.1, from coordinate 2,915,017 downwards.
ACGAGGACAGCTTCGTCGCGCAGGCTCCGGTCTTCTCCGTCGCCGACGGCATGGGCGGCCACGCCGCAGGCGACTTCGCCAGCGCAGCCGTGGTGACCCGCCTCGCCGAGCACGGCGGCAAGACCGTGATCGGCACGGCCGAGATTGACCAGTCGCTTCGGCTCGCGGTGCAGGACATGGAGCGCGGCACGGGCGTCACCGACGAGGGCAGCGGCACGACCGTCACGGGCGCCGCACTCGGCCTCATCTCCGACGAGCCCGCCTGGATCGTGTTCAACATCGGCGACTCGCGGGTCTACCGACTCGTCGGCGGCGTGCTCGAGCAGCTGACCGTCGACCACTCGATCGTGCAGGAGCTCGTCGACGCCGGGCAGATCACCCGAGACGAGGCCGACACGCACCCGCACTCGAACGTGATCACGCGAGCCGTCGGCTTCCACGAATCGCCGATCCCCGACTACCGCGCCATCGCCGTCGAACCCGGCATGCGCCTGCTGATCTGCTCCGACGGGCTCACGAAGGAGCTCACGTCGTACGGCATCCGCCACTTCCTGATGGCCGACCGGTCGGCCGAACGCGTGACCGAGCACCTCCTCGACGCCGCACTCGGCAACGGCGGGCGCGACAACGTCACGGTGCTCGTCGTCGACGTGCTCGACGTGACCAGGCCGGAGGCCGGCCCGGAGCAGGCGGGGGCCGACGGCGCGATCGATTCGCCCGCGGCATCCTGAGCGCTTCGGGGAGACCCTCGAACGGGCGTCGCACCGACCTACAATGAGCAGACCGGTGCCACCGGTATCGAGTGACGGCGCCCACCGGCATCCGAGGTCGAGGAGGATCGTGTCGAGACGACTGCCGTCAACCGCGCCGAACCTCCCGGGCTTCTCGTTCGTCAGGGTGCTCGGGTCGGGCGGATTCGCCGACGTGTTCCTCTACGAGCAGAACATGCCGCGGCGACTCGTGGCCGTCAAGGTGCTGCTCGCCGAGGTCGTCGTCGATGCGGCGCGGCAGATGTTCCAGGCCGAGGCCGACGTCATGGCGCAGCTCTCGTCGCACCCGTCGATCCTCACCGTGTACCAGGCGAGCGTCGCCGCCGACGGGCGACCGTACCTCGTCATGGAGTTCTGCCCGTCGACGCTCGGCCAGCGCTACCGCACCACGTCGCTGCCGCTCGCCGAGGTGCTCGCGATCGGCGTGCGCATCGCGAGCGCCGTCGAGACCGCGCATCGCAACGGCGTGCTGCACCGCGACATCAAGCCGTCGAACATCCTCACCACCGCCTACGGGCATCCCGTGCTCTCGGACTTCGGCATCGCGGCGAGGCTCGGCGCGATCTCCTCCACCGACGCGGTCGGGCTCTCGGTGCCGTGGTCGGCGCCCGAGGTGCTCATCGACGACGCCGGCACGGTCGCGAGCGAGGTCTGGTCATTGGGCGCGACGGTCTACTCGCTGCTCGCCGGCCGGAGCCCGTTCGAGCAGCCGGGCGGCGACAACGCGGTCGGGCGCGTCTCGGCCCGCATCCGCAACGGCAAGCTCCCGCCCACCGGCCGCGACGACGTGCCCGTCTCGCTCGAGCGCGTGCTCGCCCGCGCGATGTCCAGGCGACCGGCCGACCGGCAGTCGAGCGCCGTCGAGTTCGTGCGAGACCTGCAGGCCGTCGAGGAGGAGCTGTCCCTGCCGCAGACGCCGCTCGAGGTCGTCACGGAGGACTGGGCGCTCGCCGTCGCCGTCGACCTCGACGAGCGGACCCGCATCATCTCCGTCCCGTCGGCGGCGACCACGCCGGATCGCCGCGCCCGCCGCACCAGGCGACCCGGCGACCGCATGGGCGCGACCACGCTGCGCTCGGACACGCGCTCCGAACCGAGCGGGTCGCCGTCGTCGGCGTCGCACGCACCCCGGCGCATGCTCTGGGGCCTCTCGGCGGTGGCCGTGCTGCTCGTCGGCATCGCGCTCGCCGGCGCGTACCTCGTGGCCTCGACGACGACGCCCATCCCGGTCGTGACCGGCGTGCGGGCGGCGGTCGACGACGACGACGCCACCGTGACCTTCACCTGGGACGATCCGGGACTGCAGGGCGGCGACGCGTACCTCGTGAGCATCGACGGGGCCCCGCGCCCCGCGCAGCGCGACGAGCGCCTCGACGTCGTCGCGTCCGACGGCGACCACCTCTGCGCGAGCGTGACCGTCACGCGCGACGGCAAGACCGGGCGTCCGAGCGAGGAGCGCTGCGTGGACGTCGACACGGAGGGCTGATGAGGCTGCCCTCGCTCGTCTCCCGACATCGGTCCGCCGTCGCGACGGCGGCGGTCGGCATGGCCGTCGTATCGACGATCGTGGCCGTCGCCGTGGCATCCGGCGGGTACTCGGCCGAGCGGGTCGACCTCGGGGACGCGTCCGTCTGGGTCGCCAACGACGGCCTCCAGTCGGTGGGCCGGGCGAACACCTCCGTGCACGAGCTGAACACCATCGTCGAGACGGGCGGGTCGACGACGCAGATCGCCCAGCGAGGCCAGACGGTGCTCGCCCTCGACACCGAGCGCGCGACGGTCGCGGTGATCGATCCGATGAACTCGACCGTCCAGGAGACGGTCGCGGTGCCGCCCGCCAGCAGCATCGCGATCACGTCGTCGAAGGTCGTGGTCTCCACGGGCGCCGACGTCTGGACGATGCCGTCCGACCAGATCGTCGACCTGCAGGTCGACACCGACCCGACGCTCACGTTCGGACCGGGCAGCGTGACGTCGGTCGCGCCCGACGGGCGCCTCTTCGCCTACACGCCGACGACCGGCATCGTGCGCAGGGTCGACGTCGACGAGTCGGAGTCCGTGGTCGAGCAGTGGCAGACGGAGCTCTCCGACACGGCGGCCGAGTTCCAGATCACGTCGGTCGGCGGCCGGTGGGCGGTGCTCGACGGGCGGACCCTGACGCTCTACCTCGCCGACCGCAAGGTCGAACTCGGCCAGGTCGTGCAGTCGGCCGACGACCCGAGGCTGCAGGAGCCGTCCGTCGACGGCGACGCGGTCGCCATCGCGTCGCGCGACGGCCTCATCATGGTCGATCTGGCCGACGGGGCCGTCCAGACGGTGCAGGTCCCGCAGGCCGGTGGCTCCGCGACGGCGCCGGTGCGCCACGGCGGCTGCCTGAATGCGGCGTGGTCGGCCGGCACCGCCTGGCGCGCGTGCGACGGCGAGACGGCGGAGCGGTTCCCGCTCGATACGGCGACCACCGCCGACCTCGTGTTCCTCGTGAACGGGCGGTCCCTGGTGCTGAACGATCGCGGCTCCGGCCGCAGCTGGGCGGCCTCAGCCGACTACGGGCTCATCGACAACTGGGACCAGCTGCTCGCGACCGAGTCCGACGACGAGACCGTCGAACGGCCCGACGCCGAAGACCCCGCGCCGCTCGAGCGCAGCCAGGCCGACCCGCTGGCCGCCGACGACGCCTTCGGCGCCCGACCCGGTCGCGCGTCGACGCTGCCGGTGCTGCTGAACGACTACGACCCGAACGGCGACGTGCTCGTGATCGCCGCGCTCGATGTCGTGCCGCCCCCCGGCGTGAGGCTCGACCTCGTCTCCGATCGCCAGCAGGTCCAGGTCAGCCTCGACGAGACGGTGACCGAGGGCTTCTCCTTCGGCTACACGGTCGACGACGGTCGGGGCGGCAGCGCCGCGGCATCCGTGACCGTGCAGGTGCGCACCGACGACCAGAACGGCCCGCCGCAGCAGGTGCGCGATCGCTCCGCGGCCGTGGAGACCTCCGGACGGTCGACCACGGCGGTGCTCGGCGACTGGGTCGACCCCGACGGCGACCCGTTCTTCCTCCGCTCAGCCAGCGCCCCGGGCGACAAGGTGTCGTTCACGCCCGACGGCTCCGTCGTGTTCGACGAAGTGCAGCACCAGCCGGGCGAGCGGCGGGTCGCCCTCGTCGCGGCCGACGGCCGCGACGAGGGCGCGGGATCCCTCGATATCGACGTGCGCGCGCCGGGCACCGTTCCCCTGATCGCGGAGTCGTTCGTCGTGCTCGCCGCCGCGGGCGAGGAGGTGCGGGTCGATCCCCTCCGGCATGTGCACGGGGGAACGGGCCACGCGGTGCTCACGAGTGTGCCCGCGAAGCAGGACGCGGTCATCACGCCCGACTACGACGGCGGGACCTTCCGCTTCAAGAGCTCGGCCGAGCGCACGCATTACCTCGAGTACGTCGTCACCGACGGGAGCTCGGCGCCCGTCACCGGATTGATCCGGGTCGAGGTCGAGGCCGGATCCGATCGGGACACGATGCCGATCACGGTGCCGCACACCGCCTTCCTCCGGGTCGGCCAGCCCATGGACGTCGACGTGCTCGCCACGGACATCGACCCGACCGGGGGCGTGCTCGTGCTCACCGACCTCATCGGCGCCGACGCGAAGGAGTTCCGGGTCGCCCTGATCGACCACCGCATCCTGCGTGTCGAGCTGCTCGGACCGCTGCCGCTCGGATCGGTGACCTTCGGCTACCGGGTGAGCAACGGTCTCGGCGAGGCCGAAGGCGCCGTCACGGTCGTGGAGGTGCCGACAGCCGACACGATCCAGCCGCCGGTCGCGAACCCCGATACGGCGTCGGTTCGCACAGGAGACGTCATCGACGTGCCGGTGCTCGCGAACGACGAGCAGCCCGACGGCCTCCCGCTCGCGATCGATCCGGAGCTCGTCGAGCAACCGGTCGACGGCCTGCTCTTCGTCAGCGGCGACCGCCTGCGCTACTTCGCTCCCGACGAACCAGGGGAGTACGACGCGAAGTACACCATCGGCGCCGGCGGACAGGAGGCGACGGCGATGGTGCACCTGTCGGTGCGCTCCGCCGACCCCGAGACGAACTCCCCGCCCGTGCCGCCCGAGATCACCGCGCGCGCCCTCTCGGGCGACACGGTGCGCATCGCCGTTCCATTGGGCGGAACCGACCCCGATGGGGACTCCGTGCTGCTGGTCGGCCAGGAGTCGAACCCCGAGCTCGGCACCGTCGTCGAGACCGGACCCGACTGGCTCGACTACCAGGCCGGCGAGTACTCGGCCGGCACCGACACGTTCACCTACACGGTCGTCGACTCGCTCGGCGAGGGGGCGACCGGCACGGTCAGGGTGGGCATCGCCGCGCGGGCCGACGGCGCGAGGAATCCCATCGCGGTCGAGGACAGCGTGGTCGTGCGACCGGGGCGCACCCTGTCGGTCCGGGTGCTCGCGAACGACACGGACCCCGATGGCGACAGCCTCACGCTGACCGACGTCGTCGAGCAACAGGTCGGTGCGCCCGCCACGAAGGTGGGCGACCAGATCGACGTGGTGGTGCCGCAGGGCGACGGCGAGTACGGGTTCCAGTACACGATCGCGAATGAACGCGCCGGCACGGCGTCGAGCTTCCTCACGGTCGTCGCTCGCGAGGATGCCCCGCTCGCGCGACCCGAGGTCGACGACGTGGTCCTGAACCTGACCGACATCATCGACCGCGACCGGGTCGACGTCGACGTGCTCGCCGATGCGTTCCTCGCCGATGCCGACGTGGCCGACGTCGAGGTCGGCCTCCTGCCCGAATTCGACGAGGGCGCAGAGGTACTCCGCGACGGCCGCATCCGGGTGGCGGTCGAGGACCGCCGACGGATCATCCCGTTCTCCCTGACGCACCCCGACGACCCCGGCGTGGTGTCGTACGCCTTCATCCGCGTGCCGGGCCGCGACGACGCGCTGCCGCAGCTTCGACGCGACGCGCCCGACGTCGAGGTGCGCAGCGGCGAGAGCGTGCAGCTCGACATCGAGGACTTCGTGATCGCGGCGTCCGGCCGCCCGGTGCGCATCACCGATGCGGCGACGGTGCGGGCCGCGCACAGCGACGGCACCGACTCGTGGGTCGACGACCAGACCCTGCGCTTCCGGAGCGAGGCGGGGTACTTCGGGCCGGCGTCGATCTCGTTCACGGTCACCGACGGCGAGTCGGCGACCGACCCCACCGGGCGCACGGGCACCATCGTGATCCCGATCGAGGTGCAGCCGACGCAGAACCAACCGCCCAAGTTCCTGGGCGGCTCGATCGACTTCGAGCAGGGCGTGGCCAAGACGATCGACCTCGTGAAGCTCACCAACCACCTCTACGAGGAGCGGGACGACGAGTTGAAGTACCGACTGCTCGAACCGTTGCCCGAAGGCTTCGACCTCGAGCTCGACGGGCAGCGGCTGACGATCACGCCGACGGCGAACGCGGTCTCCGGCACGCAGGGGTCGGTCGCGGTCGCGGTCGTCGATGCCACGGGCGAGGGCGAGCCCGGACGCATCGACCTGCAGGTCGTGCCCTCGACGAGGCCGCTCGCCCGGCCCGTCGCCGATCGGGCCGTCGCACGGCGCGGCGAGACGACGAGCGTCGACGTGCTCGCGAACGACGACACCACGAATCCGTTCCCCGGCACGCCACTGCGCGTCGAGGCGCTCAAGGGTCTCGACGCGCTGCCAGCCGGCGTCTCGGTCACGCGCGACGGCGACGGCTCGACGCTGCTCGTGCGGGTCGCGGAGGACGCCGAGCCGGTGAACACCACGCTGCAGTACCAGGTCTCCGACGCGACCGGCGATCCGGAGCGGTTCGCATGGGGTACCGTGACCGTCTCGGTGCAGGACCGACCGGACCCCGTGACGGCGCCTCGGGTGACCGGGTTCGGCGATCGCAGCCTCGACCTCGTCTTCGGTGCCGGTGCGTTCAACAACTCGCCGATCACGGGATACGAGATCAGCCTGCTCGAACCCGGTTCGTCCGACGTGCTCGCGAAGAGCGAGTGCACGGCGACGAACTGCCGGGTGCCGACCCTGGGCAATGGCCGGGCGAACGCCGTGGTGCTGCGGGTGCAGGCCCGCAACGGCGTCGGGCTCTCCGACCCGGTCGACGCGCCGGGGCCGATCTGGTCGGATGTCGTGCCGCCGGCACCGGGCGAGGTCGTCGCCGCCCCGCTCGACGGGCGCCTCCAGCTCGGCTGGGCTCCGGTCTCGGCCGGTGCCGGAAGCCCCGTGCACTCCTACGTGCTCGTCGTCGGGGGCGTGCCGGTCGAGGTCGATGCAGCCTCGGTGTGCACGGCATCGCGGTGCCAGGTCGACTCGAGAGCGCTCGAGAACGGCAGTCTCGTCGAGTTCTCGGTGAGCGCGCGCAACGAGGCGTATCCGGCCATGGCGGTGTGGGCGGACGCCAAGGGGTCGGGCACGCCGTTCGGTCCGCCCGTCGCCGGCAGCATCAGCGTCGTCGGCGATGCGATCGCCGGCACCGTCACGGTGACCTGGACTCCCTTCGGCGGCAACGGCGACCCCATCGGCGGGTACTTCGTGCAGCGCCTCGCCGATGGGGCGACCACACCCCCCTCGGGTCCGCAGAGCTGCGTGGTGACCTCTCCCGCCCCCGGCACGGTCGTCGCCCCGTCGCGCGGCGGCGCCGTCTCCGAAATGGTCAGAGTGGGGCCGGATGCATCGAGCGTGCAGTTCACGGGCACCACGGCCGAGGCCGCGAGGTACTCCTTCGTCGTCTGGGGGTTCAACCGTTCCGCCTGCGTGAGCACCGGGGTCGGCACCATCGTGGTGCGCGAGCCCCCCGGACCGATCTCGTCGGTGCAGAGCGGCATGGACTGGATGACGCAGGACGCGTGGGACCGGTACATCTCGAAGGTCGAGCCGAACCAGCGACTGCAGATCGTCGCGGTCGACGCCGACGGCGTGCAGCTCGGCGCCCCCAAGGACTTCACCGGCTCGGGGTGGCTCCGTGCCGTCCTCGGGCGACCCTTCGGCGAGACCGCCCGGTTCCAGGTGCGTTCGTGTTCGCCGTGGGGCAGCTGCGGGCCATGGTCGGAGATCCTGCCGGCCGACGCGCAGCCGTCGCTCACGTTCGCGTTGCCGTCGCGCGCGTGGGACGGGGAACGTGCGGAGTGGTCGTGGGACTCCGAGCCCGACAACTCCGGGATCCCGGCGAACTTCCGATGCGGCATCGTCGGCGACGACATCGGGGTCGCGGCGCAGCGGGAGACGAGCTGCCGCGTGCCCGACGCACTGCCCGGTGACCGCGTCTGGTTGGATGTTGAGGTCGCCGGCGTGAAAGTGAGGTATCAGAACCCGTGATCACCGATGGAGCCCGCATGACGATGACCCCAGAAGAGGCCTCTCGATTCGCCTCGAACCTCGACCGGCTGGTCGGTGCGGTCGAGACCGTGCTGCTCGGCAAGAACCGGGTCGTGCGCCTCGCCTTCACGGCCCTCCTGAGCGAGGGCCACCTGCTGCTCGACGACGTGCCCGGAACGGGCAAGACGTCGCTCGCCCGGGCCATGGCCCAGTCGGTGCACGGCACGAGCAACCGCGTGCAGTTCACGCCCGACCTGCTGCCGGGCGACATCACGGGCGTCACCGTCTACGACCAGCGCACCGGCGCGTTCGAGTTCCACCCCGGCCCCGTGTTCGCGAACATCGTGCTCGCCGACGAGATCAACCGTGCGAGCCCGAAGACGCAGTCCGCGCTGCTCGAGGTCATGGAGGAGGGCCAGATCACCGTCGACGGGCAGACCCACCCGGTGGGGCATCCGTTCATGGTGATCGCGACGCAGAACCCGGTCGAGCAGGCCGGAACCTACCGCCTGCCGGAGGCGCAGCTGGACCGCTTCCTGATGCGCACCTCCATCGGATACCCCGACCATGCGTCGACGATCCGGATCCTCGAGGGAGCCGACCACCGTGCGCACGCGGTGCAGGTCGAGCCCCAGCTCGCCGCCGCCGAGATCGTGGAGATGGCGGCCGCGGCGCGCACCGTGCACGTCGACCCGACGATCCACGACTACGTGTCGCGCCTCGTCGACGCCACCAGGACCACCCGGGAGGTGCGACTGGGCGTCAGCGTGCGCGGCGCCCTCGCACTCATCCGGGCGGCGAAGACGCACGCCGCCGGTCGGGGCAGGCACTACGTCGTGCCCGACGACGTGAAGGCGCTCGCCGAACCCGTGCTCGCGCACCGGCTCATCCTCGACGCCGAGGCGGAGTTCGACGGCGTCACCGCGTCGAACCTCATCGCCCAGGTGCTCATCGAGACCCCGCCGCCGTCGACGAGGCAAGCGGTGTGAGCCTCACCGAGACCCGCACCACGATTCCCGAGGACGCCCGTCGGGAGGGGGTCCTCGCAGCCGTGATCGCGCTGCTCGTCCGGTCGGTCGGCCGAGTCGTCGGCGCGATCGACGAGTGGCGTCGCGCGGTCGCCTCCGTCGTGACCGGGCGCGGCTGGGCGGTGATCATCGCCGCGGTGGTGGCGTTCACCGTCGGCACGATGCTCGGCTGGGTCGAGTTCATCGCACTCGCATGGGGCCTCGCGGTCGTCGCGGCCGCGGCATCTGTCTGGCTGCTCGGCCGCGGTGCGTCGACGATCGGGCTCTCGGTGCCGATCCGTCGCGTCGTCGTCGGCGAACCGGCGCAGGCGCGGCTGGTCGCCGAGAACCCGGGGCGACGCCGGTGGGGCGGGGTCAAGCTCGAGGTCCCGGTCGGGCGGCAGGTCATGGAGTGGGTGCTGCCCGGGCTCGCGCGCGGCGGAGCGTTCGACCGGTCGTTCCGGGTGCCGACCGATCATCGTGGCATCGTGCAGGTCGGTCCGGCGCGAACGGTGCGCGCCGACCCGCTCGGCCTCGTGCGTCGCGAGATCGTGTGGTCGGAGGTCGCCGAGCTCCACGTGCACCCGCGCACCGTGGCGATCGCGGCGCTCAGCTCCGGGTTCGTGCGCGACCTCGAGGGGTCGCCGACCCGGGACCTGACCGCGAGCGACATCGCGTTCCACGCGCTCAGGGAGTACGTGCCGGGCGACGACCGGCGCTTCATCCACTGGAAGAGCACCGCGAAGACCGGCACGTTCATGGTGCGCCAGTTCGAGGAGACGAGGCGCAGCCGGCTCATGGTCGTGCTCGACCTCGACCCCGAGGCCTACCGCGACGATGCCGAGTTCGAGCTCGCGGTGAGCGCGGCGGCATCCGTCGGCGCGCGCGCGATCCGCGACGCCCGCACGGTGTCGTTCGTCGTCTCGGGCGCGAGCGCCGTGCCCGGCCAGGCGGGGCAACCGGGCGTCCCCGTCCGTCCGTCCGCGACGCCGACGCGGTACAGCGGCACCACCAGGCGCTCGTCGGTCCGCGGGGCCGCGGGCGTCGTGCGCGAACTGCCCACGGTGACGCGCGATCGCCTCCTCGATGCGCTGTGCCTGATCGAGCGCGACGAGCACGCGGCGATGATCGCGGATGTCGCGCCGGCCGCCGCGGAGGCGCTGCCCGGCGTCTCGCTCGCCTTCCTCGTGACCGGAACGGCCCGAGGCATCGGGCCGCTGCGGGCCGCCGCGTCGCGCCTGCCGATGGGCGTGGACGCGATCGCGGTGCAGTGCTCTCCCGAAGGCGACGCATCGGCGCGCACGGTCGCCGGGCTCACCGTGTTCGGCATCGGCTACCTCGAGGACCTGCGGGCGATGCTCGCACGAACGGCGTCGGTCGCGTGAGCAGGGCGGTCGGCGGCGGCAGGAGGGGCGGCGGCGGAGAGCGCGGCGGAGCCGGTCGCACCGGATGGTCGCGCGCCGTGTCGACGGCGCTGCTCGTGCTGCTGCTCGCCGCGGCGATGATCCCGTGGTGGCCGGTGTACGAGAGCACGGAGTTCCTCATCGCGGCGGCCGTCGCCGTCGTCGCCGGCATGGGCGTCGGCCTGATCGGCGCATGGCAGCGGTGGCCCGCGTGGGCGGTGCTCTCCGCACTGGTGGCCGCCTTCCTCGTGCTCGGCGTGCCGGCCGCCGTTCCGTCGCGCGCCTACGCCGGGGTGCTGCCGACCCAGCAGGGGTTCGTCGACCTCGTCGCCGCGACGGCGCTGTCGTGGAAGCAGCTCGTCACGATCGCCGTGCCGGTCGGGTCGTACCAGGCGCTCCTGGTGCCGCCGTTCCTGCTCGGCCTGCTCGCCTCGGCGGCCGCCGCGACCATCGCGTTCCGCACGCGGCATCCGGTCGCCGCGATCCTGCCGCCCGCGCTGCTGCTGACCGCGGGCATCCTGCTCGGGGTCGTGCACGGCGGGCTCGCGCTGCAGGCCGGGCTCGCGTTCCTCGTCGCGGTGGTCGCCTGGCTCGTGCACGTCGCGATCCTCGATCGGCAGTCGCTCGGCGGGCGCGCGGGCGTCGAACGGGCGCTCGCCGATGCACGGCGCGTGCTCGGGGCATCCGCGATCCTGGCGGTCGCCCTCGTCGGCGCCACCGCGGCGGTGCTGATCACGCCCGTGCAGGCGCGCACGGTCGTGCGGTCCGAGGTGCAGCAGCCGTTCGAGCCGCGGGCCCATCAGAGCCCGCTCGCGGCGTTCCGCGCCGCGTTCGACCCGCTCCAAGCCGACGACGTGATGCTCGAGGTGCGCGGACTTCCGGCCGGCGCGGGACTCGCGGTGGCCACGCTCGACACCTACGACGGCATCGTCTACTCGGTGGGCGGGGCTGACGGCACCTCGCTCTCCGGGAGCTTCACGCGACTGCCGTACCGCCTCGACCAGAGCGGCGTCACCGGCGACCCGGTCGAGATCGCCGTCACCGTCGAAGCGTACGACGACGTGTGGGTGCCGGGGGTCGGCCAGCTGGAGCGCATCGACTTCGGCGGCCTGCGGGCCGAGACCCTCGCCGACGGATTCGTCTACAACGACACCACCGGCACGGGGGCGGTCACCACCGGGCTCCAGCACGGCGACGCCTACGTCGCATGGTCGGTCGCGATGCTCGAGCCGACGGAGCTCGACACCATGCAACCCGGCACGAGCGTGATCCCGGCCGCGCCCGACCTGCCGGCCGAGCTCTCCGACCTCCTCGACCGATGGGCTCCGCTGTCTGAGGCCCCTGGCACCCGGCTCGCGGCGATCATCGACGGGTTCCACGAGAACGGGTACGTGAGCCACGGCACGGCCGCGGACGCCGTGCCCAGCCGCTCCGGACACGCGCTCGACCGGCTCGCCCAGCTCGCGGCCGACCAGCCGATGGTCGGCGACGGCGAGCAGTACGCCGTCGCGGCCGCACTCATGGCGCGCAAGATCGGCTTCCCCGCGCGGGTCGTCGTGGGGTACACGGCATCGGATGTCGCGGCCGGCGAGACCGGGGGCGCCGTCGCGGTCGGCGGCGAGACGATGCTCCGGCGCAGCGACCTGCAGGCGTGGATCGAGGTGCAGGGCGACGACGGCGCCTGGATCGCGCTCGACCCCAATCCCGAGGTGCGCGAGATCCCCGATCGGCAGCCCGAGCAGCCCGAGGTGGTCTCGCGGCCGGAGTCGGCGCTGCCGCCGCCGCCCGAACGCACGCAGGTCGATGAGAACGACTCGCCGACCGACCATTCCGACGAGCGACCGCAGGACGACCTCGGCCGCTGGCTGGGCGTGCTCACGACGGTCGCGACGATCGCCGGGCTGACCGTGCTCGTGCTCGCCCTGCTCGCGAGCCCGTTCCTCGCGGTCATCGTGGCGAAGATCCGTCGTCGTCGCGTGCGTCGCAGGGCCGACTCCCCGGTCGATCGCATCGAGGGCGGCTGGCGGGAGTTCGCCGACACCGCGGCGGACTACGGCTATCCGATCAGGCCGAATTCGACGAGGGCGGAGCAGGCGGTCACGGTCGGGGGCCTCGCACCCCTCGTGCTCGCCTCCGTCGTCGATCGCGCCGTCTTCGCGCCCGGCGGCCCCGAGGCCGGCGACGACGAGCGCGTCTGGCGCTCGGTCGACGAGTTGCAGCGCCGGCTCGCGGCTCCGCGCACGCGACGCGAACGCTGGTTGGCGGCGATCTCGCTCACCTCGCTCGGCGGGTACGCTGTCAGCCGGAGAGGGGGTCGACGATGAGGTGTCGCATCTGCGGGGCCGCGCTGCCCGACGGCGCGATGTTCTGCGGGCACTGCGGCAGTTCGACGAGCGCGACCCCCGAGTCGCGACGACGCCCCGATCCGCGGCCGGGCGACACGACCTCCCTGGGCCCCGGGTTCCGTCGCAGCGGTGTCGTGAGCGTGCCGGTCGGGCTCCAGGGCGGGATCGCGGATGTCGCCGCGGGCCGAGAAGACGGCGCGGCCGCGGGTGCGGGCGAGCCGGTGCCGGGCGATCCCGGCGCGGCCGGTGCCGGTTCGGGCGCCTCGGCGACCTCGGCTTCCTCGGCGTCGTCGACCGGCGGGCCGCCGCGGTTCGTGCTGCGGTTCGGCACCGGCGAGGTGCGCGTCGTATTCGGCACCGGACTCATCGGCCGACGGCCGCTGCCGCAACCGGGCGAGAGCTTCGACCATCTGGTGCAGGTCGAGGACCCGGCTCGGTCGGTCTCCAAGACCCACCTGGAATTCGGCACCCACGAGGGCACGCTCTGGATCGCCGACCGCTTCTCGGCCAACGGCACGATCGTGCGCCGATCCGACGACGTGATCCGCTGCGAGCCCGGGCGACGGTACCTGATCTCCTCCGGCACGGTCGTCGAGCTCGCCGACCAGTCCTTCACCCTCTCCTGACGGGCGCGGCAGGCCCGCAGAACCCGTCCTCAACAGCCGGTCGGATGCCTCCGCGCTGACGCCTCCCGCGGCTCGGGTCCGATGATCGCCGCACGCGGTGGTCGGATGACGGGATGCCGACCCGCCTGTTCGCACCCCCCGACGACACCCGGCTGCCCCTGTCGCTGCCCGCGACCGCGCCCGCGCCGAGCCCACCGGGGTTCCCGTTCATCGCCGCGATCGCCCCGGTCATCGGCGCCGTGGTGCTCTGGCTGGTCACCGGTTCGGTGATCTCGCTCGCGTTCGCCGTGCTCGGGCCCGTGCTGGCGATCGCCACCGTGCTCGACGGCCGCCGGCAGGCCCGCCGTGCGCTGCGCCGCGCACTGGCCGAGCGGGAGTCGGCGTTCGCGCGGCTGCACGAGGAGGTCGGGGTGCGCCACGCGCACGAGCGCGAGGCGGCATGGCACCGTCATCCGCCGGCCGGCCGGATCGCGGCGCTCGGTGATGCGCCGGAGTGGCGCGAGCATGACCTCAAGCCGATCGTGCTCGGCGCAGCGACGGTCGAGAGCACCCTGCGCGTCGAGGGGGCGCCCGTCGACGAGATCGATCGGGCCGCGCTCGACCACGTGCGAAGACTCGACCGGGCACCGGTCGTGGTCGACCCCACCGGCGGCGTCGGGTTCGCCGGCCCGGCACCGCTCGTGCGGGCGGCCGCACGATCGGCCATCCTGCAGTGCGCGCACCACGCGCGGCCCGATGCGGTCGCCTTCGAGGTGCCGGATGCCGCTGCCTGGCGGTGGGTGCGCGGCCTCCCGCATGCGGGCTCGGGCCTGACGATCACCCTTCGGGACCTGACGCCGGCGTCCCGGCGGTCGTCATCGTCGCCGTCGCCGTCGCCGTCGAGGGAGCCGGAGGCGGGCTTCAGCGTCGTGGTGGCCGACGATCCCGAGCAGCTTCCGCCGGGGCTCGCGACCGTGGTGTGCATCGAGGGACCGCGAACCGCCACGCTGCACCAGCGAGGAGCCGTCGTCGGCACGTCCCTCGCGCCCGACCTGCTCGGCCTCGAGGAGGCGGCCGCATGGGCCGGCCTCGCCTTCGGGTTCGCCGAGCGTGCCGGTCTCGGCACCCGCGCCTCGGCGTTGCCCGACCTCGTCGCAGTGGGAGGGCTCCCCGTCACGGCCGCTCCCGATCGTCGCCGCTCGAGTCTGCGCGTGCCGGTCGGCGCGGTCGCCGGGGGAGTGCTCGACCTCGATCTCGTGACCGACGGGCCGCACGCGATCGTCGCGGGCACGACCGGCAGCGGCAAGAGCGAGTTCCTCCTGGCGTGGATCCTGCAGATGGCCGCCGCGCACCCGCCCGAGCGCGTGGCCTTCCTCCTCGTCGACTTCAAGGGCGGGTCGGCGTTCGAGCCGATCGCGGGCCTCCCGCATGTCGCCGGCATCGTCACCGATCTCGAGGAGGCCGAGGCCGAGCGTGCGGTGCAGAGCCTCACCGCCGAGCTCCGGCACCGGGAACGCGTGCTCAGGGATGCGGGCGCGCGGGACATCGCGCAGTTGCCGGATGCCGCGCCGCTCGGACGCCTCGTCGTCGTGATCGACGAGTTCCAGGCGATGATCCACCGGTTCCGCGACCTCGGTGCGGTCATCGGCGACATCGCCGCACGCGGGCGGTCGCTCGGCGTGCACCTCGTGCTCGCCTCGCAACGCCCGAACGGCGTGCTCGGCGAGCAGGTCACGGCGAACGCCCCGATCCGGGTCTCGCTGCGCGTGATGCACCGCGCCGACAGCATCGCCGTCGTCGGCAGCGATGCGGCCGCCGGCATCCCGGCCGACCGACCAGGGCGGGGCATCGTCGACCGCGGCGACGGCGTCGCGGTGCCCTTCCAGTCCGCCCTGGTCGACGCGGGCGCCGTCGAGGAGGTGCGACGGCGATTCGCGGCGTCGCCCGCCGTGCGACGGCCGTGGCTCGACCCGCTGCCCCCACGGCTCGCGCCGGCCGACCTCGAGGCGGCGCGGCACGCGGAGGCGGTGAGGGTGGCGGCGGCGGTGGCCGTGGCACGAGCCGATCACCTCGCGGCCGCGGTCGGCGGCGCCGTCGTCGGGGAGCCCGGCGCCCGGAGCCCCGATGTCGGACCCTCGGTCGTCTTCGGCCTGCTCGACGAACCCGACCTGCAGCGCCGGAGCCTCGCCGCGTGGGCGCCGACGACCGATGGACACCTCCTCGTGCTCGGCGCACCCGGAAGCGGGCGTTCGACCGCGCTCGCCGCGATCGAGTCCGCAGCGAAGGCCCGTGCCGGTGCGCCCGACGTGCTCCGCCTCGGGCGGGGCCGGGCCGCCGACTGGCAGCTGCTCGCCGACCTGGTCGTCGCGGCGCGGGCCGGAACCCCCGAGCAGCGGCTGCTCGTGATCGACGACCTCGACACCCGGTTCGCCCCATGGCCCGAGGAGTACCGGCACGCCGCGACGGCCATGCTCGCCGAACTCATGCACGATGGCCGCCGGCTCGGACTCTCGGTGGCCGCCTCCGCGACGCTCGCCCACCGCGTGGGCGGGGGCCTGCGCGACCTGTTCGGTGCGGTCGTGCACCTGCGGCATCCGAGCCGGGCCGAGCTCTCGCACGCCGGCGGACTCGGCGAGCTCTGGCAGCGCGACGCCCCGCCCGGTGCCGGGCAGTGGCGGGCGCGTCGGCTTCAGGTGGTCGAGGCGGCCCTGCCGACGCCGCCCGCCGCGGTCGCCGCTCCGCCCGCAGGCCTCGACGCGGAATTCACGGCCGTGGTCTCGGCGACGGTGCAGCGCGACCTCGACCGACTGCGGGCGATCGGATGCGCGCCGATCAGGCTCGAGCCGGGCGGCGAACGTGAGCTGCTCGCCGGCGTCGGGCATGCGGCCCTGCTCGTCGTCGGCGACGCCGACGCCTGGACGGCGTCGTACGCGCTCGCAGCACGTGCCCGCGACGCCGCGACGATCGTCGTACGCGGGGGCATGCGCGAGTTCCGGGCCCTCGCCCCGGCCGGTGCCGGCCGGTCAGGGGCGATCGCCCTCCCGCCGCTGCTCGACGCCGACGGGGGTGAATGCTGGGTCGTCCAGCCCGGTGAGCCGGCCGTTCGTCGAGCCTGGCCGACGACGGAAAACATCGCATATCACGCCTTCGGGCACTGAATCCGAATGATCTGTTCCCAGAAATTAACGATTCGGACATCGATCCGTGAAATCGACCCCGCAGTGTGGCACTATCGACGCACCCATGGCAACGTCGCTGAACCCGAATGGAGCACCCGTGAACTCTCGGCCCCTTCCCCAGGATCCGATGATCCGTTCGCTCATCGCACGCGCCCGAGCGTCGCAGATGAGCCGCCGCACGATGCTCGCCGGCGCGGGCGCCGGTGCATCCGCCCTCGCCCTCGCCGCATGTTCGACCGGTGGCGGCGTGACCAAGCCCACCCCGGCAGCCGACAAGTCCGCCAACGACAAGACGCTCAACTGGGCGAACTGGGCGGCCTACATCGATGAAGACGACTCGGGAAACTACCCGACGCTCCAGGCGTTCGAGGAGCAGACCGGCATCAAGGTCAACTACGAGGTCGCGGTCGACGACAACAACACGTACTACGGCAAGGTCAAGGACCAGCTCGCCCTCGGTCAGGACATCGGCGCCGACACGGTGTGCCTCACCGACTGGATGGTCGCCCGGTGGATCCGCTTCGGGTACACGCAGGAGCTGAACCACGACAACATCCCGAACCTGGCGAACCTCGAGCCGGCCCTCCGGGAGCCCGACTTCGACAAGGGCCGCAAGTTCTCGCTGCCGTGGCAGGGCGGATTCGCCGGCATCTGCTGGAACAAGGAGGCGTTCCCCGACGGCCTCGCCTCCGTCGAAGACCTGTGGTCCTCCGAGCTCAAGGGCCGGGTGGGCGTGCTGTCCGAGATGCGCGACACGATGGGCCTCATCATGCTGCAGAACGGCGTCGACATCGCCGGCGACTGGGGCGATGAAGAGTACGACGCGGCCATCGACGTGCTCACCGAGCAGGTCGAGAGCGGTCAGGTGCGCAACATCAAGGGCAATGCCTACCTCGAAGACCTGAAGAGCGGCGACACCCTCGCGGCCATCTGCTGGTCGGGCGACATCACGGTCATCAACGCCGAGGCCGGCGACAAGTGGGAGTTCGCGATCCCCGAGGCCGGCGGCACGCTCTGGAACGACAACTTCCTGGTGCCGGTGGGCTCCACGCGCAAGACCAACGCCGAGGCGCTCATGAACTACTACTACGAGCCCGAGGTCGCCGCCGAGGTCGCGGCCTGGGTCAACTACATCACGCCCGTCGTCGGCGCGAAGGAGGCGGCCGCGGCCATCGACCCCGAGCTCGCCGAGAACCAGCTCATCTTCCCCGACGAGCAGACGCTGTCGCAGGCCCACATCTTCCGTTCGCTCTCGGGCGCGGAGGAGCAGAAGTACCAGGCCCAGTTCCAGAGCATCCTGCTCGGCGCCTGAGAGAGACCGACACCATGGCTGTACGCGAATTCGCCGAGCGGGGCGCAGACCTCGAACTCGTCGGCATCCAGAAGCGCTTCCCGGGGTTCACCGCGATCCAGGACATGGATCTCACGATCCCCGCCGGGTCGTTCTTCGCCCTGCTCGGTCCCTCGGGCTGCGGCAAGACCACCACGCTCCGCCTCGTCGCCGGGCTCGAGGAGCCGACGCAGGGCCGCATCCTCATCGGCGGCAAGGACGTGACCTCGACGCGCTCGCACGAGCGGCCCGTCAACACGGTCTTCCAGAGCTACGCGCTCTTCCCGCACATGAGCATCATCGAGAACGTGGCGTTCGGCCTCAAGCGCCGTCGCATCGGCGATCCGCTCGGCAAGGCGCACGAGGCGCTGCGCCTCGTCGAACTCGATCACCTCGCGCAGCGGCGCCCGCAGCAGCTCTCGGGCGGCCAGCAGCAGCGCGTCGCGCTGGCACGCGCGATCGTGAACCGCCCCGCGCTGCTGCTGCTCGACGAGCCGCTCGGCGCCCTCGACCTCAAGCTCCGACGGCAGATGCAGCTCGAGCTGAAGACGATCCAGGAGGAGGTCGGACTCACCTTCCTGCACGTCACCCACGACCAGGAGGAGGCCATGACCATGGCCGACACCGTCGCGGTCATGAACAAGGGCGCCATCGAGCAGATGGGCGCACCCGAGGCGCTCTACGACCTGCCGCGGACCGTGTTCGTGGCGAACTTCCTCGGGCAGTCGAACCTGTTCACCGGCGAGGTGGTCGGCACCACCGACACGGCCGTCTCGGTCGATGCCGGAGGCGCGCGCCTCGTCGTCCCCAAGGCCCGGTCGGCCCGCCACAACGGCACCGTGACGGTCGGCGTGCGTCCAGAGAAGGTCACGCTGCATACCGAGGCGCCCGCCGAGGCGCCCGACCGCAACGTGGTCGGTCCCGGTCGCGTGCTCGACGTGTCGTTCTCCGGCGTGAGCACGCAGTACCTCGTCGACATCCCGAGCCACGGCACCGTGCTCGTCTTCGCGCAGAACACGGGAGCCGGCCCCAGCGTCGGCCTCGGTGCGGAGGTCTGGGCGAGCTGGCGTGTCGAGCACGGCTTCGGGCTAGTCGACGGACCCGGTGACGCGGAGCGCTTCGCGGCCGACGACTCGACGACGGCCATCGCCGCGCAGCGCCGCGACGACCTCGTCGCCGAGCTCGAGGAGGGCTGAGCATGGCCTTCGCCGCGTTCTCGACTGCGGAGGCCCCGACCCAGCAGGCACCGCGCAAGTCGAGTCGAATCGCGCTGTTCCTGCTGCTGCCAGGCATCCTCTACCTGGTGCTGTTCTTCCTCACGCCGCTCGTCTCGCTGCTGCTGACCTCGTTGCAGGCGCCGCTCGAATACGGCGACATCGGCCAGTACCAGTACGCGTTCAACTGGCAGAACTACGTCGACGTGATGTCCACGTATTGGCCGCACATCGTGCGCTCATTCGGCTACGCGCTCACCGCGACGGTGTTCGCCCTGCTGTTCAGCTACCCGTTGGCGTACTTCATCGGCGTGACGGCGAGGAGGTGGCCGCTGCTGCAGAGCCTCATGCTCGTGCTCGTCATCGCCCCCTTCTTCATCAGCTTTCTGCTCCGCACCCTCGCCTGGAAGCAGTTGCTCTCCGACGAGTCGTTCGTGATCACCTCGCTGAAGGCGCTCTCGCTCCTGGCTCCCGACGCGCACTTCACCGGTACGCCGTTCGCGGTGATCTTCGGCCTGACGTACAACTTCATCCCGTTCATGGTCCTGCCGCTCTACACGACGCTCGAACGACTCGACCTGCGCTACCTGGAGGCGGGCAGCGACCTCTACGCGAGCCCGTTCACCGTGTTCCGCAAGATCACGCTGCCGCTGTCGATGCCGGGCATCGTCGCAGGCACGCTGCTCACGTTCATCCCGGCGGCGGGCGACTACGTCAACGCCAGTCGGGACTTCCTCGGAGGACCGGACACCCAGATGATGGGCAACGTGATCGAGGCGAACTTCCTCGTCCTGCTGAACTACCCGGCGGCGGCGGCACTGTCGATCATCCTGATGGCCGCGATCCTCGTGCTCGTCGGCATCTACGTCAAGCGTTCCGGAACGGAGGACCTGCTGTGAGCGGAGAAGTGCAAGCCGCCGCCGTGCTCGGCGGGTTGAGCGAGAGCGAGCAGACCGAACCGCGTCGCGGGCCGCAGCGGCCACGACGCATCGGCCTCGGCTCCTGGCTGCTGCCGGTGTACGCCGTCATGGCGTTCGTGTTCCTGCTGATCCCGATCGCCTACACGTTCGTGTTCTCGTTCAACGACTCGGTGAAGTCGAACATCGCCTGGCGAGGGTTCACCTTCGACAAGTGGCTGAACGTCTGCAACGTCGAGGGAGGCGCGGTCTGCCAGGCCTTCGCCAACAGCGTCATCATCGGCATCGTGGCCACGCTCATCGCCACGACGCTCGGCACCCTGATCGCGATCGCGCTCGTGCGCTACCGGTTCCGGGCGCGATCGGTCATCAGCCTGCTGCTGTTCCTGCCGATGGCCACACCCGAGGTCGTCCTGGGCGCCGGGCTCGCGGCGCAGTTCCTCGCGGTGGGCGTTCCGAAGGACATGACGACGATCATCCTGGCCCACACGATGTTCTGCATCAGCTTCGTGGTCGTGACGGTCAAGGCGCGTGTCGCGAGCCTCGACCCGGCGCTCGAGGAGGCCGGTCGCGACCTCTACGGATCGCCGTCGCAGGTGTTCTGGCGGGTCACGTTCCCCCTGCTGCTGCCGGGCATCGTGGCGGCCGCGCTGCTCTCGTTCGCCCTGAGCTTCGACGACTTCATCATCACGAACTTCAACTCCGGTTCGGTCTCCACCTTCCCGAAGTACATCTACATCTCGGCATCGCGCGGCATCCCCGCCGAGGCCAATGTCATCGCCTCGGCGGTGTTCCTCTTCGCGATCGTGCTCGTGATCGGCGCACAGGTGTCCCGTGCGGCGCGCGCGAAACGGCTTGCGAAGCTCGGCTGACCCGAACCGAGCGATCAGCGGATGCCGCACCGGAACGTTCCGGTGCGGCTCCGTCGTTCCGATCGGCCGACCTGCCGGCTGGCCGACCGGCCGACCGGGGCGTACGGGCGTCCGGGGCGCATGAGCGTCCCGCGCGCCCTCGCGTCAGAACGTCGCGCGGATCTCGCCGACCCGGCGCTCGCCGCCCATGACCCAGAGGTCGAGCTCGGTGGCGACGCGGTCGACCGCCGCGTCGTCGATCGCGCCCGTGCTCGCGAGCAGGCGCAGCGCGATGATCGTCGAGGCCCGCGAGGAGCCGTCGAGCACCTTCAGGGCGGTCGTCGTGCCGTCGGGTGCGGTCATGACCATGACGCCCTCGGCGCCGAACTTCGCGAACACGCCGACGCGTTCGATCGCGATCGTGTCTGGCTGGCCGGGGCCGGCGATCGCCCACGGGTTCTCGCGCACCGCCTCGGTGAGCGCAGCGCCCTCGCGGAAGAGCGCGAACGGCGACGACGAGGCCGCGGTCGTGACCTTCTGGATGCCGCGGGCGAGCCCGGTGAGGCTGATCGCGTGCACGGGCGCGCCGCAGCCGTCGATCGCGGTCATCGTGGCGCGCTCGCCGGTGAGGCGTTCGAGCACGTCGAGGATCCGA
Source organism: Agromyces sp. Leaf222 (assembly GCF_001421565.1). NCBI lineage: Bacteria > Bacillati > Actinomycetota > Actinomycetes > Micrococcales > Microbacteriaceae > Agromyces > Agromyces sp. Leaf222. The sequence goes on along the minus strand of NZ_LMKQ01000001.1, from coordinate 2,893,397 downwards.
CGCTGCAGCGGGTGGGCGGGATCGAGGTAGCCCTCGAGGGGCCAGCCGTTGGCGACGCACGCGAGGAGCATGGCCGCATGCTTCCCGGAGCAGGTCATGTAGACGCGTTCGCGCTGACCGCCGCTGCGCACCAGGTCTTCGTACGCGGTGCGGTCGCCGGGGTTGGCCGGCGGGCATCCGAGCGCGGACTCGGGCAGCGACGCACGTGCGAGCAGTCCGCGCACGAGTGCGACGTGCGCGGCCGTGCCGGAGTGGCTCGCGGTGGCGATGGCCGCGTCTTCGCCGCGGAGCGTCACGCCGGAGGACATGACGGCGACCGCGATGAACGGCTTCAGGGCGGATCGGGGGAGGACGGGCGATGCCACGTCGCCGAGGGAGCGCAGGAGCTCGCCCTCGGGGGAGAGCACGACGGCGGAGCCGGCGTGCCTGGACTCGGTGAAACCATTGCGTTCGACCACGGCGAGTTCGACGGCGTCTGCTGAGGCGAAGGTGCCGGTCATCCGAGTGCCGCGAGGCCGTCGTCGAGCACGCTGAGGGCGTCTTCGATGAGGGCGTCGGAGACGGCGAGGCTCGGGAGGAACCGGAGCACGTTGCCGTACGTTCCGGCATTGAGCAGGAGCACGCCGTGCTGCGCGGCGAACGCGACGAGCGCGTTCACGGCCTCGGGGTTCGGCACCTTCGTGGTGCGCCCCGTTCCGGGTTGCACGAGTTCGATCGCGATCATCGCGCCGATGCCACGGATGTCGCCGATCACGTCGTACCGGTGGCTGAGCTTCTCGAGCCCGGCCCGCAGCGTCGCCTCGATGCGTGCGGCCTCGCCGAGCAGGTCGTGCTGCTCGATCGACTCGAAGACCGCGACCGCCGCGGCGCAGGCCACCGGGTTTCCGCCGAAGGTGCCGCCGAGCCCGCCGGCGTGGGCGGCATCCATGATCTCGGCGCGGCCGGTGACGCCGGCGAGCGGGAGGCCGCCGGCGATGCCCTTGGCCGAGAGCACGAGGTCGGGGACCCAGCCGAAGTGCTCGCTCGCGAACCAGGCGCCGGTGCGGGCCATGCCCGACTGGATCTCGTCGGCGATCATGACGACGCCGTGCTCGGTGCACCAGGTCTGCAGGGTGGGCAGGTAGCCCTCGGCCGGCACGATGAAGCCGCCCTCGCCCTGCACGGGCTCGACGACGAGGCAGGCGAGGTCGCTCGCCCCGACGACCTTCTCGAGGTACGCGATGGTGCGGGCCGCGGCATCCGCACCCGAGAGCCCGTCGCGGTAGGGGTAGGAGTTCGGGGCGTGGTACACGTCGCCCGCGAACGGGCCGAACCCGGTCGCATAGGGGTGGGCCTTGTAGTTCATCGCCATGGTGAGGTTGGTGCGGCCGTGGTAGGCGTGGTCGATCACGGCGACGGCGCGGCGGCCGGTGTGCTTGCGGGCGATCTTGACGCCGTTCTCGACGGCCTCGGCGCCGGAGTTCACGAGCACGGTGCGCTTGGCGTGCGCGCCAGGGGTGTGCTCGGCGAGCAGCTCGGCGACGCGCACGTACTCCTCGTAGGGCGTGATCGTGAAGAGCGTATGGATCACGTCTTGCAGCTGGGCGGCGGCGGCGCGCACGACGCGTTCTTCGGTGTGGCCGACGGTGGTCACGCCGATGCCGGCGCCGAAGTCGATGAACTGGTTGCCGTCGACGTCGACGAGCACGGCGCCGTTGGCGCGTTCGATGTAGACGGGCAGCGCCGACGAGACCCCGGCGGAGACGACCGCGGCACGTCGCGCGTGCAGCGCCTGCGACTTGGGGCCGGGGATCGCCGTCACGATGCGGCGCTCCTGCGGCACCGTGTAGACGGGGGCGGCCGAGGTCTCTGCGGGTGTCCTGATGTCAGTCATGATGCCTTCCAGACTAGCGCCGAGGGGGCGACGGCCGAAGGCTGCGCCGACGCGAGGCGCCCGCTCGCGAGGCCGCCGGCCGCCGGCTCTGCGCGTTCGGCTACCGTGGACTCGATCGCGCGCCAGCGCATCGGAGAGGGGCATCGTGAGGCTCGGCGAACACGCGTACGCGATCGAGGTCGAGTGGACCGGCGCCCGCGACGCCGGCACGACCGGCTACCGCGCCTACGGGCGCGACCACGTCGTGCGGGCCGCGGGCAAGGCGCACGACCTGGCCGGTTCGAGCGATCGGGTGTTCCACGGCGACGCCGACCGATGGAACCCCGAGGAACTGCTGCTCGCGGCCCTCAGCCAGTGCCACATGCTCTCGTACCTGCACGTCGCGACCCTGCACGGCGTGGTCGTGACGGGCTACACGGATGCCGCGACGGGGGTTCTCGTCGAAGACGGCCGGGGTGGTGGCTCGTTCCGCGAGGCGACGCTGCATCCGCGCGTGACGGTGGCGGATACCGCGATGCTGGCGCTCGCGGAGGAGATCCACGCCGAGGCGGCGGCGAAGTGCTTCATCGCGGCATCCGTCGCCTTTCCGGTGCACCACGAGCCGGTCGCGGTCGTCGCCGGCTGACCTCGCACCGACGGCTCAGGGGGAGTCGGGCGTCTCGGCGACGGCCGGCAGCGTCGGCTCGGTCGCGCAGGGGTGGCCGCCGACGAGCCGCGTGCACGCCGGGAAGAACGCCGGGAAGCGCTCGAGCGTCGGATCGCCGAACCAGCGGTTCCAGAGGATCCAGAAGTTGAGGTTGCCGTAGGCCCCGCAGGCGTCGCCGGCTGAAGGGTCGGCGAGGGTCGCCGCGTTCGGCTGGTACGGCGTGTAGTTGTACAGGTTCGCGGTCGCCTGGTTGCGGATCGCCACGGTGCTCGCGCCGCACGCGGCATCGGGGTTGTACCCGATCGACGTCTCGCCGATCATGTACCGGCGCACAGGGTTCTCGGTGTACTGACGGAACTGCCAGGCCGCGTTGTAGACCTGGTTGAAGAAGCCGAAGTACTTCTGGTCGCAGTCGGCGGTGTCGGGGCAGGCGTAGCCGGTCGCACGCTCGTACCCGGAGGCGGTCGGACGCGTCAGCAGGGACTGCTCCTTCTGCAGGAGCACGAGGAGCGCCTTCGGGCTGATGCCGCAGGCGACCGCCGTCTTCGCGATGATGCGGCTCGCCGGCTCGTCGACGCCGCCGCGGTACTCGGCGCAGTGCGCGCCGCCCTCTGCGGGCTGGGTCTCGGTCGTCTGCGTGAAGTCGGCGAGGCACGGAATGCCCTCGTCGGCGCGGCAGGACACGTTCTCGAGGAACTGCTGGATCTGCCGCTCGGTCAGGGCCGCACTGTCGTAGAACGCGTCGTCGCTCACGATGAGCGCGGGGTCGAACTCGGTCGTCGGCGGCTCGGGCAGGGTTCGATCGACCCGCAGCGGTGCGGTGTCGGCCGGGGCGCACGACGCCAGCAGCAGGATCGCCGCGACCGCCGCGGTGAGGCGCGCGAGTCGGCCGAGGGTGCTCATCGGCACGACATTACCGGCCGGTCGGGCGAGGGTGCTGGGAATCGACCGGATGTCGCGTTCCGGATGTCGCGTACCGGATGTCGCGCGGTCGACCGTCGCGTGTCCGGATGTCGCATGCCCGCCTTCCCAGGCCGGGCAGGGCACGGCAGGCGGCTGCGGGTCAGCGCCGTTCGCGGGGGATGACCCGGTCGGCGATCTTCGCGAGCGTGCCCTCTGGGGGCTTCTCGTTGTAGATGCCGGCGAGCTCCTGCTCCGAGAGGGCGTGGATGCCGGCCATGATCTCGTCGGTCGCCGCCCGGCGGGCGCGGCCGGAGGTGGCCGCCCCGTGATGGGAGACGTCGATCGGCGCGCCGAACCGCACGGTCACGGGGCGGATCCGCGGCAGCTTCGCGCCGACGGGCTGGATCTCCTGCGTGCCGACGAGCCCGACGGGCACGACGACGGCGCCGGTCTGCAGGGCGAGCCAGGCCACTCCCGTTCGCCCCCGGTAGAGGCGGCCGTCGAGCGAGCGAGTGCCCTCGGGGTAGATGGCGAAGGCGTTGTCGTGCTCGAGGATGCCGCGGCCCGCGTCGAGCGCGGCCTGCGCGTCGGCGCCGGCGCCGCGTTCGACGCCGACCGCGCCGATCGCGGTGAAGAAGGTGCGCGAGACCCAGCCGCGGAATCCGGTGCCGGTGAAGTAGTCGTTCTTGGCGAGGAACTGCACGGGTCGCGGCGAGGCGAGCGGGATCACGACGCTGTCGATGAACGAGAGGTGGTTGCTCGCGAGGATGACGCGCCCGGTCGCGGGCACGTGCTCGGTGCCGGTGATCTTCGGACGGTAGACGAGCAGCGCCAACGGCCGCAGGATTCCGCGGATGATCCGGTATGCCGGCCCCTGCCGAACGGGTTCGGCGACCTCTGGGCTCTCGACTTCGTCGTGCTCTGTCACCCTAAGACCTTAGGCGTAGCGCCATTCCGCGGCCGGTATATGGGCTCGACCCGTCCCGGTGCGGGAGGATGGGGTCGTGGACGTGACGGCCGAGGGCGAGCTCATCGAGCTGGGTGACACCGGCGCGCGTGCGCTCGTGCACGCGGGTGCCCGCCGCCAGCCCGGGGCCGACGTCGTGCTGCGGGGCCTGGTCTCGCACGCGGCCTCCGTTCCGGCCGACGACGTCGAGCTCGTGCACGCGTGCTCCGAGTGCGGCGCCAGGCACGGCCGGGTCACGGTCGCGTACCCGCTCACGGCGTCCGGTGCGCCCTGGTTCGCGGATGTCGCGATCGACGGCGACACGATCGTCGCCGCGGCCGGCACGAGGCACGCGCTCGGGGTCGCGGTCGAGCCCGCCGCGATCGAGACGGGCGAGCTCATCGACGAGGCCGCGTTCCACCCCTCCGAGCGGGAGGCGCTCGGCTCGCTCGGCGGCACCCACGGGGCACTCGTGCGGGCGACGCTGTGGGCGCGGAAGACCGCCCTGCTGCGGGCGCTCGGGCACACCGACTTCATCGAGCCGTCGAGGCTCGCGCTCTCGATCCCCTCGGTCGACGGCGGGCTCGGGCGCATCGAGCGGCCCGTTCCCGAGTTCGGGTCCTTCTGGCGGGGGGTCGTGTTCCACGACCTCTCGGTGCGGGGGCCGCACGTGGCATCGGTCGCCGTGATCCGCTGACCGGCGCGAGCAGGCCTCCGCTGAGCGGCGCGAGCACGCATCCGGCGAGCCCCTCGGCCTACAGTGGTCACGTGCGCTCAGTCATCATCCTCGGCTCGACCGGTTCGATCGGCACCCAGGCCCTCGACGTGATCCGCGCGAATCCGCGCCGTTTCGAGGTCGTCGGCCTCGCGGTCGGCTCGAATCGCGCGACGCTCGCCGCGCAGGCGGCCGAGTTCGGCGTCGAGTACACCGCCGTCGGCATCGACGAGGCGGTGCAGCTGGTTCGGGATGTCGATGCCGATGTCGTGCTGAACGGCATCACCGGGTCGGTGGGCCTCGGCCCGACCCTCGCGACGCTCGAGCGCGGCACGACCCTCGCCCTGGCGAACAAGGAGTCGCTCATCGTCGGCGGCGCCCTCGTGACGAGGATCGCGGCGCCGGGGCAGATCGTGCCCGTCGACTCCGAGCACTCGGCGATCGCGCAGGCGCTGCGCTCGGGCACCGACGACGAGGTGCGCCGACTCGTGCTGACCGCATCGGGCGGCCCGTTCCGGGGGCGCCGTCGCGAGGAGCTCGCCGACGTCACGCCGGCGCAGGCGCTCGCGCACCCCACCTGGGACATGGGGCTCGTCGTCACCACGAACTCCGCCACGCTCGTGAACAAGGGACTCGAGGTCATCGAGGCGCACCTGCTCTTCGACGTGCCGTACGACCGCATCGACGTCACCGTGCACCCGCAGTCGATCGTGCACTCGATGGTCGAGTTCGTCGACGGGTCGACGATCGCGCAGGCGTCCCCGCCCGACATGCGCCTGCCCATCTCGCTCGGCCTCGACTGGCCGAACCGGGTCGCCGCGGTCGGCCGACCGCTCGACTGGACCGTCGCCTCGTCGTGGACCTTCGAGCCGCTCGACCACGAGGCGTTCCCCGCGATCGCACTCGCCAAGCAGGTCGGTCGCGCCGGCGGCGACTACCCGGCCGTCTTCAACGCCGCGAACGAGGAGGCCGTCGCCGCGTTCCACGCCGGACGCATCGGGTTCCTCGGCATCGTCGACACCGTGAAGGCGGTCGTCGAGGCGCACGAGCCGCCCGAGCGCGAGCTCACGCTGGCCTCCCTCGCCGAGTCGGAGCGGGCCGCGCGCGCCGCCGCGAACGCGCGCATCGCACGGGGCTGAGCCGCGGCATCCGGTCGCCGACGGAGCCATAGCGGCCTCACAGCGGAGCGTCAGGCGACACCGAGTCTCTGGCAGTACGCTCATCGGATGGATTCCGTGCTGCCGTTCATCATCGGCGTGGTCGTCATCGTCGTCGGCCTCGCCGTCTCGATCGCGCTGCACGAGATCGGGCACCTCGTTCCTGCCAAGCTCTTCAAGGTCAAGGTCACCCAGTACATGATCGGCTTCGGGCCGACCGTCTGGTCGCGACGTCGCGGCGAGACCGAGTACGGCGTCAAGGCGATCCCGCTCGGCGGGTACATCTCGATGATCGGCATGTTCCCGCCCGCCAAGGGCGGCCAGGTGCACGCCGACTCCACCGGCTTCTTCAAGGGCCTGGCGCAGGACGCGCGCGATGCGAGCCAGGAGTCGATCACCCCGGGCGATGAGAAGCGGGCGTTCTACCTGCTGCCGGTCTGGAAGCGCATCATCATCATGTTCGGCGGCCCGTTCATGAACCTCGTGCTCGCGGTGCTGCTGTTCGGCGTGCTGCTCATGGGCTTCGGCGTTCCGCAGTCGACGACGACCGTCGCCTCGGTCAACGAGTGCGTGCTGCCCGCGACGAGCGAGCGGCAGACGTGCGAGGCGGGCGACCCGGCCGCGCCGGGCGCCGAGGCCGGCCTCCAGCCCGGCGACGTCCTCGTGTCGATCGACGGCGAGTCGATCACCTCGTGGGAGCAGTCGACCGCGATCATCCGCTCGCACCCCGGCGAGCCGCTCGCCGTCGTCGTCACCCGCGACGGCGAGGAGCAGACCCTCACCGTGACGCCCGCACTCAGCGAGCGCTACGTCACCGACGCGAACGGCCAGGTCGTCGAAGACGAGACCGGCACGCCGGTCACCACCGACGTCGGCTTCGTCGGCATCGGCCCGACCTCGGCCCGCGTGCAGCAGCCCGCGACCGTCGTGCTGCCGACGGTCGGCGAGAACATCGCGGGCGTGGCGGGCATCATCGTGAACCTGCCGCAGCGCATGGTCGACGTGGCCAATGCCGCGTTCGGCCCCGACGAGCGCGACCCGAACGGGCCGATCAGCGTCGTCGGCGTCGGTCGCGTCGCCGGCGAGGTCGCCGCGACCGACCAGTTGGCCGTGACCGACAAGGTCGCCGGGCTCATCGGAATCCTCGGCTCGCTGAACATCGCACTCTTCGTGTTCAACCTGATCCCGCTGCTGCCGCTCGACGGCGGGCACATCGCCGGTGCGCTCTGGGAGGCGATCCGCCGCGGGTTCGCGAAGCTGTTCCGCCGCCCCGACCCGGGCCCCGTCGACATGGCCAAGCTCATGCCCGTGACGCTCGCGGTCGTCGTCGTGCTCGGAGCGATGAGCGCCCTGCTCATCTACGCCGACCTCGTGAAGCCGGTGCAGCTGTTCTGATCGTCATGCCGCACATCGCCCCCTCCGCCACGGTCGCCGTCCATCGCGCCGGACGCTCCGGGCGCCCCGCGCGCGCCGAGCGCGCCGAGCGGGCCGGGCACTCCGGGCGCTGCGGGTTCGCCGAGTACTCCGGGGGGAGTAGGCGATGAGCCTCCGGGCGGACGATTCCGGCGCGGCATCCGATCGATACGATCAGGGAATGCCCGTTCCGCCGTGGGATCCCCGCCCGGGTGCCGACGGGCGGCCCGAATGGGCGGGCCCGCACGGCTGGGCCGGCCCGCCGCGCTGGGGCGCCGACCTCGGCCGCGACCCCCGCGAGGCGCGGTTCCGCCCGTCGTCGACGTTCCGCCTGCTCGCGCCCGTCGTGCTGAGCCTCCTCGTGCAGGTTCCGGCCGCGATCGGCATCGCGATCGGCACCCACACCGCATGGGGCATGGGGCTCCTGCAGGTGCTGCTGGCCGCGGCCGGTCCGCTGATGCTGCTCGCCGTGCGCCGCCTTCCCGGCCTCACGGTCGCCGCGGTCACGGCCGCGGCGCTCGCCGACCTCCTGCTCGCCCCCGTCGTCGGCCCGCCATACATCGCCCTCGCGTTCGCGATCGTGATCTCCGTCGCGCGCGGCGCCGTCGTGTGGGCCGTCTCGGCGGTCGTCACGGGCTGGATCGCCGCGGTCGTGCTCGTGTCCGCATGGGGCGAGCCGTGGCATCCGGTGCGCGTCGCCTTCACGACCCTCGCGCTCGCCGCCTGCTTCGGCATCGGCGCCGTCGTCAGGGGACGCGACGAGCGCATGCGCCGCTACCGCGCCGAGGCGATGCAGCGACGCCAGACCGCCGAGGAGCGCGAGCGCGTGCGCATCGCCCGCGAACTGCACGACGTGATCGGCCACGCGCTCTCGCAGATCAACGTGCAGGCCAGCGTCGGCCTGCACCTCATGGACCGCGACGCCGACCAGGCCCGCACCGCGCTTGCGAACATCAAGGACACGTCGAAGACCGCGCTCGAGGAGGTGCGCAGCGTGCTCGGCGCGATCCGCACCGACGCCGATGCGCCCTTGTCGCCGCAGGCCGAGCTCGCCGAACTGCCGCGGCTGCTCGCCGGCGTCACGACCGCCGAGTTCGAGGCGACCCTCGTCGACCGCCTCGATGGCGACGCTCCCGGGCGGGCCGTGCAGTTCGCGGCCTACCGCATCGTGCAGGAGGCGCTCACGAACATCGTCAGGCACGCCGAGGCGGCCAACGCGGAGGTCACGCTCGAGCGCGTCGGCGACGTGCTGCGCGTCACCGTCGACGACGACGGCAGCGGCCTGCCCGCGGCATCCGGCGAGGGCAGCGGCATCCTCGGCATGCGCGAACGCGCCGCACTCCTCGGCGGGTCGGTGCAGGTGCTGCCCGTGCCGGCGCCCGAGGGTGCGGGGACGGCCACCTCCGGCACTCGCGTCGAGGCGCGGCTGCCGTGGAGGGCGACGGCGTGATCCGCGTCGCGCTGGCCGACGACCAGGTGCTCGTGCGCGCCGGCTTCCGCGCGCTGCTCGCGGCCGAGGACGGCATCGAAGTGGTCGGCGAGGCCTCGACGGGCGCCGAGCTCCTCGAGCTCGTGCGGCGGAACCCGGTCGACGTCGTGCTCATGGACATCCGCATGCCCGACGGCGACGGCCTCTGGGCGACCGAGCAGATCGCCGCCGATCCCGCACTGGCGGGCGTGCACGTCGTGATCGTGACGACCTTCGAGCTCGACGAGTACGTGGCTCGCGCGGTGCGCGCCGGCGCGAGCGGATTCCTCGTCAAGGACACCGAGCCCGTCGACCTGATCCGTGCCGTGCGCGTCGTCGCGACCGGCGAGGCGCTGCTCTCGCCCGGCGTCACGAAGCGCCTCCTCGAGCGCATGGCGACGGGTCTCCGCGACGCACCGGACGCCGAACGCCTCGCGGGGCTCACCGATCGCGAGCGCGAGGTGCTGCGGCTCGTCGGCCTCGGACTCACCAACGACGAGATCGCCGCCGAACTCGTGCTGTCGCCGCTCACGGCGAAGACCCACGTGTCGCGCATCATGGCCAAGCTCCACGCCCGCGACCGGGTGCATCTCGTCGTCACGGCCTACGAGTCGGGGCTCGTCTCGCCGGGCTGGCAGTAGTCGGGCCTCGGTGATGCTCCCGGGGGAGCATCCGAAGTGCCTCCCGTGGGCGGATTCGCGGCGCGCCCGCGATGACGAGACTCTGATCGACGGCCTGACCAGCAGGCCACGATCAAGGGATCACACCATGCTCACCACCCTCGCCACCGCAACCGTGGTCGCCCACGCCGGACCCTGGGCGGCCGGCTTCGGCTGGGTCTTCTTCCTCATCCCGCTGTTCTGGCTGCTCGTGGTCGGACTCATCATCTTCGGCGTGAGCCGCGGCCGCCGCCGGTACTGGGCTCAGGGCGCGGCCGAGGGCTACGGCCCGCCGTGGACCCGCGGCGCGAGCGCCGAGCAGACCCTCGGCCAGCGCTTCGCGAACGGGGACATCGACGAGGTCGAGTACCGCGCCCGCCTCGAGGTGCTGCGCTCGAACCGGCCCAGCGCCTGACCGGTCGCGACCCGGCGGCCGGCTGAGCGGCCGCAGACGAGGGGCGGATGCCGCGGCATCCGCCCCTCGTCGCGTTCACGGCCTGCGGTTCAGGCGCCGAGCGCCCGTTCGAGCGCCGCCGACTGGTGCCGGTGCCCCACCGTCTCGTACCCGACGACGACGACGACCGGTGCGAACGCCGTGATGAGGATGCCGGTCGGCAGGCTCGCTCCTGCTGCCACGGCGACCACGGCCGCCGCGAGCACGGCCGCGCTCGCGAGGAAGAGCGCGATGTGGAACGGATCGAACCGGCCGATCAGCAGCGCGTACAGCACGAACAGGGCCGTGAGGAAGACCGCGACCGGGATGACGATCGTGAGGAGCGCCTCGACCGCGCCGATGTGCGCCTCGCCGGCGATGACGTTCGCCGCGACGTGCAGGCCCGCGCCGGTCGCGGCGAGCGATCCGAACACGACGATGTGCCCGTATCCCCAGACGTACGACCGGTTTCGGAACACCGCGAGCAGCGTGCCGGAGGGCATCGTGAAGTAGCTCCACCAGAGGCCGAACACGAGCAGGGTTCCGCCGAGCGCGACGCCGGCCGCCTCGATCGACCACCGCTGCTCCTCGACGACGGCCGAGATCGCGAGGATCGTGCCGAGCACGATCTCGCCGAGCGTGATGATCACGAGCAGCCCGTAGCGTTCGGCGATGTGGTGCGGATGCCACGGCGTTGCGCCGCCGCGTTCGGCGAGCGGCGGCACGATGACCTCGAGGATCCCGAAGAGGAGCATCAGCCACAAGGCGAGCGCGAACGGCGGGTTCACGAAGATGAGCACGACCCAGCCGACCTGGACGACCCCGAGCGAGACCGCGTACCTGATCGCCGTGCGCCTCGCCGTCGGGTCGTCGCGCGCGATGCGCAGCCACAGGGCGATCGTCGACACCCTGATCACCACGTACCCGGCGATCAGCACCGAGTTGTCGACGTGATGTCCCTCGTCGATGGAGTGGAAGAAGTCCGGCAGCCCGAGCGCCAGCACGAGCACGCCGAGCATCTGCACCATCGTCGCGATGCGCACGAACACGCCGTCGTTGTCGTACGCCGACGCGAGCCACGAGTAGTTGATCCACGCCCAGCAGATCGCGAAGACCGCGAAGAAGAACGCGACCGCCGCGGACATGAAGTGGCCGAGCTCGAGCAGGTGCGCGGCCTGGCTGCCGGCCTGGCTGAAGGCGACCACGAAGGTGAGGTCGTAGAGCAGTTCGAGCGGGGTCGCCGTGCGGTGCGTCTCGCCTGGGTCGCGCCCGACCATGCGGCGCAGTCGGTGGTGCAGCGGCGGCTGGGCGGTCTGGCTCATGGCGCAATCGTGGCACTCATGGAGCGCTCGCCGCACGATGCACGCCGTCGACGAGCGGATGCCGCGGCCTCCGACCTGTGCAGGGGCCGGGCCGAGGCATCCGCTCGTCAGGACTTCGCGCGAGCGGCTCAGCGCGAGAGCAGCAGCGCCTCGCCCTGCCCGCCGCCGCCGCAGAGGGCGACGGCTGCACGACCCCCGCCGCGGCGTGAGAGTTCGAGCGCGGCGTGCAGCGCGAGTCGGGCGCCCGACGCGCCGATGGGGTGGCCGAGCGCGATGGCGCCGCCGTGCACGTTGACCTTCTCGGCGTCGAGGTCGAGGTCGCGCATCGACTGCAGCGAGACCGCGGCGAACGCCTCGTTGATCTCGACGAGGTCGAGGTCGGATGCCGCGAGCCCCTCGCGCTCGAGGGCCGCGGCGATCGCGTTCGAGGGCTGCGAGTGCAGCGAGTTGTCGGGGCCGGCGACCTGGCCGGATGCGCCGACGAGTGCGAGCCAGGGGAGCCCGCGCGACTCGGCCCACTCGCGGCTCGCGACGACGACCGCTGCGGCGCCGTCGGAGATCGGCGAGGAGTTGCCCGCGGTGATCGTGCCGCCCTCGGCGAAGGCCGGTCGGAGCCGGCCGAGCACCTCGGCCGTGGAGTCGGGACGGACGCCCTCGTCTGCCGAGACGACGACCGGGTCGCCCTTGCGCTGCGGCACCTCGACGGGCACGATCTCGTCGTCGAACAGGCCGGCAGCGGCCGCCGCGCCGGCGCGCACGTGGGATGCCGCGGCGATCTCGTCCTGCTCGGTGCGCGTGAGCCCGTACCGCCCGTTGAAGCGCTCGGTCGAGGCGCCCATCGACTCGCGGTCGAAGGCGTCGGTGAGGCCGTCGTGCGCGGCGTGGTCGAGCATCTCGACGCTGCCGTACGCCCAGCCCTTGCGCGAGCCCGGCAGCAGGAGCGGGGCCTGCGTCATCGACTCCTGGCCGCCGGCGACGACGACGGATGCCTCGCCGAGGCGGATCAGGCGGGCGGCATCGGTGATGGCGACGAGGCCCGAGAGGCAGACCTTGTTGATGGTGACCGCGGGCACCCGCCACGGGATGCCTGCTGCGACGGCCGTCTGCTTCGCGGGATTCTGCCCTGCACCGGCCTGGAGCACCTGGCCCAGGATCACCTGGTCGACGTCGTCGGGGGAGACCCCGGCCTTCGCGAGCGCCCCGCGCACCGCGACCGCGCCGAGCTCGACCGCGGAGCGGGTGCCGAGGTTGCCGCTCATGCGGCCGAACGGCGTGCGGGCTCCGGCGATGATGACGACATCGGTGGTGGGCATCGGGGACTCCTTCGTCGGGGGTTGGCTGTGCGCTGCTTCCATCCTACGATTCGGTTAGGGAGCATTCACCGGATTCACGAGGTCCGCCGTATGCGATCCCGTCATCGGGTCGACAGGGAGGTCGTGACATGACACTCGACAAGGTCATCGGGTCCGCCGCGGAGGCGGTCGCCGACATCACGTCAGGGGCGAGCATCGCCGTCGGCGGATTCGGGCTGTGCGGCATCCCGATGGTGCTGATCGACGCGCTGCTCGACAGCGGCGTCGACGAGCTCAGCATCGTGAGCAACAACTGCGGGGTCGACGACTGGGGCCTCGGCGTGCTGCTCGCCGCCCGTCGCATCCGCAAGATGACCTCGTCGTACGTCGGCGAGAACAGGGAGTTCGAACGGCAGTACCTCTCGGGCGAGCTCGAACTCGAGCTCACGCCGCAGGGCACGCTCGCCGAGAAGCTCCGCGCCGGCGGCAGCGGCATCGCCGCGTTCTTCACGCAGACCGGCGTCGGCACCCAGGTCGCCGAGGGCGGACTCCCGCGCCGGTACGGAGCCGACGGCACCATCGCCGTGGCCAGCCGGGCGAAGCCGGTGCAGGCCTTCACGTTCGCCGGGCGCGAGCGCGACTTCGTGCTCGAGGAGGCCATCACGACCGACTTCGCGCTCGTGCACGCGTTGCGCGGCGATCGTCACGGCAACCTCGTGTTCGACAAGTCGGCCCGCAACTTCTCGCCGCTCGCCGCAATGGCCGGCCGGATCTGCATCGCGCAGGTCGAGCACCTCGTCGAGCCCGGCGACCTCGATCCGGATGCCGTGCACCTCCCGGGCGTCTTCGTCGACCGCGTCGTCGTGGTGGGCCCCGACGTCGAGAAGCGCATCGAACGACGCACCGTGCGAGAGGAGGCCTGAGATGGCGCTGACCAGGCTCGAGATGGCCGCACGGGCGGCACGCGAACTCGCCGACGGCTCCTACGTGAACCTCGGAATCGGGCTGCCCACGCTCGTGCCGAACTTCGTGCCCGACGGCGTGACCGTCGTGCTGCAGTCCGAGAACGGGATCCTCGGCGTCGGGCCGTACCCGCGCGAGGCCGACGTCGATCCCGACCTCATCAACGCGGGCAAGGAGACCGTGACCGTGCTGCCCGGGGCCGCGTACTTCGACTCGGCGACGAGCTTCGGCATGATCCGCGGCGGCAAGATCGATGCCGCCATCCTCGGCGCCATGCAGGTCTCCGCCGGCGGCGACCTCGCCAACTGGATGATCCCCGGCAAGATGGTGAAGGGGCCGGGCGGCGCCATGGACCTCGTGCACGGAGCCCGCCGCGTGATCGTGCTCATGGAGCACGTCGCGAAGGACGGCTCGCCGAAGATCGTCGACGAGTGCTCGTTGCCGCTCACGGGTCGCGGCGTCGTCGATCGCATCATCACAGACCTCGCGGTCATCGACGTGACGCCGTCGGGCCTGGTGCTCGTCGAGTGCGCACCCGGCGTGAGCGTCGCCGACGTGGTCGCGGCCACGGAGCCGCCGCTCGCGGTCGACTGATCGGCGCCGGGCCCGGCGCCCGCCCGTCGTTACGCGATCGTCGCCTTCGCCTGCTTCCCTGCTGTAGGGCTCACTGGCAGGATCTCCCCATCGGCACCGGATGCCGCGAAGAATGGTGACGGATGCCACGCAGGAATCGATCGCGTCTCGGTGTCGTCGTGCTCGTCTCGGTCGTGCTCCTGTCGGGTTGCGCCGTGATTCCCGCCGCGTCCGAGCCCGAGCCGAGCGCGACGCCGACGACCCCGGCGCTCGAGCCGACCCCCGAACCGACCCCGTCTCCGACGGCGACCGCGGACCCGCTCGCATCGGTCGCCATGTTCGTCGCTCGCCCGACCGCGCTCGAGCTGCGGGACGCCTCCGGCGAACTCGTCGTCAGCCTCGAATATCTGGATGACGTCGGCCCGGCGATCGCGACCGTGGAACGTCTGCTCGGAGCTGAAGCCGAGACCGAGGAGTACCAGGCCTCCAATCACTATCCGGCCGCGACGCTGCACCGCTGGGGAGCGTTCGAGATCCTGGAGCGACGGTACGTCGATGGCTGGGCGCGGTTCTCCGAAGAGGAGCGCACGCTCGGCAAGCCGGCCTTCGGCGTGACGTTCACCGGGCCCGAGGAGTCTGGGTTCGACCTCACGACCGAGCAGGGGGTGCACGCGGGCGCGGAATGGGCGGACCTCATGGCCATGCCCGAGGTGCAGACCAACCCGAACGGGTGCAACGGCCCATACCTCGACTTCATCGGCAAGGACGTGACCTGGCCCGATGGCACCGCGCACGTGCAGAAGTACGCGGTCGACTTCCGCCCATCCGACGACCGAAACAGCATCGGTCGCGTCACTGCGCCGGTGCCGGTGTACGAGGACGGGTGCGCGTGAGCAGACCCGATGCCGTCGACGTCCGCCTGCGGCAGACATCCGTCTCGCAGCCGGCGCCCACCCAGCCGGAACTAGGATGAACACGTGCCTGCTGTGAATCTCGGAATGCCGAAAGTCCCCGAAGTCCTGGCCCCGCGACGCAAGTCCCGCCAGATCAAGGTGGGCAAGGTGCTCGTCGGCGGCGACGCCCAGGTGTCCGTGCAGTCGATGACCACGACGCCGACCACGAACATCAACGCCACGCTGCAGCAGATCGCCGAGCTCACGGCCTCCGGCTGCGACATCGTGCGCGTCGCCGTGCCGAGTCGCGACGACGCCGAGGCGCTCCCGATCATCGCGAAGAAGAGCCAGATCCCGGTCATCGCCGACATCCACTTCCAGCCGAACTACGTGTTCGCGGCGATCGACGCCGGATGCGCCGCAGTGCGCGTGAACCCGGGCAACATCCGCAAGTTCGACGACAAGGTCGGCGAGATCGCGGCCGCGGCGAAGGCCGCTGGCGTGTCCCTCCGCATCGGCGTGAACGCCGGTTCGCTCGACCCGCGCCTGCTCGAGAAGTACGGCAAGGCGACGCCCGAGGCGCTCGTCGAGTCGGCCGTCTGGGAGGCCTCGCTCTTCGAGGAGCACGACTTCCACGACTTCAAGATCTCGGTCAAGCACAACGACCCGATCGTCATGGTCAAGGCCTACCGCCTGCTCGCCGAGCGCGGCGACTGGCCCCTGCACCTCGGCGTGACCGAGGCCGGCCCCGAGTTCCAGGGCACCATCAAGTCGGCGACGGCGTTCGGCATCCTGCTCGGCGAGGGCATCGGCGACACCATCCGCGTCTCGCTCTCGGCGCCCCCGGCGCAGGAGGTCAAGGTCGGCCTGCAGATCCTGCAGTCGCTCAACCTCCGCGAGCGCAAGCTCGAGATCGTCTCGTGCCCGTCGTGCGGCCGTGCGCAGGTCGACGTCTACAAGCTCGCGAACGACGTGACCGACGGTCTCGAGGGCATGACCGTTCCGCTGCGCGTGGCCGTCATGGGCTGCGTCGTCAACGGCCCCGGCGAGGCCCGCGAGGCCGACCTCGGCGTGGCGTCCGGCAACGGCAAGGGCCAGATCTTCGTCAAGGGCGAGGTCATCAAGACCGTGCCCGAGTCCGAGATCGTCGCGACGCTGATCGAAGAGGCCAACCGCATCGCCGACGAGATGGGCGCGGATGCCCCGGTCGGCAGCCCGCAGGTCCTGACCCCGTAGTCGACGGCGCGCGTCAGCGCGGGCCGATGAGCTCGCGCAGCCGCGCGGAATCCGGCGCCAGCGCGAGGGCCACGGTGACGGCCGAGCGCACGGCGCTCTCGTGGGAGTCCACGTCGTGCATGTACAGTCCGGCGAGCCAGAGTCCGCCGGCTCCGTTGAGGCCCTTGAGGGTCGCCTGCGCGTCGAAGTACTCGGGCGTGATCATGCCGTGCTCGTAGGTGACGAGGGCGTGCAACGGATCGGGCAGCTCGTCGTCGTGGGTGATCCAGCTCTTGAAGACCGGAAGCCCGCGCCGCGGGTTCCAGACGGTCAGCGAGCTGTGCACGCCGTCCCACCTGGCGTTCACGACCGACCAGGATGCCTCGTCGCGCGGCATGAGGCGACGGTCGCCGTGGATCGCGATCCGCGTCTGGAAGGTGCGGAACCGCTCGAGCTGCGTGCGCATCCCGGCGAGCTCGGGGATCCCGGCGACGAGTCCGGCCGCCACACGCGGATTGCAGGCGAGCACGACGCGGTCGAACTCGTGCACGCCGCCGTCGGCGGTCTCGACGAGGAGGTGGCCGTGCTCGCGCGCGAGCCGGGTGATCGCGGCATCCGTTCGCACCGTCGTGCGTTCGAGTGACGCGACGAGGGCGTCGACGTAGACGCGCAGGCCGCCGGGGATCTCGCTCTGCACGGGAGCCCGGAGCCCGCTGCCGGCGTTCACGCCGAGGTAGTGGAACGCGTTGCGCGCGGCGAAGCCGAGGAACGCCTCACGGTCGACGCACCAGAACGACAACAGCAGCGGAACGAGGAACTCGTCGGTGAAGGCCTTCGGCAGCCGCTCGTGCTCGAGGTAGTCGGCGACCGTGACCGACGAGTCGTTCCGCGCGAGGAACGCGGGCAGGCGATCGATGAACCGCCGGAATCTCAGCAGGGTGCTGAGCGCGTCGGGCGCGAGTGACGACCAGGCGACGCGCCCCGCGCTCGCCGGAGGCATCGCCACGGCACGTCCCGAGCGCATATCGGCGACCGTGAGCGTGGCCGGGTAGGACTCGCGGGCGATGCCGAGCGCGTCGAGCAGGCGGTTGAACGTCGCGTAGGCGGGGCCGGGGGAGAAGAACTGGAAGCCGGCGTCCACGTCGAACGGCCGACCGTCGACCTCGACCGTTCGCGTGTCGGCGTGGCCGCCGAGGCGATCGTCGCGCTCGAAGAGGGTCACCTGGTGCTGCCGGTCGAGCAGCCACGCGGTCGTCAGTCCCGCGGCGCCACCGCCGACGATCGCGACCCTCATCGCTGCGGCATCCATGCGGATCTGCGGTGCGCACTCACGCGCTCACCCTAGTCCGCGGGTCGTCTCGAGGACGCGCCGATTGACATTGTGGCAATAGCGATATATCGTTGACCCATCACAGAAGTTCTGTGAGTCATCTTTCACCACAACCCGAAAGGAGTTCGCACATGTCACGCGAACACTTCATCGAAGCAGACCTCCGCGGTGCCGCCCGTCGACACGACCGGATGTCCCACCAGTTCCATCGCGGCGAGGGCCGCTTCCACCACGACCCCGCCTTCGGCCGTCCGCACCACGGGCCCGGTGCCTGGGGCGACGCGGCGTTCCCCGGCGGCCCCGGATTCGGACCCGGGTTCGGAGGCCGCGGCGGTCGCCGCCGCTCGAAGGGCGATGTGCGGGCGGCGATCCTGTCGCTGCTCGCCGAGAACCCGAGCAACGGCTACGCCATCATCAAGGCCGTCGCCGAGAAGACCGAGGGCGCCTGGCGTCCGAGCCCCGGCTCGGTCTACCCGACCCTGCAGCAGCTCGTCGACGAGGGCCTCATCGTCGCCGTCGGCGAAGGCCGCAAGACCGAGTTCCAGCTCACCGACGAGGGTCGCGCCTACATCGCCGACCACGAGGACGAGATCGCCGGAGCATGGGCGTCCGTGCCGAAGCCCAGCGAGTCGTCCACCGAGCTCTTCCAGGCGCTCGGCAAGCTCATGGGCGTCGCGGGCCAGTTCCGCCACGGGGCGAGCGACGAGCAGCGTGCGGCCGCGGCCGCGAAGATCGACGAGGCGCGCAAGGCGCTCTACCTGATCCTCGCCGAGTGAGCCGCACGGCCGATGCGGAGCGATCCGCCTCGGCCGCGTGGAAGAGCGAGCGGGCACCCGCCCGGCATCGAGCCGGGCGGGTGCCCTTTCCGCGTCGCGCGACGTCCCCCGAACTGGAGGTACGCCCCGGGTGGACGTCAGGGCGGACCCTGACATGGCCGAGCCGGTGCGGGCGTATCGTGACGGCCGTCCGGCTCGATTCCCGGACTGGACACCCGCCACCCGTTCCCCCCGGGCCGCACTCGAACGGAGCGAACATGTCCACCGAACTGTCCCCGCGAGCCCGATTCGGACTCGCCGCCGGCACCGTCGCGACGATGACCGCGCTGGCCTTCGCCCTGGCCCCATTGCCGGCGATCGCCGATGACGCCGTCCCCGATCCGCCCGCCGCGGCGGCCGAGGCGTCACCGACCTCCTCCGAGGCCGCACCGACCGCGGAGGCCGTCGAGGCACCGGATGCCGCGGCGGTCGTCGTGCCAGAGGAACCGGCGGCCGAGGAGCCGCCCGCTGCGGGGCCGGTCGCCGATGAGCCGGTCGCCGAGCCCGAGCCCGAGGCATCCGCCCCCGAAGCGCCGGCCGCCCCGGCCGACGACACGGAGCCCGCGGCCGCCGAACCCGCACCTGCGACGGACGAGCCCGCCGAGGCATCCGTCGTCGGAGGTGACGCGAGCCCGGGGAGGGGTGACGTCGCCCCAGCCGTCGAGGCGCCCGAGGTCGTCGTCGCGGCGCCGGAGGACACCGTCGAGGAGACGCTCGCCGCCGACGTCGAGGAACCGACGGTCACCCTGTTCGCCGCGGCGGCCGCTGGACCGATCGCGGCCGCGCTGCCGACCCCCGGTAGCCCGTGCTACCCGGCCGTCTGCATCACGAACGGAACGATTCTGCTCGCGGTCAACCCGACCGGCGAGCTGAACACGACCGACGCGACGGGCTCGGCTGCGGGACCCGGTGACGCCGGCCTCGCCTACCTGCCGACGGGCAACGACTCGACCTCGCCCGGGTGCCTGTGCGAGGGCTGGGGCGTCGCCGACCCCGCCTCCGGCGTCTGGGGCGGAGCGGATCTCGACACCGAGGGCCCCGGCGGGACGAACCTCGTGGTCGAGTCCTTCGAGTTCACGGGCTCGACGGCCACCTCCGTGGTGCTCGTCAACGATGCCGCGAACGCGCCGGTCTTCCGGGTGACCCACCAGTACGTGCCCTCGCCGGCGACGAAGAACCTGTACCAGGTGAACGTCATCATCGAGAACGTCTCGGGCGCCCCGATCGCGACGGTCCAGTACCGCCGCCTCATGGACTGGGACATCGAGCCGACCGCGTTCGACGAGTTCGTCACGATCGACGGCGGCTCGGCGAGTGCGCTGTTCTACACGAGCGATGACGGCTTCGCGAGCCCGAATCCGCTGTCGGGGCCGTCGAGCATCCTGTTCGAGGGCAACGGCGTCGATCAGGGTCCCGGTGACCACGGCGCGCTGTTCGACTTCCGGCTCGGGGGCCTCGCGGCGGGCGCCTCGCTCTCGTTCGTGATCTTCTACGGTGCCGCCGCGACCGAGGCGGAGGCGCAGGCCGCGCTCGGTGCCGTCGGCGCCGAGGCGTACTCGTTCGGTCAGAGCTCCCTCGACCCGTCGACGGGCACGCCGAACACGTTCATCTTCGCGTTCGGCAAGGTGGGGGGTACGCCGCTCTTCACGCCGGAGGGAACGCCGAGCCAGCCCGGACCGGTCGCCCAGCCGGCGGCCCCCGCGGCAGTGCCTTCCGTCGTCGTCGTTACCGCCGACGACACCATCACGGTCGAGGAGGATGCAGCGCCGGCGCTCGCCTCGACGGGCACCGAGCCCGTGCTGCCCGGCCTGCTCGGGCTGGCCGCGCTCGTGCTCGGCGGCATCGCCGTCGCGGCCGGTGCGGTGGCGCGACGCCGGAACGCCTGATCCGACACCGGGGGAGCGGGCGGGGCCGAGCGCCCCGCCCGCTCCCCACGTGCGTGCCCGACCTCGGTGCATCCGGTTTCGATGGCGGCATCCGACGCTCACTAGAATCGTCGGGTGCCCACACGCCTTTCCAACTACTTCCTCCGCACGCTCCGCGAAGACCCCGCCGACGCCGAGGTGACCAGCCACCGGCTGCTCGTGCGCGCGGGGTACATCCGCCGACAGGCCCCCGGCGTCTTCGCCTGGCTGCCGCTCGGCCTCCGCGTCAAGGCCAAGATCGAGGCCATCGTGCGCGAGGAGATGACGAACGCGGGTGCCCACGAGGTGCACTTCCCTGCGCTGCTGCCGCGCGAGCCTTACGAGGCCTCGAACCGATGGACCGAGTACGGCGACGCGCTCTTCCGCCTGCAGGACCGAAAGGGCGCCGACTACCTGCTCGCGCCCACGCACGAAGAGGTCTTCACGCTGCTCGTGAAGGACCTCTACAGCTCCTACAAGGACCTGCCGCTCTCGATCTACCAGATCCAGGACAAGTACCGCGACGAGGCGCGGCCCCGCGCGGGTCTGCTGCGCGGCCGCGAGTTCACGATGAAGGACGCCTACTCCTTCGACGTCACCGACCCGGGCCTCGATGCCAGCTACCAGGCGCAGCGAGATGCCTACGAGCGCATCTTCACCCGGCTCGGCCTCGAGTACGTCATCGTCAAGGCGGATGCCGGTGCCATGGGCGGTTCGAAGAGCGAGGAGTTCCTGCACCCGACGCCCGTCGGCGAGGACACGTTCGTGCGTTCCGCAGGCGGGTACGCCGCGAACGTCGAGGCGTTCACGACCGTCGTGCCCGAGGCGAGCCCGATCGAGGGGCTGCCCGAGGCCGAGGTGTTCGACTCGCCGAACACCCCCACCATCGCCACGCTCGTCGACCTCGCCAACGCGAACCACCCCCGCCCCGACGGGCGCGAGTGGACCGCGGCCGACACCCTGAAGAACGTCGTGCTCGCCCTCACCCATCTCGACGGCACCCGCGAGATCGTCGTCGTCGGCCTCCCCGGAGACCGCGACGTCGAGATGAAGCGCGTCGAGGTCGCGTTCGCACCGGCCGAGGTCGAGCCCGCCACCGAGGCCGACTTCGCGAAGAACCCCGGCCTCGTCAAGGGCTACATCGGACCCTGGTCGCCCGATGGCGCCGTGCTCGGCGAGACGTCGGCCACCGGCATCCGCTATCTCGTCGACCCCCGCGTCGTCGACGGCACCGAGTGGATCACGGGCGCCAACCTCGACCAGAAGCACGTGTTCGGCCTCGTCGTCGGGCGCGACTTCGTCGCCGACGGCACCGTCGAGGCGTCGAACGTGCGCGCCGGCGACCCGGCGCCCGACGGCTCCGGCCCGGTCGAGCTCGCCCGCGGCATGGAGATCGGACACGTCTTCCAGCTCGGCCGCAAGTACGCCGAGGTGCTCGGACTCAAGGTGCTCGACGAGAACGGCAAGCTCGCGACCGTGACGATGGGCTCCTACGGCATCGGCATCACCCGCATCCTCGCGATCATCGCCGAGGGCAACAACGACGAGAAGGGCCTCGTCTGGCCGGCCTCGGTCGCGCCCTTCGACGTGCACGTGGTCGCGACCGGTCGCGACGCCGTGGCGTTCGATCTTGCCGAGCGACTCTCGAACGAGCTCGAGCAGGCCCGTCTCGACGTGCTCTACGACGACCGCCCCAAGGTGTCGCCCGGCGTGAAGTTCGGTGACGCCGAGCTCATCGGCGTACCGCGCATCCTCATCGTGGGTCGTGGCGCTGCCGACGGCGAGGTCGAGCTCTGGGACCGCCGCACGGGCGAGCGCCAGACGCTGCCCGCGGCCGACGCGGTCGCGGCACTCCTGAGCTGACGGCGACGGCGCCCCGACGATTCGTCGGGGCGCCGTCGGCTCATCGGGTTCGCTCAGACATCCGCGTATCGTGCCCGCGCGAAGCAGTAGATGCCGTAGACCACGAGCCCCGCGCCGACGAGCCAGAGGATCACCTGGCCGAACGGCAGGGCGGCCAGGCTCTTCAGCGCTCCGTCGAGTCCGCTGGCCTTCTCGGGGTCGTGGGTGACCGCGGCCACGCCGAACAGCACGCCGACCACGGCCACGGCGATGCCCTTGGCCACGTAGCCGACCGTGCCGAGCACCCGGACGCCCTCGCCGACCTTGCCCGCCGGCAGCGACAACTGGCGCTCGAAGTCCTTGCGGATGCCGCGCACGACGAACGCGACGCCGATGCCGAGCGTGACGAGGGCGACGAGCACGAGCAGCAGCACGCCGCCGGGGCTCGAGAGCAGGGTCGCGCTGAACGACGTCGTCGACTGCGAGGAGTCGGAGCTGCCGCCGAGGGCCGTGACGAGGGCCGTCGCGCCGATCGCGATGTAGGCGACGGCCGTGCCCACATCCTTGGCACGATGTCCCCATTTCTTCTTCGCATCTGCGTCCTGCTCGAGGAATGCCCCGACGATCTGCCAGAGGGCGAGGGCGAACATGCCGAGCACGATCAGCCAGAGCACGAAGACGCCGAACGGCACGCGTGCGATCTGCTGCATCGCGCCGCTCTGGTCGGCTTCGCCACCGCCGGCGCCGACCGCGATCGACACGGCGATCGCGCCGATCACGATATGGACGATGCCGAGCACGACGTAGCCGGCGCGGGCCAGGATTCGGAAGGAGCTCGAGCGTTGGGCGGCGCTCGCGGTCGACTTGAGGGATTCCGGGGTCATCGGCTCAGCGTATCGACGGCGTCGACCCGTCGTGGCCCCCTTGCGCTGCGCGGTCCGGGCCGGTATCGGGCGTCGAACGGCATCTCGTGGCGAGCACGGGGCCGCGGCATCCGATGCTCGGTATTTCGACAGCGTCGGGCATCCGGTACCCTTGAAGATCGCCCGGCATTCCGGGCGCAACTGAATACGAGAGCTGAATAGAGGAGGCCGGCGATGGACATCGACCTCAGCGTGCTTCGCATGATGGAGCGCGAGAAAGAGATCCCGTTCGATGAACTGGTGCAGATCATCGAGCAGGCCATTCTCATGGCCTACCTGAAGCACACGCATCCCGACCAGCACGGCCACGCGAACCCCGACGGCGCGCGGGCTCACCTCGACCGCAAGACGGGCCACGTCTCGGTGTTCGTTCCCGAACTCGATGAAGAGGGCAACGTCGTCGGCGAGGCCGAAGACAGCCCGAGCGACTTCGGTCGCATCGCGGCCTTCGCGGCGAAGCAGGTCATCAACCAGCGACTGCGCGACCTGGCCGATGATGCTGTGCTCGGCGAGTTCCGCGGCCGCGAGGGCGACATCGTCGCCGGCGTGATCCAGCAGGGCCCGAACCCCCGCATGATCCACATCGACCTCGGCTCGGTCGAGGCGATCCTCCCGCCTGAGGAGCAGGTGCCCGGCGAGGAGTACCCGCACGGCCAGCGCATCCGCGTCTACGTGACGAGCGTCGCGAAGGGCACCAAGGGCCCGTCGATCACGGTGTCGCGCACGCACCCCGCGCTCGTCCGCAAGCTGTTCGCGCTCGAGGTGCCCGAGATCGCGAACGGCGTCGTCGAGATCGTCTCCCTCGCCCGCGAGGCCGGACACCGCACGAAGATCGCCGTGCGCGCCAACCAGCCCGGCATCAACGCCAAGGGTGCGGCGATCGGCGAACTCGGACAGCGCGTCCGCGCCGTCACGGCCGAGCTCGGCGCCGAGAAGATCGACATCGTCGACTACTCCGACGACCTCGCCACGTTCGTCGCGAGCGCGCTCTCGCCCGCCAAGGTCACGAGCGCGTTCGTCATCGACGAGTCGACCAGGGCGGTCCGCGCCCTCGTTCCCGACTACCAGCTCTCGCTCGCGATCGGCAAGGAGGGCCAGAACGCCCGCCTCGCCGCCAAGCTCACGGGCGCGAAGATCGACATCCAGCCCGACTCGGTCCTCGAGTCGAACTAGCCGGCACGCCGGGTCCGGTCGGACGACCGGCCCGGTCCCGCCCGGCCGGTCGTCCTGCCGGTCGGAACGAGCCAGACCCAGGGCGTCCGCGGCGCCCAGCCTCGGAGGTGTAGGATGGAACCCGTCAGAACGTGCATCGGATGCCGTTCGCGCGCTCCACGATCCTCACTTCTGAGGGTCGTCTCCCACCAAACACAGGTCGTCGCTGATGCTTCGGCCGTGCTTCCGGGCAGGGGCGCGTGGTTGCATCCGACACTCGAGTGCTACCGGCTCGCCGTTCGGAAGCGCGCCTTCGGGCGCGCACTCCGCATTCGCGGCGAGGTGGACACCGGCAACGTAGAGAACAGGCTGAACACACAAGTGATGACCAATGAGTGACAACTAATGAGCGGCTCGAAATGAGTCCCGTCCGTTATTGATGGTCTGCCCCTGTCCGGGGTCAGACCCGGAACAGGAGAGAAGTGGCTGCCAAACCACGCGTACACGAGATCGCATCCGAACTCGGCGTCGACAGCAAGATCGCCCTTGAGAAGCTCAAGGAGATGGGCGAGTACGTCAAGGGACCCTCGTCGTCCATCGAGCCCCCCGTCGCGCGCCGCCTGAAGGCCGCGCTCGAAGCAGCAGGTGCTGCGGCGAAGAACGCCGCACCCGCCGCCGCTGCACCCGCCGCGCCGGCACGCCCGGCCGCGGTCAAGCCCGGCCCGAAGCCGGCACCCAAGCCCGTCGCGGCGCCCGAGGCCCCGGCCGAGGCACCCGCCGCTGCCGCACCCGCCGACGTGCCGCTGACCGTGGCCGAGCGCCAGGCGCAGGCCGAGGAACGCGCTGCGCAGGCCGCAGCCGAGAAGGCCGCCGCCGCAGAGGCTCCCGCAGCCGCCGCGACCACCGACGCCGCACCGTCCGACGCCGTGAAGCCCGGCTCCGCGGCGAAGCCCGGTGGCTCGGCGCCCCGCCCAGGGGCTCCTCGCCCCGGCGCACCCGCTTCGCGCCCCGGCAACAACCCGTTCTCGAGCTCGCAGGGCATGGGGCAGAAGCCCGCAACCCCGCGTCCGGGCAACAACCCCTTCGCCAGCGCCCAGGGCATGGGCCAGCGCCCGAGCCCCGGCAACATCCCGCGCCCGCAGGCGCCCCGACCGGGTTCGCCCCGTCCGGGTGCTCCTCGTCCGGCCGGTGCAGGCGGTCGCCCCGGCGGCGGCTTCCAGCGCCCCGGCGGCGCAGGCGCAGGTGCCGGCGCTCGTCCCGGCGGCGGCGGTGGCTTCCAGCGCCCCGGCGGCGGCGCTCCCGGCGCAGGCGGCTTCGGCGGCCCGCGCCCCGCAGGCGGTGGCGGCGGCCGTGGTCGCGGCCCCGGCGGCGGCACGGCCGGTGCCTTCGGCCGCGGTGGCGGCAAGAGCAAGGCCCGCAAGTCGAAGCGCACGAAGCGTCAGGAATTCGAGATGCGGGAGGCCCCGTCGCTCGGCGGCGTGAGCGTTCCCCGCGGCGACGGCACCACCGTCATCCGCCTGCGTCGCGGCTCCTCGATCTCCGACTTCGCCGACAAGATCGACGCGAACCCCGGTTCGCTCGTGACGGTGCTGTTCCACCTCGGTGAGATGGCGACGGCGACCGAGTCGCTCGACGAGGCCACCTTCGAGGTACTCGGCGCAGAGCTCGGCTACAAGATCCAGGTCGTCTCGCCCGAAGACGAGGACAAGGAGCTCCTCGAGGGCTTCGACATCGACCTCGACGCCGAACTCGACGACGAGGGCGACGACGTCCTCGAGCAGCGTCCGCCCGTCGTGACCGTCATGGGTCACGTCGACCACGGTAAGACGCGACTGCTCGACGCGATCCGCAACGCCAACGTCGTCGCAGGCGAGGCCGGCGGCATCACGCAGCACATCGGTGCCTACCAGGTGCACACCGTGCACGAGGGCATCGATCGTCCGATCACCTTCATCGACACGCCGGGTCACGAGGCGTTCACCGCCATGCGTGCTCGTGGTGCGCAGGTCACCGACATCGCGATCCTCGTGGTCGCAGCCGATGACGGCATCATGCCGCAGACGATCGAGGCCCTGAACCACGCGCAGTCGGCGAACGTGCCGATCGTGGTCGCGGTCAACAAGATCGACAAGGAAGACGCCAACCCGGCGAAGGTGCGCCAGCAGCTCACCGAGTTCGGCCTCGTCGCCGAGGAGTACGGCGGAGACGTCATGTTCGTCGACGTGTCGGCCCGCAACGACATCGGCATCCAGGACCTGCTCGACGCGGTGCTCCTGACGGCCGATGCCGGTCTCGACCTGCGTGCGAACCCCAACAAGGACGCACGTGGTGTCGCGATCGAGGCGAAGCTCGACAAGGGCCGCGGTGCGGTCGCGACCGTGCTCATCCAGTCCGGAACCCTGCGCGTCGGCGACGCGATCGTCGCGGGCACGGCCTATGGCCGCGTCCGTGCGATGACCGACGAGAACGGCGACGCGGTCCTCGCGGCCACGCCGTCGCGCCCCGTCCAGGTGCAGGGCCTCTCGAGCGTGCCGCGCGCCGGTGACACCTTCCTCGTGACCGAGGAGGACCGCACTGCGCGTCAGATCGCCGAGAAGCGCGAAGCCGCCGAGCGCAACGCCCAGCTGGCCAAGGCCCGCAAGCGCATCTCGCTCGAGGACTTCACCCGTGCACTCGAAGAGGGCAAGGTCGAGTCGCTCAACCTCATCATCAAGGGTGACGTGTCGGGTGCCGTCGAGGCGCTCGAGGAGTCGCTCCTCAAGATCGAGGTCGACGACTCGGTGCAGTTGCGCATCCTCCACCGCGGTGTGGGTGCCATCACCGAGAGCGACGTCAACCTCGCGACGATCGACAACGCGATCATCGTGGGCTTCAACGTGCGCCCCGACACGAAGGCGCGCGAGCGCGCCGCTCGCGAGGGCGTCGACATCCGCTTCTACTCGGTCATCTACAACGCGATCGACGAGATCGAGGACTCGCTCAAGGGCATGCTCAAGCCCGAGTTCGAAGAGGTCCAGTCCGGTGTCGCCGAGATCCGCGAGGTGTTCCGCTCCTCGAAGTTCGGCAACATCGCCGGTGTCATCGTGCGGTCGGGAACGATCACGCGAAACGCCAAGGCGCGCGTCATCCGCGATGGCGTCGTCGTCGGCGACAACCTCGCGATCGAGTCGCTGCGTCGGTTCAAGGACGACGTCACCGAGGTGCGCACGGACTACGAAGCCGGTATCGGCCTCGGCAAGTTCAACGACATCCAGGTGGGCGACGAGATCGAGACCACCGAGCTGCGCGAGAAGCCTCGCGCGTAGTCGAGGCGGCCGGGGCGGCGAGAGCCGCCCCGGCCTCTCTTCGGAAGGAGACAGTGCATGGCTGATCCGGCACGCGCCCGAAAGATGGCGGACCGCATCAAGGAGATCGTCGCCAGACGACTCGACAAGGGCCTCCGAGACCCGCGACTCGGTTTCGTCACGATCACCGATGTCCGCGTCACCGGCGACCTGCAGCACGCGAGCATCTTCTACACGGTGTACGGCACCGATGAGGAGCGAAGCGACTCGGCCCTCGCGCTGAAGGCCGCCACCGGCATGCTGCGCACCGAGGTGGGCCGCAACATCACCGCGCGGCTCACGCCGTCGCTCGAGTTCATCCTCGACGCGATCCCCGAGAACGCCGACCACATCGCCGCGCTCCTGCGCGAGGCTCGCGAACGCGACGCCGAGACCGAGGCTGCGGCGAGCACGGCCGAGTACGCCGGCGACGCCGACCCGTACGTGAAGCCGCGCGACTTCGACGAAGACGAGTCCGAAGGCGACGAGTCCGAAGACGTCGACGAGAGCGCGACGTCTCGCTGAGAACTGAACGACCGAAGGCGCGCCCGTGAGGGCGCGCCTTCGGCGTCTCACGATGCCGTGCGCTCAGGCGTCGGGCAGCGTGAATCCGTCGTCGCCGCGCACGGCGAGTCCGTCGTGCACGAGCGACTCGATCGCGCGGTCGAGCTTGGCCGCATCGGGCCAGGCCGTCGCGAGCTCCGCACGCGCCACCGGTCGGTGCGCGGCACGCAGTTCGCGCATGACGAGCCCTCGAACCTGGCGGTCGGAGCCCTCGAACCTGGCCTGCTTCGCCGAGCGCGGGCCCTCGTAGTCGGGGCTCCCGGCGAGCCGCCACGCGCACTGCGCCGCGATCGGGCAGCTGTCGCACTGCGGCGATCGGGACGTGCAGACGGTCGCCCCGAGCTCCATCGCGGCGGCGTTGAACGTGCGCGCCGCGACATCCGCCTCTGGGAGCAGGGCGTCCATCTCCGCGAGGTCGCGTGCCGTCGACGGCGGGCCGGGGTGACCCTGCCCGAGCACGGCGCGCGCGATCACGCGTCGCGTGTTCGTGTCGACGACCGGATGCCGCGCGCCGAACGCGAACGCGGCCACCGCTCGTGCCGTGTACGGTCCGACGCCCGGCAGCGCGAGCAGGTCGTCGAGTTCGCGCGGCACCTCGCCCCCGTGGTGCTCGACCATCGCGGTCGCCGCACGGTGCAACCACAGCGCGCGGCGCGGGTACCCGAGGCGATCCCAGGCGCGCACCGCCTCGGACGGGGGAGCGGCGGCCATCGCCGCGGGCGTCGGCCAGCGTTCGATCCACGCCTGCCACCGCGGGACCACGCGGGCCACCTGCGTCTGCTGCAGCATGAACTCGCTGACGAGCACCGCCCACGGCGAGACGTCGGCCGCGCGCCACGGCAGCGGCCTCGCGGCGTCCGCGAACCAGTCGTTGACGGCCTCGGCGAGGTCGGGCGATGCGGGCATCCTCCAAGCCTAGGCAACGGATCGGGCATCGCGGCCGAGCACGCACTGGCTAGCATGGGGCCATGCACCTGGTGACGACGCCGCGCGTGACGTTCCTCCGACAGCTCTCAGACGGCATCCTCGAGCACTACGGTCGCGGTCGCATGATCGTGGCGATCGACGGGCCGCTCCGCAGCGGCAAGACCCGGTTCGGCGACGACCTCGCCGAGGTGCTCCGCGAGCGCGGGCACCGGGTGTTCCGGGCCAGCATGGAGGGGTTCCACCGTTCGCGCGCGGCGCAGGACGTGTTCGGCGTCGACACCCCCGACCGCTACTACCGCTACGGCTTCGACGAGTCGGCGCTGCGGCGCGTGCTCGTGGAGCCCTTCCGCATGGGCGGGTCGACCGCGTTCGTCACCGCCGTGCTCGACCCCGCACGCGACGCTTGGGTCGAGCCGAAATGGGTCACCGGCCCCGCGGACGCGATCCTGGTGCTCGACGGCAGGTTCGTGCTGCGGTCGCGACTCGCCGAGCTCTGGGACGTGCGGATCGCCCTCGACGGCGAACCGACCGACCCCGCCGACCTGCTCGCCTACGCGGAGTCCGACCCGCGCGACGCCGACGCGGTCGTGGTCGACGATCGCGACCCCGAGCACCCCGCACTCGCCCCGGCCGGACGACGCTGACCACCGGCATCCGGACACGCATGCGGGCGCTCGAGACGATGAACGACCCCAATTTGGGGGACAAGTCGACGTCGACACGCGAAGCGGTGGACGCCGACGATTCGATGGGGCCATACTGAAGGTTCACAGCCCTTTGCCCCCGGCTGTGCGAACCCCACCCCTAGCTCCACCCGAAGACCCGAACGTTCGGTGCGCCCGCCCAAGGCACATCGATCCATGCTGTGCGCTCGCGCACGCCCTCGGTTCTCGCCTGGGTTCGCAGACGCCGGTTTCGATCGATGGAGAACCCGAATGCCCAACCCCCGAGGTTCGGTGCGCGGCGCCGTGCGCTCATGGCGCACACGTACACGCCCCGACTCACCGAGCCTGTGGCGTCGTGCCGCGGCCGTGCTGACCACGCTCGCCCTCGCAGGCGGGCTCTCCGTCGTCGGAATGGCCGCGCCCGCGTCGGCGCACCACAACACGATCACCGCGACGTCCGTCTGCGCGACGGACGGCAAGTCGGCCACGGTCACGTGGACGGCGGTGAACTCCGAGAACGTCCGTGAGACGATCACCTCGACCACTCAGCCCGGTGTCATCGCGAAGAACACGGTCATCGCCGCGAAGGGCAGCGCGGTCGGCACCCAGACCGGGGCAGAGCTCGGCAAGAAGTACACGCTCGAGCTGAAGGGCAAGTGGGACAACGGAAACACGTCCACCGACACCGGCAGCTACACCGTGCCCGCAGCACTGTGCGACAACGACTGGCCGTACGACGCGCCGACCTGCACGGCCCTGACGGTCAAGTACCCGAAGAACGTCTCCGGCAACGATGTGAACATCCGCTTCGTCATCGACGGCAAGAAGTTGACGCTCAACTTCCACAACAACACGGGTCGCTGGAACAACACGCAGACGTTCACCTACGCATCACACGTGAATTGGCCCAAGCCCGCTCCCGACGAGTTCGTCATCGAATGGGTTCAGGTCGACGGAACGAACTACCACTGGGAGGGCAAGGTCGATTGCGGCGAAGGCAGCAAGCTGACCATCTGTCACGCCACGGCGAGCGACAAGAACCCGTACGAGCTGATCACGATCTCCAAGTCCGCTGTCGTCAGCGCACACCTGAAGCACCAGAAGGGCGAGGACATCATCCCGGCCTTCACGTACAAGGGGAAGACGTACTCGGCGCAGGGCGACCAGACGCTGCTCGTGGGCGGCTGCACTCTGCCCGCGTCCGGCGATGTGACGGTGTGCCACTGGGACCCCCAGTCGACCACCTACACCCGGTCGTGGCTGACGGTCGACCAGTTCCTCTCTGCGAAGCACGGTGAGCACACCAACGACATCTACTCGGCCTTCAGCTACTGGAACTGGGACTTCCCGTTCCTGCACTCGGTCAGGGAACGCGGTGACCAGGCACTGCTCGCGTATACCGATTGCGTCCAGCCGACGGAGGTTCCGGTTCCGGCTGAGCCTGCGTTCAGCGATGAGTGTGGTGTCGACAACTACGTGTTGACTCCGGTGCTGTCGGATGCTGTGGTCTGGGGCACGGAGGTTCCGGTTCCGGCTGAGCCTGCGTTCAGCGATGAGTGTGGTGTCGACAACTACGTGTTGACTCCGGTGCTGTCGGATGCTGTGGTCTGGGGTGCTCCGGTCCTTGCCGATGGCAAGGTCTCGATCACGGCGACGCCGGCGAAGGGCCACAAGTTCGCGGGTGCATCGCAGTCGGTGACGTTCGGTCCGTTCACGTTGAACGACGCGGCGTGTGACACGGAGGTTCCGGTGTCTCGATCACGGCGACGCCGGCGAAGGGCCACAAGTTCGCGGGTGCATCGCAGTCGGTGACGTTCGGTCCGTTCACGTTGAACGACGCGGCGTGTGAGGAGCCGATCGACCCCGTCGACCCGACCCTCGACGGTTCGGTCGCCGTGGGCGAGTGCCAGGCCGATGTGCCGTGGATTCTTTACACGGTGCAGCTCAACGACACCAACGAGTCCGTGGGTGCGAATGCGGAGGTGTTCCTCGTGATCACCGACGGCACGAACACGGAGAAGCGCTCCCTGGGCACCCTCGACGACGCCGATCACCTCGACGGCAAGACTCTCTGGCCTGGTGCATCAGTAGATGCCGACGGTAATCCGACGGGCTGGCCCGGCTGGGAGCAGAAGGCCGATGGCACCTGGGTCGAGACGACGGACAACTTCGCCTGGACTCGTGGTGACATCAGCGCGATGATCGAGGTCAACCCCGAGCTCGCGGTCGACCTGAGCTATCCGCCGGCGACGCCGGACTGCGCCAACGGCCCGACCGTCCTGCCGACAGACGGCACCGACGGCAGCGGCGACGGCGAGACCGCGACCGCAGGCGGCGGCACCGGCCTCGCGAGCACCGGCTTCGCCGGTACGGGCATCGCGATCGTCGCCGGCATCATCGTGCTGGCAGGCGCCGCGTTCCTCGTGGTGGCTCGCGTTCGCCGCAAGCGCGCGTAGCGACATCCGCTGAACAGCAGAGGGGGCCCGGTTCGCCGGGCCCCCTCGTTCTGCGTCTGCTCGATGCCGTGCAGGGCGCCCGGCTCGGCGACGAGCGGCTCAGGACTCGTCGAGCGCCCGGAGCGAATCGTGCACGCGCGCAGCGGGCAGCGGCCGCCCGGTCGCCTCGACCTCGTGCACGAGCGCCGTGAGCGCCGCATTCACCGGTGCGACGAGTCCGGCGACGGAGGCCTCGCGCACGACGGCGCCGTTCAGGAAGTCGATCTCGGTCGGCTGCCCCCGGCGCAGGCTCTGCTGGGTGGAGCCGCGATTCGACTCCCAGCCCATCCGGGCCACGAGCGCCGACGGCACGGTCGCCGCCTCGCGGAGGGGGAGTTCGGCGAAGGCGCGCAGCGAGGCGTCGTCGAGCCCGTTCAGGCTGCCGAACCGAACGCCTCGGGCGATGCCGATGCGAACGCATTCGCGCATCGACGCGGTGAGCGCGGTCAGCAGCTCGGGTGAGGCGACGACGTCGCCGAGGGTGCCCCCGACGATGGCGGGCACGGCGTTGACCATGTTCACGACGAGCTTGGTCCACTGCGCACCTCGGAAGTCGTCGAGGGCACGAACGGGCACCGCGTCGGAGAGCACGGCCGCGATCCGCACGGATTCGGCATCGGCGGGCCCGTCGCCGCGACCGAGACGGCTCTCGGCCGTCGCCGTCACGTGCACGAGCCCGGGTTCGGAATGGTCGGCGGCGATCAGTGAGAGCAGGCCGAAGCACTCCGACCCGGGCAGCAGCCGAGCGGCCGTTTCGACGCCCTCGAGGCCGTTCTGCACGACCACGACGGGGGTGCCGTCGATGAGCTCGCGGTTCGCGGCGATCGCGGCCTCGGCATCCTGCGCCTTGGTGCACACGAGCACGAGGTCGGGGCGAAGGGTCAGATGCTCACCGGCCGCGACGAGTGCGTGCACCTCGCCGTAGCCGCCGCTGAGGCGGATGCCGTCGTCGCGGATCGCGGCGAGGCCGGCACCGCGCGCGGTCACCTCGACGTCGTGGCCGGCCTGCGAGAGCAGTGCCGCGAACGTGCCGCCGAGCGCGCCGGCGCCGATGATCCCGATCCTCACCCGTCCAGCGTAGGGGCGGGGCGGCCGGGTGGGGCCGGTCGAGGGCGCGCGACCGCCCGACTGTTAGCCTGTAGGGCGTGAACAGCGGCATCCTCCTCGTCGACAAGCCGCAGGGCATCACCAGCCATGACGTGGTCGCGCGCACGCGCCGACTCGCCGGAACCCGCAGGGTCGGGCACGCCGGCACCCTCGATCCGATGGCGACCGGACTGCTCGTGCTCGGCGTCGACGGGTCGACGCGCCTGCTCACCTACCTCGTCGGACTCGACAAGGAGTACCTCGCCACGATCAGGCTCGGCGTCGGGTCGAGCACCGACGATGCCGAGGGAGAGCTGTTCGACGCGGCCTCCGCAGACCTGGTCGCGGCCGTCGACGAGGCCCACGTGGCCGATGGCATCGCGAAGCTCACGGGCGTCATCGAGCAGGTGCCGAGCGCGGTGAGCGCGATCAAGGTCGACGGCAAGCGCGCGTACCAGCGGGTGCGCGACGGCGAGCAGGTCGAGCTGAAGGCCCGCACGGTCACGATCTCGGCGTTCGAGGTGCTCGAGGTGCGCCGCGTCGACGGGTTCGTCGACCTCGACGTGCGAGTCGAGTGCTCGTCGGGCACGTACATCCGCGCGCTGGCCCGCGACCTGGGCGCCGATCTCGGCGTCGGCGGGCATCTGACGGCACTCCGCAGAACGCGCATCGGGCGGTTCGAGGTGGCCGCGGCATCCGTGCTCGAGGACCTCGACGTCGCGTCGGCGCTCATCGGTGCAGCGGATGCCGCCGAGCTCGCGCTTCCCGTCGTGCACGTCACCGGGCAGCAGGCGATCGACCTCGGCCACGGCAAGCGCATCGACGCGGCCGGAGCGCCCGAGACCGCGAAGGGTGCGCCGATCGCCGCGGTCGCCGATACAGCGGTCGGCGGCCGACGTCTCGTCGCGATCGTCGAGCGCCGCGGCGAGACCCTCAAGGTCGTCGTCGGATTCCCGCCCGAGGACGCATCGTGATCGAGTGGTTCATGTGGGTGCAGCTCGCGGTCGCGGTCGCGGCGGGGCTGCTCTGCGTCGTGCTGGGCTTCGCCGGTCGCCCGCCGAGCGACCTGTCGAACGGTTCGCTCGTGCTCGTCGAGCTGCTGCTCGTGGTGCAGGTCGTGGTGTCGATCGCGGCTCCGGCGTTCGGCAACGTGCCGACGGGCAGCGCGCTGGAGTTCGGCGTGTACCTGTTCGCCGCACTGCTGGTGCCGCCCGCGGCGATCTTCTGGGCGCTGCTGGATCGCAGCCGCTGGAGCACGGTCGTGCTCGGCGTCGGTGCGCTCGCGGTCGCGGTGATGCTCTACCGCATGTTCCAGATCTGGACCGTGCAGCTGGCGTGACCGGCGTCTGAGAGAATCGAACGACATGTCTGAAACGCCCGCGCACGCCGCGAACACCGCGCACGCCGCCGAATCCGTGAACACCGCCACCGCCTCCGAGGTCCGCCCGCGCATGAGCGGCGTCGGCCGCGTGCTCGTGGCGGTGTACGCCGTGCTCGCGCTGGCCGCGACCGGCCGGTCGTTCTACCAGATCGCGACGAAGTTCGACGAGGCGCCCGTGGCCTACGCGCTGTCCGCGCTCGCGGCGGTCGTGTACATCGTGGCGACGATCGCGCTGGTCCGTCAGGGCCGGGTCTGGTACCGCGTCGCCTGGGCGACCCTCGTGTTCGAGTTCACGGGGGTGCTCGTGGTCGGCGTGCTCAGCATCCTCGACCCGCAGCTGTTCCCGCACGACACGGTGTGGTCGTGGTTCGGTCGCGGGTACCTGTTCATCCCGTTGGTGCTGCCGGTGCTCGGCATGTGGTGGCTGGCGAAGCACCGGCCCCACACCTCGGCCGCGACATCCGACGACCTCACGAGAACGGATGTCGCGTGAAGACCTTCAAGGGCGTCGACGGGGTTCCGGCCGGCTTCGGTCCGAGCGCGGTCACGATCGGCAAGTTCGACGGCGTGCACTCCGGCCACCGCACCCTCATCGAGCGCATCCGCACGATCGCCGGCGAGCGCGGTCTCGTGACGGCCGCGGTCACGTTCGACCGCAACCCGCTCGCGCTGCTCGCGCCCGACAAGTGCCCCGAGCCGCTCGTGAGCGTGCGGCAGAAGCTCGAGCTGCTCGCCACGACGGGCGTCGACGCGACCCTGCTGCTGCCGTTCGACCGCGCCCTGGCCTCGGTGCCGGCTGCGGAGTTCGTCGAGCGCGTGCTCGTGCGGGCGCTCGACGCGAAGGTCGTGCTCGTCGGCAAGGACTTCCGCTACGGCGCCCGCGGCGCCGGCGACGTCGACCTGCTCATCGAGCTCGGCCGCGAGTTCGGCTACGACGTCGAGGTCGTCGATGACGTGCGCCCCGAGGGGGAGCGCCGGGTGTCATCGACGTGGATCCGCGAGATCCTCGCCGAGGGCGACGTGCGGCACGCGACCGCGCTGCTCGGGCACACGCCGACCGTGTCCGGCATCGTCGTGCACGGCGCGAAGCGCGGCCGCGAGCTCGGGTTCCCGACGGCGAACCTCACGCCTGAGTCCGAGGGCCTCGTGCCGGCCGACGGCGTGTACGCCGGGTGGCTGACCGACGCCGGCACCCGGTATCCGGCGGCCATCTCGGTCGGCGACAACCCGACGTTCGAGGGCGTGGCGCCCAAGCAGGTCGAGGCCTACGTGCTCGACCGCGAGCTCGACCTCTACGACCACGTCGTCGACGTCGAGTTCGTCGACCGCATCCGCGGCATGGTCGCGTTCACGAGCATCCCCGACCTCATCGAGACGATGCGCGACGACGTCGAGCGCGCGAAGCAGATCCTCGCGTGACCGGGGCCATCCCGGCGATCCCGTCGGGTGAGCCGGCGAGGCCGCTGTGGGCGGGGCGCACGCTGGCGCTCCTCGGCATCCTGCTCGTGGCGTCGAGCCTGCGCACGGGCGTCGCCTCGCTGTCGCCGATCATCGACCACATCGATGCGGACATCCCGCTCCCGCCGGCGCTGGTGGGTCTGCTCGGCATGCTCCCGCCGCTGTGCTTCGCCGTGTTCGGCATCCTGACCCCGCTCATCGCGAAGCGGCTGGGGCTCGAGCGCACCGTCGTCGTGGCGCTCGCGGTGCTCGCGATCGGCCTGGCGGGGCGCGGTCTCGCGCCCGAGGCGGTCACGCTCATCGCCGCGAGCGTGCTGGTGTTCGCCGCCGTCGGCGTCGGCAACGTGCTGCTGCCGCCGCTCGTGAAGCGCTACTTCTCCGACCGCGTCGGGCTCGTGACGACGCTCTACGTGTCGATCATCTCGGTGAGCACGTTCGTGCCGCCGCTCATCGCGGTGCCGGTGGCGGATGCCGCGGGCTGGCGCGTCTCGCTCGGCGAGTGGGCGCTCATCGCGCTCATCGCGCTCGTGCCGTGGATCGCGCTGCTCGTGCACCCGCGCGCGAAGGCGGCGGAGGCGCTGCCCGAGGAGGCGGCGGGCGGTCAGGTTCGACGCGCGCTGGGCTCGCCGATCGCGTGGGCGCTCGCGACGATCTTCGCGGTGTCGTCGGTCAACGCGTACGTCATGTTCGCGTGGCTTCCGAGCATCGTCACCGACGTGGCGGGGGTCACGAACGCCCAGGCGGGCGCGCTGCTCTCGCTGTTCGCCGCGATGGGACTTCCGGCGGCCTTGCTCGTGCCGGTCGTCGCGGCACGCTACGACCGGGTCCGCACGCTGGTCGTCATCTCGGTGCTCGCGTTCCTGATCGGCTACGGCGGACTGCTGCTCGCGCCCGAGGCCGCGATCTGGCTCTGGGTCGCCCTGATCGGCACGGGGCCGCTGCTGTTCCCGC
This sequence comes from Agromyces sp. Leaf222, assembly GCF_001421565.1. Lineage (NCBI taxonomy): Bacteria > Bacillati > Actinomycetota > Actinomycetes > Micrococcales > Microbacteriaceae > Agromyces > Agromyces sp. Leaf222. The sequence continues at coordinate 2,856,110 of NZ_LMKQ01000001.1, read as the reverse complement.
TCGCCCTCGTGCTCATCAACCTGCGCACCCGCTCGCATGACGGGTCGATCGCCCTGAGCGGCGTCGTGCAGTCGGTCGGCTACCTCATCGCGGCCGTCGCGCCCATCGGCATCGGCCTCGTGCACGAGGCCACCGGCGGCTGGACCGTGCCGCTCGTGATCCTCGCGGCGACGGCGGTTCCGGCCGCGATCGCCGGGTTCCTCGCTGCGCGACCCGGGTACCTCGAAGACGAGCGGCACGCCCACCGGTAGTCGCCGGCGCCACGGCGCCACGGCGCTCGGGCACGCCGGCCTCGTGCGCACCCGAGGTCGCGGACTCAGACGACGAGCTCGGGCCGATGCACGAGTGCGGCGGCGCCGACGAGCGGCCCCTCGTCGGAGAGCGCGGACGGCTCGATGCGCGTGCGGGTCACGAACCCGAAGGTGACGCGCTCGGCGAGTGCCGCCCGAGCATGCTCGAAGAGGGCGGGGGAGACCCGGCTGAACCCGCCGCCGATGGCGACGACGTCGAGGTCGAGCAGGCTCGAGGCGGATGCCGCGGCACGGCCGATCGCGGTTCCGGCGCGTTCGACCGCGGCCAGGGCCACGGGGTCGCCGGCGGCATGCGCGGCGGCGAGGTCCTCGCCCGTCGTGCCCTCGAAGCCCTGCGCGCGAGCCCAGGCCACGGTGCGCGGACCCGAGGCGACGGCCTCGAGGCATCCGCGACCGCCGCAGGGGCATGGGTCGTCGAACCCGCCGACCTCGATGTGGCCGATGTGCCCGCCGTTGCCGGTGGGGCTCGGCACGGCGCGGTCGCCGAGCACGAGCCCGCCGCCGACGCCCGTCGAGACGATCATGCCGAGCAGGTTGTGCGCGCCGCGGCCTGCGCCGATCCAGTGCTCGGCGAGGGCGATGCAGAGGCCGTCGATGCGCAGCACCACGGGCGTGCCCGGCACGAGGCTCGCGACGAAGTCGGCGAGCGGGTAGTCGCGCCAGACGGGCACGTTGAGCGGTGAGACGGTGCCGTCGGCGACGCCGATCGGCCCGGCGGCGCCGATGCCGATGCCGATCACGGCTGCGTCGTCTGGCACGGCGGCGGCTGCGCCGAGCACCACGTCGCGCACGGCCTGCTCGAGGTCCGTGCTCGTGGCCGTCGGCCCGGTGGGCCGGCGGTGCCGGGACGCGGGGAGCACGGCGCCCTGATCGTCGACGAGGGCGGCTTCGACCTTGGTGCCGCCGAGGTCGATGGCGATGGCGAGGGGGCGGGTCACGAAGCCAGCATAGGGTGCGCGCGGATCCGCCATCCCTGCTCATATGAGCACGAATGCACGCGAGTGTTGCCGATGAGCGGCGACCTGCCTACGCTGGAGGTGAGCGGAAGGACAGGTGTGGACGAGATCGACGAACTCCTCTCGATCCGAGCGGCTGAGCTCTACTACGAGGAGAATAAGACGCAGGACGAGATCGGGCAGGCGCTCCGCCTCACCCGGTGGAAGGTCGGCCGACTCCTCGCGCAGGCCAAGCAGGAGGGCTTCATCCGCATCGAGATCCTGCATCCGCGGGCGAGGCGGCTGCCCATCGAGCGCCGCCTCCGCGACGAGCGCGGGCTCACCGACGCGGTGGTCGTCTCCTCGGCCGGCGTCGCCTCGGCCGAAGAACTGCAGGCGCGCACCGCGCAGGCCGCGGCCGACTACCTGACCTCGCTCCGCCCCGTGCCCCGCACCCTCGGCGTGAGCTGGGGGCGAACCCTCTTCGAGATCTCGCAGCACCTGCGCAACGGCTGGGCCACCGGCGTCAACGTCGTGCAGATCAACGGCGGCGTGAGCCTCAACCGTCGCCCGGGCACCGCGGCGGCGACCGCCGTCGGCATCGCGCAGAAGGGCGGCGGCAGCGCCACGCTGCTGCCGAGCCCCGCGATCCTCGAGCGCCTCGAGACGAAGCACGCGATCGAGGCCGACCGCGTGGTCGCCGGCGTCATCGACCTCGCCCGCTCCGCCGACGCCTACGTGTTCAGCGCGGGCGCGGCCGATCACAGCTCGGTGCACGTCGAGAGCGGCTACCTCTCCGAGACCGACGTCGACCTGCTCGTGGCCAAGGGCGCCGTCGGCGACGTCGTCGGCCGCTACATCGACTCCGACGGCAACATCGTCGACCCCGCCCTCGATGCGCGAACGGTCGGGCTCACGCTCGACGAGCTGCGCGAGGCAACCCTCGGCATCGCCGTGATCGCAGGCCGTGCCAAGCACGCGGTCGCCGACGCGGTCGTGCGCAGCGGCCTCTGCTCGGTGCTCGTCACCGACGAGGCCACCGCCCTCCACCTCCTCGACGGCTGACGCTCGCGCCCACGCGCACGCAGCCGACCGTCGTTCACCGAAACACCGAAAGCCAGGTCCCCACCATGACAGGCACATCACTCATCTCCGCGAGGGAGCGGGCGCTCGCCGTGCTCGGCGGCGAACCCGACGACGCGACGCTGCGCAGGTACCTGCACGGCATCCCGGGCGTCGACGCGGTCGGCCTCGAGCAGCGTGCGGCCGGTCTCGGCACGCGCAGCATCAAGACGACCTCCAAGCAGTGGGCGCTCGACCGCATCATCGAACTGATCGACCTCACGACGCTCGAGGGCGCAGACACCCCCGGCAAGGTGCGCTCGCTCGTCGCGAAGGCGATGACCCCGGATCCGGCCGACCCCACCACGCCGCGCGTCGCGGCGGTCTGCGTCTACGGCGACATGGTGCCCTACGCCGTCCAGGCGCTCGGCGCCGCGCACGGCGACCCCGACGACGGACTCATCTCGGTCGCGGCCGTGGCCACGGCCTTCCCGAGCGGCCGTGCGTCGCTCGAGATCAAGCTGGCCGACACGGCCGAGGCGGTCGCCGCCGGTGCAGACGAGATCGACATGGTCATCGACCGCGGTGCGTTCCTCGCCGGCCGCTACGGCCTCGTCTTCGACCAGATCGCCGCCGTGAAGGAGGCCTGCCGCCGCAGCGACGGCACGAGCGCCAGCCTCAAGGTGATCCTCGAGACCGGCGAGCTCGTCACGTACGACAACGTGCGCCGGGCGTCGTGGCTCTCGATCCTCGCGGGCGGCGACTTCATCAAGACCTCCACCGGCAAGGTGCCGTCGGCGGCGACCCTGCCCGTGACGCTGCTCATGCTCGAGGTCGTGCGCGACTGGCACCTCGCGACCGGCCAGCGCATCGGCGTGAAGCCCGCGGGCGGCATCCGCACCTCGAAGGACGCGATCAAGTACCTCGTGACCGTCGCCGAGACCGTGGGCGAGGAGTGGCTCGTGCCGCACCTGTTCCGCTTCGGCGCCTCGAGCCTGCTGAACGACGTGCTGCTGCAGCGCCAGAAGCTGGCCACCTCGCACTACTCCGGCCCCGACTACGTCACGATCGACTGAGACGAGCAACGCATGAGCTTCCTCGAATACGCACCGGCCCCCGAATCTACGGCGGTCCTCAACCTGCGCGAGCAGTACGGCCTCTTCATCGACGGCGAGTTCGTCGACGGCCGCGGCACGCCGTTCCAGACCATCTCTCCCGCGACCGAGGCCCGCATCGCGATGATCTCGAACGCGAACGAGGCGGATGTCTCCGACGCCGTCGCCGCCGCCCGTCGCGCCTACGACCGCACCTGGTCGCGCATGAGCGGGCGCGACCGCGGCAAGTACCTGTTCCGCATCGCGCGGCTCGTGCAGGAGCGCGCCCGCGAGCTCGCCGTGGCCGAGTCCCTCGACAACGGCAAGCCCATCAAGGAGTCCCGCGACGTCGACGTTCCGCTCGTCGCGGCCTGGTTCTTCTACTACGCGGGCTGGGCCGACAAGCTCGATCACGCCGGACTCGGCGCGAACCCGCGCGCGCTCGGCGTGGCCGCGCAGGTCATCCCGTGGAACTTCCCGCTGCTGATGCTCGCGTGGAAGATCGCGCCCGCGCTCGCGGCCGGCAACACGGTCGTGCTGAAGCCGGCCGAGACCACGCCGCTCACGGCGCTCATCTTCGCCGAGATCCTGCAGCAGGCCGACCTGCCGCCCGGCGTCGTGAACATCGTCACCGGCGCCGGCGACACGGGCGCGGCACTCGTCGCGCACGAGGGCGTCGACAAGGTGGCGTTCACCGGCTCGACGGCGGTCGGCCGTGCCATCGCGAAGCAGATCGCGGGCACCGACAAGAAGGCCACCCTCGAGCTCGGCGGCAAGGCCGCGAACATCGTGTTCGACGACGCGCCGATCGACCAGGCGATCGAGGGCATCGTCAACGGCATCTTCTTCAACCAGGGCCACGTCTGCTGCGCCGGCTCGCGCCTGCTCGTGCAGGAGAACATCCACGACGAGGTCGTCGACCGGCTGAAGAACCGCCTGTCGACCCTGCGACTCGGCGACCCGCTCGACAAGAACACCGACATCGGCGCCATCAACTCGCGCGAGCAGCTCGAACGCATCCGCGAGCTCTCAGACCTCGGCGAGGCTGAGGGTGCCGAGCGCTGGACCGCGCCGTGCGAGATCCCCGAGAACGGGTTCTGGTTCGCCCCGACGATCTTCACGGGCGTGCAGACCTCGAGCCGCATCGCGCGCGACGAGATCTTCGGCCCGGTGCTCTCGGTGCTCACGTTCCGCACGCCGGCCGAGGCCATCGCCAAGGCGAACAACACGCCCTACGGCCTCTCGGCGGGCATCTGGAGCGACAAGGGCAGCCGCATCCTCGCGGTCGCCGACCAGCTTCGCGCCGGCGTCATCTGGGCGAACACGTTCAACCGGTTCGACCCGGCCTCGCCGTTCGGCGGCTACAAGGAGTCCGGCTACGGCCGCGAGGGCGGCCGCCACGGCCTCGCCGCGTACCTCGCACCGGCGCCGATCGGTGGGCAGGCCTCGGTCGCCCGTTCCGCATCGCGGGCCGCGGTCGAGGCATCCGGTGCGGATGCCACGGCCGTCGGGGCGGAGCCGACGGCCCGTCGCACCCGTGCGACCCGAACAGCCAAGGCCGCGACGAAGGGATCGAAGCGATGAGCCGCCTCGCCGTGCCGAAGACGTACAAGCTCTACATCGGCGGCGCCTTCCCGCGCAGCGAGTCCGGCCGCACCTACGAGGTGCGCTCCGCGACCGGCGCGTTCCTCGCGAACGCCGCGAAGGGCTCCCGCAAGGACGCCCGCGACGCGGTGGTCGCCGCACGATCCGCGGTCGGCGGATGGGCGGGCGCCACCGCCTACAACCGCGGCCAGGTGCTCTACCGCATCGCCGAGCTGCTCGAGGGTCGTCGCGCCCAGTTCATCGCCGAGATCGAGGAGGCCGAGGGCGTCACGCGCGCCGCGGCATCCGCCCAGGTCGACGAGGCGATCGACCGCTGGGTCTGGTACGCCGGCTGGGCCGACAAGTTCGCCCAGGTCGCGGGCAACGCGAACCCGGTCGCGGGGCCGTACTTCAACATCTCGGTGCCAGAGCCGACCGGCGTCGTCGCGATCATCGCGCCGCAGGGCTCGTCGCTGCTCGGATTCGTCTCCGCCGTCGCGCCGGCGCTCGTCGCGGGCAACGCGGTGGTCGTGGTCGCGAGCGAGCGGTTCCCGCTGTCGGCGATCAGCCTCGCCGAGGTGCTCGCCACGAGCGACGTGCCGAAGGGCGTCGTCAACGTGCTCACCGGCTCGCCGGCCGAGATCGCCCCGTGGCTCGCGAGCCACGCCGACGTCAACGCGCTCGACCTCGTCGGCGCCGGCGACCTCGACTGGGTCGACCTCGAGATCGCCGCGGCCGACACGCTGAAGCGCGTGCTGCGGCCCGAGCAGGGTCCGGATGCCGCGGCGCCGGCGCTCGGTCGCATCTCGGCGTTCACCGAGACGAAGACGGTCTGGCACACGAAGAGCATGAAGTAGCGGGCTCGTGTCCGGACGCGACGGTGCCTCCGACGAGCGGGGCCGGCTCGAGTCCGACCCGTTCGACTACCGGCTCACGGGCCGCGGCGGCGTGATCGTGTATCGCGGCGGCCGGCCCGTGATGACGGTGGGCGGCCACGACGCCGCCCGGCTCATCGATGCGCTGCAACGTGCAGACGATTCCCGGGTGCAGCACCTGTTGGCGAGGGCGAGCGGCAACTATCGTCGGGGGAACGAGCGCGGCTGACCGCCGAGCATCTCGACGCGAGGGGGCATCGTGCGAATCCTCGTGACGGGGGCGACCGGGTACATCGGTGGCCGGCTGGTGCCGCGCCTGCTCGCGGCGGGGCATGAGGTGCGCGTTCTCGTGCGCCGGCCCGAACGCCTGCGCGACGTGCCGTGGGCCGCCTCGCTCGACGTCGTCGCCGGTGATCTCGCCGATGCTGCGGCGGTCGACGCCGCGATGTCCGGCATCGAGGCGGTGTACTACCTCGTGCACTCGATGGGCGCGCGCGGCGACTTCGAGGAGGCCGAGCTCGCGATCGCGCGCAACGTCGGCGACGCGGCGTTCCGGCACGGCGTGCGCCGCATCGTGTACCTCGGCGGCCTGCACCCCGAGGGGCGGCCGCTGTCGAGGCACCTGCGCTCGCGCGCCGCGGTCGGCGAGATCCTGCTGGGCTCCGGCGTGCCGACGATCGTGCTGCAGGCGGGCGTCGTCATCGGATCCGGTTCGACGTCGTTCGAGATGATCCGGCACCTGACCGAGGTGCTGCCGTACATGCCGGCCCCGCGCTGGGTGCGCAGCTTCATCCAGCCGATCGCGGTGCGCGACGTGCTGCACTACCTGATCGCGGCGATCGAGGTCCCGTCAGACGTGAATCGGGCGTTCGACATCGGCGGACCCGACGTGTACCGCTACGGCCAGCTCATGAACGGCTACGCGGTCGAGGCCGGCCTGCGGCAGCGGCCGATCGCCGCACTGCCGGTGCTGACGCCTTGGCTGGCGGGCCAGTGGGTCAACCTCGTGACGCCGATCCCGCGCCGCCTCGCGGTGCCCATCATCGAGTCGCTGCAGTTCGACTGCGTCGTGCACGACCACGACATCGACGCCGTGATCCCGCCGCCCGCCGAGGGGCTGCTGCCCTATCGCACCGCGGTCCGCCTGGCGCTCGACCGCGAGCGCGAGGGCGAGGTCGAGACGAGCTGGCGCAACGCCGAGGTCGCCGGCGCGCCCAGCGATCCGCTGCCGAGCGACCCCGACTGGTCGGGGCACACGGTCTACGTCGACGAGCGCGAGCGCGAGACGTCTGCGACGCCCGCGGCGCTGTGGCGGGTCGTCGAGGGCGTGGGCGGCGAGAACGGCTGGTACTCGTTCCCGCTCGCGTGGGCGCTGCGCGGGTGGATCGACAAGCTCACGGGGGGCGTCGGCCTCCGCCGCGGCCGCCTCGATCCCGAGACGCTCCATGTCGGCGACGCGGTCGACTTCTGGCGGGTCGAGGCCATCGAGCGCGGCGCGTTCCTGCGGCTGCGGGCCGAGATGCGGGTGCCGGGCCGGGCCTGGCTCGAGCTGTCGGCGTCCGATGCGCCGGGTGGCTCGCGCTACCGGCAGCGTGCCGTGTTCTTCCCGAAGGGCCTGCCGGGCCGGCTGTACTGGTGGGGGATCCTGCCGTTCCACGGGGTGATCTTCGCCGGCATGGCGAACCGCATCACGGCCGAGGCCGAGGCCGACGAACGCGAGTGACGCGGCATCCGATGCCCGGCGACGCACCCGCCGAAAAAAGGTAACGAAACGGTAACGCTCTTTGCTAGAGTGACGGGCACCGCCGCGCAAAGCCGCGCGAACGGTGGAAAGGCCCGAACCCGTGACTCGCACCATCCGTGCGATCGCCCCGACGATCGCGCTGCGTCAAGACGACCCGAACGACCTCGACGCCCACACGACGAACCCGACCGCATCGCCCGGTGACGCGCCCGGCGCCCGACTGCCGGGCCGGCTCCTGCACCGCCTCGCGCACCCGCCGAGGCGCCCGGTCCGCGTGCTGCTCGGCGCGGTCGGCGTGGCGACGGTCTCGCTGCTGCTCATCATCACCGGCATCCCGACGAGCGCCACGGCCCGCGACGTCTTCGGCGCGCTCCGCGGCCCCGGAGAGCCGGCGTTCATCGTCGGGCACCGCGGCGATCGCGCCTCCGCGCCCGAGAACACGATGACCTCGCTCGAGCTCGCCATGGACCGCCTCGCCTACGTCGAGACCGACGTGCAGCTCAGCCGCGACGGCGTGCCGATGCTCTTCCACGACACCGACCTCGAGCGCATCACGGGCGACCACCGCTCGGTCGGCGACCTCGACGCCGCCGACCTGCGCCGGCTCGACGTCGGCGCCTGGTACGGCGCCGAGTTCGCAGGGGAGCGGATGCCGACGCTCGACGCGTTCTTCACGGCCCTGGCCGAGCGACCCGACGCCAGGGCGCTCGTCGAACTCAAGGCCGACTGGACGGCCGACGAGGTGCGCACGGTCGTGGATCGCATCGAGCGCCACGGCCTGCGCGGGCGCGTGGTGCTGCAGAGCTTCAGCCTCGAGACGCTCTTCGCCCTGCAGCGGGTGTCGCCGTCGACGCCGCGCATCATGCTGATCCGCGAGTTGCCGGCCGACCCGGTGCCGCTCGCGCAACGACTGGGACTCGTCGGCTTCGGCACGACCGCGGCATCCGTCACCGCGCAGCCGCAGGCGCTCGAGGCACTGCACGAGGCCGAGGTCGCGGTGCTCTGCTACACGCTCAACTCGCACGAGCGCTGGCAGGAGGTCGGCGCGCTCGGCGTCGACGGCATCATCACCGACGAGCCGAGCGAGCTCGACGAGTGGCTCGCCGTGACTGCGCCCGGCACCTGAGGTCTCGCGCACCGGCCGGGGGAGTGCCGGCCGGGGGAGTGCCGGCCGGGGGAGCGCCCGTCAGGCGAGCGCCGCGGCGATCGCCGCGATGTCGGCCGGCCCGGTGCGGCAGCATCCGCCGATCAGGTTCGCACCCGCGTCGCGCCAGCTGCGCACGAGGCCCACGTCGAAGCCGGCGGTGCCGTGCCAGGTGCGCGCGACCGCATCCCAGGCCTCGCCGCTGTTCGGGTAGGCCACGACGGGCTTGTCGGTCACCGAGCGGGCGATCTCGACGGCGCCCCGCACCTGGTCGGGCGGGCAGCAGTTGACGCCGACGGCGATCACGTCGGCGGATGCCGCAGCGAGCCCGAACGCGTCGGCGAGCGGCTCGCCCGTGCGCAGGCGCTCGCCGTCGGGCGTCACCGAGACCCAGGCGCGGATGCCGGCGCCCTCGAGTTCGAGCACGAGCGCCTCGACCTCGCGGAGCGAGGGGATCGTCTCGACGGCGATGAGGTCGGCGCCCGCATCGGCCAGCAGCCGCAGCCGGTCGTGGTGCCAGGCTCGCAGCTCGGCGACGTCGAGGCCGTCGTCGCCGCGGTACTCCGAGCCGTCGGCGAGCGAGGCGCCGTATGGCCCGATCGAGGCGGCGACCCAGCCATGACCTGCCTCGTCGCGGGCGCGCGCGGCGAGTTCGACGCTGCGGGCGAGCATGCGCCGCGCCTCACGGGCGTCGCGGCCGGCCGCCGCGAAGCCGGACTCGGACACCTGGTACGACGCCGTGACGGCGACGTCTGCACCCGCCTCGAAGTAGTCGCGGTGTGCGGCGAGGATCGCGTCGGGCTGCTCGAGAAGGGTCTGCGCGCTCCAGAGTGGAGCCGTGACATCCGCCCCTCGATCGGTGAGCAGCGTGCCGAGCCCGCCGTCGACGACGAGGGGACGGCTCGTGAGCAGGCTCAGGAGCGCCGCATCACCCACGGTTGTTCGACAGCTCGAAGATGCGGATCAGCTCCGCGACCGCGGCCTCGCGCTGCTCGCCGCCCGCCTCGTACATCTCGCTCACGTGCGTGCGCAGGTGGTTCTCGACGAGCAGCTTGTTGAGCGACCCGAGCGACTTCTGCACGGCGAGCGAGAGCGTGATGATGTCGACGCAGTAGTCCTCGTTCTCGATCATCTTCTCGATGCCGCGCAGCTGGCCCTCGATGATCTTCGTGCGGTGCAGGGCGCGCTTCTTGATGTCCTCGATCACCCTTCCATCGTAATCCCCGCGCGCAGGTACCCCGGGGGGTACCGGTTACGCTGTGCGCCCGATCGACCAGGGTCGACCCGAGGCGCTAGCGTTGGCGCATGACGACGAGCCTGCTCCGCGGTGCCGCGGCAGCGATGCTCGCACTGCTCGTCGCGGTCGCGCCCGCCGCGGTGGCGACCGCCGTGCCGGTGGACGCGGCATCCGCCTCGGCCGTTCCCGCACCGGTCGCGCTGGTTCCCGCCGGCGTCGACGACTTCACGTTCCAGTCCTTCGACGCGGACTACGAGCTCGGCCGCGGCGAGGGCGGCCGCTCGGTGCTCGACACGACCGAGACGCTCGTCGCACTGTTCCCCGAGTTCGACCAGAACCGCGGCATCCGCCGTGCGATCCCGCTCGACTACGACGGTCACCCCGTCGACGTCCAGGTGCAGTCGGTGACGGATGCCGCGGGTCAGCCGCGCGCGTTCGACACCGAAGAGGACGACGACGGCGAGTTCCTGCTCGTCACGATCGCCGGCTCCGACTACGTGCACGGCGAGCAGACGTACGTCATCTCGTACCGCCAGCACAATGTCACCCTCCAGCCGGACGACGCCGCGATCGACGAGTTCTACTGGGATGTCAACGGCACCGGGTGGGCGCAGCCGTTCGGGGTCGTGCGTGCCGAGCTGCGGGTCGACGCGGCGCTCGCCGCGGCCTTCGCAGGGGATGCCGCGTGCTACCGCGGCGGTGCCGGTGCCGGCACGCCGTGCGAGACGCTGCAGGTCGGCGAGACGGACGAGCAGCCCCTGCTCGTCGCACAGTCGACCGGCATCGGCCCGTACGAGAACCTCACGATCTCCGTCGCCTTCGAGCCCGGCACGTTCGTGCCTCGCGACGAGGCGTTCGCATCGTCGCCGGCCGCGATCACCTCGGCCGTCTGCGCGTTCATCGCCTTCGTGCTGTTCGTGCTCGCGCTCGTGCTGCGCCTGACCCGGTGGCGCAGCGCGCCGCGGGGCACGATCATCGCGCAGTACGAGCCGCCCGAAGGCGTCAGCGCACTGACCGCCGCCGACCTCGTCGGCCAGCCGTCGCGGGGCGTCACGGCGACGATCCTCGAGCGCGCGGTCGCCGGCGAGGTGCGCATCGTCGATCGCGGCGGCACGCAGTACTCCGTGCAGTTCACGGGCGGCCCGCTCGGCGACCTCGACGCGCAGTCCGTCGTGCGCGCCCTCTTCAGCGACCACCCGACCATCGGCCAGGAACGTTCGTTGAGTTCGAAGTCGACGACGCTCGGGCAGCGCCTGCTCTCGATCCGCAAGGCGGTCGCGAGTCGCGCCGTCAGCTCCGGCCTCAGGCGGAGCCCGGCGCTGGGAGGCCGCATCCTCATCGCGGTCTTCGCGTTCGCCGCCGCCGTGCTCGGCTTCATCGCGGCGGTCGTCGCGCTCGAGCAGGTCATGGGCGGGCTCTGGCCGCTGCTCGCGCTCATCGCGGGCGTGCTGTTCGCGCTCGCCGCCGGCGTCGCGGTCGCGGGGGTGAGGCCGCTCACGGTCGAGGGCCGGCGCGTGCGCGACCACCTCGAAGGCCTGCGCCTCTTCATCCGCCTCGCGGAGGCCGACCGCATCCGCATGCTGCAGAGCCCGAGCGGTGCGCTGCGCGACCCCCTTCGCGGTCCGGTGCCGACGTCGACGGATGCCGCGACGACCGCCGCGGCATCCGTCACCGCGACCGACCCCGCCGAGGTGCTGCGACTGACCGAGCGACTACTGCCGTACGCGGCGCTCTTCGGCCTCGAGAAGCAGTGGCTGCGCGAGCTCGCCTCCCTCTACGAGGTGAGCGGACGGGAGCCCGGCTGGTACGCGGGCACCTCGGCGTTCGACGCGGCCCGGTTCTCGGTCGCCGTCTCGTCGTTCACCACGACGTCGACCACCTCGTGGTCGGGCTCGTCGTCGAGTTCGTCGTCGTCGGGCTCCGGTGGCGGCGGCTCGTCGGGCGGCGGTGGCGGCGGTGGTGGCGGCGGCGGTGTCTGAGGCGAGGTCCGAGGCGGAGGTCCGGGCTCATGGGTGACTGGTTCTGGGCCGCGGTCGCCGGCCTCGTCGCGGGCGGCGCGCTGCTCGTCGGCGCCGTCATCGCCTGGAAGGTCAAGGTGCCGACGACGATCGTCGCCTCGGTCATGGCGTTCGGCTCGGGAGTGCTCATCTCGGCACTCGCCTTCGACCTCGTACTCGAGGCGCAGGGCGAGGGCGGGTTCTGGCCCACCGTCGGCGGCTTCGCGGTCGGCGCGATCGTCTACGTGTTCGCGAACAACCTGCTCGACCGGCTCGACCAGCGCAACCGGCGCGGCTCGGGCGAGAACTCCGGAACGGGCATCGGCATCGCGCTCGGCGCCCTGCTCGACGGCATCCCCGAATCGGCCGTGCTCGGCCTCAGCATGGTCGGCGGCAACGGCGTGAGCGTGCCCGTGCTCGTGGCCATCATCATCTCCAACGTGCCCGAGGGGCTCTCGAGCACCGCGGCGCTGAAGGACGAGGGCCGTTCGGCGCGGTACGTGTTCCTCCTCTGGACGGGCATCGCCCTCGCGAGCGCCCTCGCCTCGCTGCTCGGTTTCGTGCTGCTCGACGGCGCGAGCGGCGGCACCACCGCGTTCATCACGGCGCTCGCGGCCGGCGCGATCCTCGCCATGATCTGCGACACGATGATCCCCGAGGCGTTCCGCACGACCCATGCCTACACGGGGCTGCTCGCGACCTCGGGCTTCCTCCTCAGCTACGCCGTGCACGTGGCCGGCTGAGCGTTTCCGCGCGTGTTCTCGCGGCATCCGGCGCTCTGCGGCTAGAATGGGGTCTGCGCCCAGGCGAACCCCGTTCTTCGTCCGACCATGCGAGCTCCGCCCGCATGCTGCTCGGACAGTGTTTCCCCTCGAGCAGTGCTCCTCCTCGAGCAATGGTTCGCCCGTACCGCACCCGGCCGCATCACGCGATGCGCCGAGCGGTGCCGGCCATCGCGATCGGTGACGGGCAGGCGCCCAGAGACGAGCCCCGATACCCCGGAGGATCATGGCCCAGACGAGGCAGCGTCAGCGAACGCGTTCGCGCGACGACGACGCACCCATCATCCCGATCCTCGCCCGCAAGGTGCGCGAGGTCGAGCAGAAGGCCCAGAAGGGCAAGCTCGGGCCGACGAACCGCACGAAGTTCCAGGTCATCGCGCTCCTCATGCGCGAGGAGCGCGCGCGGGTGAAGACCGACTCCGACGTGCCCGACAGCTCGCGCCCCGAGCTGCTGAAGCGCCTCGACGGCATCGCGCAGATCCTCGCGAAGACCGCGGCGCGCGACACGAGCCTCATCACGCTGCTCGAACCGGATGCCTCGATCTCCACGGTCGCGCAGCGCTTCCGTCGCGACTGGCTGCTCGAGTCGGGTGCGGAGCTCAGCCCCGACGAGCTCATCATCACCCGCGAGGCCGAGGTCAAGCCCGTGCTCGCCGAGAACCAGGTGATCCCGGCCTCGGTGCGATCGCGCCAGCTCGCGAACCCGTTCCTCGCGCCCGACCTCTCGACGCCGCCTCCGCCCCCGGCGCCCGTGCGCCGCCTCGCGAACTGGGAGCTGCTCGGCCCGCTCTTCAAGGCGTTCGAGCAGGGCTCCGGCGGCCAGGCGGCCACCATGGAACTGCCAGAGGCGCCGAAGATCGACCGGCTCGCGCCGCGCGGCCTCGAGCTCATGAAGCACCAGGCCCGATTCATCGAGTCCGCTCGCGAGGGGCACCGCACGTTCCTGCTCGCCGACGAGCCCGGACTCGGCAAGACCGCGCAGTCGGTGCTCGCGGCATCCGTCTCCGATGCCTACCCGCTGCTCGCGGTCGTGCCCAACGTCGTGAAGATGAACTGGGCCCGCGAGGTCGAACGGTGGACCCCGCACCGTCGCGCGACGGTGATCCACGGCGACGGCGACACGCTCGACGCGTTCGCCGACGTCGTCGTCGTCAACTACGACGTGCTCGACCGGCACATGGCCTGGCTGTCGACCCTCGGGTTCCGCGGCATGGTCGTCGACGAGGCCCACTTCATCAAGAACCTGCAGTCGCAGCGCTCGAAGAACGTGCTGGCGCTGGCCGACCGCATCCGCCGTGCCACGCCCGGCGGCGACCCGCTGCTGCTCGCCCTCACGGGTACCCCGCTCATCAACGACGTCGACGACTTCCGCGCGATCTGGCAGTTCCTCGGCTGGATCGACGGCGACAAGCCGTCGCCGAGGCTCCTCGGCCTGCTCGAGGAGAACGGCCTCACGCCCGCCGAGGCCGGCTTCTACGCCGCCGCGCGCCGCACGGTCATCGACCTCGGCATCGTGCGCCGCCGCAAGGTCGACGTCGCGGCCGACCTGCCGGCCAAGCGCATCGCCGACCTGCCCGTCGAACTCGACGACGAGCTCGGCCGCTCGGTTCGGGCCGCGGAGCGCGAGCTCGGCAACCGCCTCGTCGGCCGCTTCCGCGCGCTCGTCGAGGCTCGCCACCTGCGCGTCGGCGACCTCGACGACGAGCAGCGCGACCAGTACATCCGGGCCGTCGCGAGCGCCGAGCTCGAGGAGTCGAAGTCCGCGAAGTCGGGCGAGAACGTCTTCACGATGGTGCGCCGCATCGGCCAGGCCAAGGCGGGGCTCGCGGCCGACTACGCCGCCCAGCTCGCCCGCTCGGTCGGCAAGGTCGTCTTCTTCGCCAAGCACATCGACGTCATGGACCAGGCCGAGTCGGCGCTCGCCGCGCGCGACCTGCGCACCGTGTCGCTCCGCGGCGACCAGACCGCGCTGCAGCGCCAGGCCGCGATCGACGCCTTCAACAACGATCCGGATGTCGCGGTGGCGGTCTGCTCGCTCACGGCAGCCGGCGTCGGCGTGAACCTGCAGGCCGCATCGAACGTCGTGCTCGCCGAGCTCAGCTGGACCGCGGCCGAGCAGACGCAGGCCATCGACCGCGTGCACCGCATCGGCCAGGACGAGCCGGTCACCGCGTGGCGCATCATCGCCGCGCACACGATCGACGCGCGCATCGCCGAGCTCATCGACTCCAAGCAGGGTCTCGCCGCCCGCGCACTCGACGGCCAGGACGTCGAGCCGGGCTCGGCCGACTCGGTGCAACTCGACGCCCTGCAGCACCTGCTGCGCGCCGCGCTCGACGGGGCGCTGTAGTCGTCGGCGTTCGGTAGCGGCAGGGCGCCGTCGGCGTCAGGTTGTCGTCAGCGTCAGGCCCGCCGCTCGACGAGTTCGGCGAGCTGGCGGGTAACGGTGCCCCACCCGTCGTGGAAGCCGAGCTGATCGTGCCGGTCGCGATCGGCGGCCGTGCCGTGCATGGCGGTCGCGGTGTACTCGGTGCCGTCGGGGTGGTCGCGCATGCGGATCACGGCGGTCACGAACGACGCCTCGGCCGGCCGCCAGCCCGCGACGAGCGCGTCGGTCCACACGATGCGCTCGAGGTCGTCGACCGCGAGGAAGCACGCGGAGATGTGCGGGCCGAACTCGGCGCCGTCCTGGCTGAACTCGGTGCGGAACGCCCCGCCGGGGCGCAGGTCCATCTCGAGCACGCGGCAGACCTCGGGCGCCGGCACCCACCACTGCTCGAAGGCGCGCGGGTCGGTCCAGGCATTCCAGACCGCGCGGCGCGGGGCTCGGATGATGCGCGAGACGGTCAGGTCGAGTTCGGGGTGCGTCGTGTCGGTCATGCGGGGGAGTCCTCGTCGTTGGTCGTGGCGGTGCCGGCGTTGCCTGCGGTGCTGGCGGTGCCTGCGGTGCCGGCGGCGGTGGCGTGAGCGGTGGTCGTGGTCTCTGCGGGGTCGTCGGCGGCGGTGACGAATCGGTCGAGCCGATCGGTGCGGCCCTCCCAGAGGATTCGCTGCTCATCGAGCCAGGTCTCGATCACGTCGAACCGCTCGCGCTCGAGCACGCACGTGCGCACGCGACCGGTCTTGCGCGTGCTCACCCATCCCGTCTGCTCGAGGTAGCGGATGTGCTTCATGAACGACGGCAGCGCCATGTCGAACGGTGCCGCCAGCTCACCGATGCTCGCCGGCCCCGCACCGAGTCGTCGGACGACGGCGCGCCGGGTCGGATCGGCGAGGGCCTGGAACGTCCCGTCGAGCCCTGAATACTGAGCCATATGGCTAAGTTATACCGTTCCGAACAGGAAGTCGAGGTTCGCTAGACTTCCCGGAGTCGTGCCCCGATGAAGCGGCTCCAGCGACGTTCACCCCAAGCACCAAGGAGTCCCAGGCGTCATGAAGATCGGAATCCTCACCTCTGGCGGCGACTGCCCTGGACTGAACGCGGTCATCCGCGGATCCGTGCTGAAGGGCGTCATCTCGTACGACACCGAGTTCGTCGGCT
Organism: Agromyces sp. Leaf222; assembly: GCF_001421565.1. Lineage (NCBI taxonomy): Bacteria > Bacillati > Actinomycetota > Actinomycetes > Micrococcales > Microbacteriaceae > Agromyces > Agromyces sp. Leaf222. The sequence goes on along the minus strand of NZ_LMKQ01000001.1, from coordinate 2,839,804 downwards.
TTCGCAACGGTTGGCGCGGCGTCGTCGAAGAGGACATCGTGCCCATCGTGCGTCACGACGTGCGCGGCCTCGCGAAGCAGGGCGGCACGATCCTCGGCTCCAGCCGCACCAACCCGTTCGAGGGCGAGGGCGGCGGCCCCGAGAAGATCCAGGCGATGCTCGACCGCAACGGCATCGACGCCATCGTCGCGATCGGCGGCGAGGGCACGCTCACCGCAGCGCGCCGCCTCTACGACGAGGGCGGCATCAAGGTCATCGGCGTGCCGAAGACGATCGACAACGACCTCGCGGCCACCGACTACTCGTTCGGCTTCGACACGGCCGTGCAGATCGCGACCGAGGCCATCGACCGCCTGCGCACCACGGCCGATTCCCACGGGCGCTGCATGGTGCTCGAGGTCATGGGCCGCCACGTCGGGTGGATCGCCCTGCACTCCGGCATGGCCGGCGGCGCGCACGCGATCCTCATCCCCGAGCAGCCGCAGAGCATCGAGCAGATCGCCGAGTGGGTCGAGTCGGTGCGCGAGCGCGGCCGGGCGCCGCTGGTCGTCGTCGCCGAGGGCTTCAAGTTCGACGACATGACCGAGGCGCACTCGCACAAGGGCCTCGACGCGTTCAACCGCCCGCGCCTCGGCGGCATCGCCGAGCTCATCGCGCCCATGATCGAGGAGCGCACGGGCATCGAATCGCGTGCCACGGTGCTCGGACACATCCAGCGCGGCGGCGAGCCGTCGGCCTTCGACCGCGTGCTCGCGACGCGCCTCGGCATGGCCGCGGTCGACGCGGTCTACGACGGCGCCTGGGGCTCCATGGTGACCCTCCATGGCACCGCGATCGAGACCGTCTCGATCGCCGACGCGGTCGGCAGCCTGAACCGTGTCCCGCAGTACCGCTACGACGAGGCGAAGATCCTCTTCGGCTGAGTCCGACGGGTTCGAACGAGCCGGATCGAGGCGAACGGATGCCGCTGCCCCAGGTCTGCGTCTGCTACCTGCTGCGTGAGCGCGACGGCCGCACCGAGGTGCTGCTCGGGCGCAAGCGGCACGGCCTGGGCGTCGGCAACGTCGTCGGCCCCGGCGGCAAGCTCGAGCCGGGGGAGTCGGCGACGGATGCCGCGGCGCGCGAGGTGCTCGAGGAGACCGGCATCCGCGTCGAGGCGTCCGACCTCGAGCCGCGCGGCCTGCTGACCTACCTCTTCCCGCACCGCGAGGCCTGGAGCCAGGAGTCCAGCGTGTTCGTCGCCCGGCGCTGGAGCGGCGAGCCCGCGGCATCCGACGAGCTGGAGCCCGCGTGGTTCGCGCTCGACGACGTGCCGTACGCGTCGATGTGGGACGACGCCAGGTTCTGGCTGCCCGGCGTGCTCGACGGGGGCACGGTTCGCCGCACCTTCGTCTTCGGCGCCGACCTCGCGAGCGTGGTAGAGGAGCGCAACAGCGTCGCGTAGGATTTACCCGGCGTTCGCCAGTTCTTCATCGTCGTCGGCGTTCGCCAGTTCATCCGGTGATTCTTCTACACCGATCCGAGTCCGATCCAAGAAAGACGCCGGTGGATCTCACCCTCATCGTCGTGCTGGTCATCGCACTGGCCCTCTTCTTCGACTTCACCAACGGCTTCCACGACACCGCCAACGCGATGGCCACCCCCATCGCCACCGGCGCGTTGCGGCCGAAGGTCGCCGTCACCCTCGCCGCGATCCTCAACCTCGTCGGCGCGTTCCTGTCGACCGAGGTGGCGAAGACCATCTCGGGCGGCATCATCAACGAGGGCGAGGGCGGCGTGCTGATCACGCCTCAGCTCATCTTCGCGGGCCTGATCGGCGCCATCGTCTGGAACATGGTCACCTGGCTGCTCGGCCTGCCGTCCTCCTCCAGCCACGCCCTGTTCGGTGGCCTCATCGGCGCGGCGATCGTGGGTGCGGGCGTGAACGCGGTCGACTTCTCGGTCGTGCTCTCCAAGGTGATCCTGCCCGCCATCCTCGCGCCGCTCACCGCGGGGCTCGTCGCCTGGCTCGCCACGAAGCTCGCCTATGCGATCACGCGGCGCTACGACGGCAAGCCCGACGGCCGCGACGGTTTCCGCCACGCGCAGATCTTCTCGTCGTCGCTCGTCGCGCTCGCGCACGGCACCAACGACGCCCAGAAGACCATGGGCGTCATCACGCTCATGCTCGTCTCGGCCGGCCTCCAGAGCTCGGGCGACGAGGTGCAGACGTGGGTCATCGTCTCGTGCGCCGTCGCGATCGCACTCGGCACCTACATGGGCGGATGGCGCATCATCCGCACGCTCGGCACCGGGCTCACCGACGTCAAGCCCGCCCAGGGCTTCGCCGCCGAGACGGCGACCGCGGCCACCATCCTCGCCTCGAGCCATGTGGGCTTCGCGCTCTCGACGACGCAGGTCGCCTCGGGCTCGGTCATCGGGTCGGGACTCGGCCGCCGCGGCTCCACGGTGCGGTGGCGCACCGCCGGGCGCATCGGCGTCGGCTGGCTGCTGACCCTGCCGGCGGCGGGAGCCGTCGGCGCGATCACGGCGTTCATCGCCCTCCTCGGCCCGATCGGCGTCATCATCGACGCGATCCTCGGCGCGGGCGTCATCATCACCATCTTCCTGCTGTCGCAGCGCAACGAGGTGTCCGCGAGCAACGTGGTCAGCGAGGTCGCCGACTCGGGCCGCGCGGTCAAGATCAAGCGCAACCCGAAGCCGAAGAAGGGCAAGGTCTCCAAGTGATCGACTGGCTCGCCTTCCTGCTCGTGCTCGTCGCGTCCCTCGTCAGCACGTGCATCGTCGTGTCGGCGTACTCGCTCGGCATCCGGCTCCTCACCATCTCGGGCCGCACGCCCATCGTCACGCCCGCCGAGTTCACCGACGCCATCACGATCGTGACCCCGGCCGAGGTGCAGAAGGCCGAGAAGCGCGCGGCGAAGGCCGCACGCAAGAGCCCGCTGACCGACGGGCAGAAACGGGTCGCACTCGTCGGCGCGTGGGCGTGCTTCGCGATCAGCGCGATCGCCGTGCTGGTCGGCGTCTACCTCATCATCGGCGAGCACCTGTTCAAGATCTTCAGCTGACCCCCGTCCTGCTGCTATAACTCAATTCCCGACAGTCCAACCGTCGGGCGCACCCGAATGCGCCCGTCCCTCAGCGAAGGTTCCCGGATGACCACTGAAACCGCCCAGACCGCGCGACCCGACGGCGAGAAGCCCGTCGGCGCATTCGACCGCTTCTTCCAGATCACCGAACGCGGTTCGACGGTCGGCACCGAGGTGCGCGGCGGCCTCGTGACCTTCATCACGATGGCGTACATCGTCGTCCTGAACCCGATCATCCTGTCGTCGGGCACCGACATCGACGGCAACACCCTCGCGTTCCCCGCGGTGGCAGCCGTGACCGCCCTCACCGCCGGCGTCATGACGATCCTCTTCGGCCTCGTCGCGAGGCTCCCGTTCGCGTTCGCCGCCGGCCTCGGCATCAACTCGTTCCTCGCGTTCAGCGTCGTCGGGCAGGTCACCTGGCCCGAGGCGATGGGCCTCGTGGTCATCAACGGCCTCATCATCGTGCTGCTCGCCGCGACGGGCCTGCGCCGCCTGATCTTCGATGCCGTGCCCTACGAGCTGAAGATCGCGATCACGGTCGGCATCGGCCTCTTCATCGCGTTCATCGGATTCGTCGACGCGGGCCTCGTGACGGCGACCGGCCAGAACTCGCCGCCCGTCGGCCTCGGCATCGGCGGCTCGATCGCGACCGTGCCGACCCTCGTCTTCATCGTCACCCTGCTGCTGACGGGCGTGCTCGTCGCTCGCAAGGTGAAGGGCGCACTGCTCATCGGCCTCGTCACGGGCACCGTGCTCGCCGTCGTCATCGAGGCGATCTGGCACCTGGGCTCCAGCGTCGACAACGCCGGCGGCTGGGGCCTCTCCGTGCCCGCCCTGAACGGCAGCCTGTTCGCGGTGCCCGACCTCAGCCTGGTCGGCGACGTCAGCTTCGACTTCAGCAAGGTCGGCTTCCTGACCGTCGTCATGCTCGTCTTCACGCTCGTCTTCACGAACTTCTTCGACGCGATGGGCACCATGACGGGTCTGTCGAAGGAGGCCGGGCTCGCCGACGCGAAGGGCAACTTCCCGCGCCTGAAGAGCGCGCTCATCGTCGAGGGCGTCGGCGCCGTCGCCGGCGGCTTCACGTCGGGCTCGTCGAACACCGTCTTCATCGAGTCGGGCTCCGGCATCGGCGAGGGCGCGCGCACCGGCTTCGCGAACGTCATCACCGGTGTGCTGTTCCTGCTCGCGATGTTCCTCACGCCGCTCGCGCAGATCGTGCCGAGCGAGGTCGCCGCTGCGGCCCTGGTCATCGTCGGTGCCATGATGATGGCCCAGATCCGCGACCTCGACCTGAGCAACTTCTCGGTGCTGCTGCCCGTGTTCCTCACCGTCGTCGTGATGCCGCTCACGTACTCGATCGCGAACGGCATCGGCGCGGGCTTCGTGGCCTGGGTCGTCGTGCGCTCGCTCTCGGGCAAGGCCAAGACCGTCAGCCCGCTGCTCTGGATCGTCGCGGCAGGCTTCGTGCTGTACTTCGCGCGCGGCCCGATCGAGGCGCTCTTCGGCGCCTGAGCCGGCCGAGAACGACGGATGCCCCGTGGCCGACCGGCCACGGGGCATCCGTGTTCCTGCGTCGTCAATCGGCGCGGTCGGCCGCCTCGGCGTCGTGCACGTCGTCGGTGCCGCGCGCCCGACCGATGGCGCTCATGAGGTGGTAGATCACGATCGCCGCGATCGTGCCGAGCGCGATGCCGTTGAACGAGACGCCGCCGATCGCGAACGTGAAGTCGGCGATGCCGATGATGAGCGCCGTCGCCGCCGTGAACTGGTTGACCGGCCGTGAGAAGTCGACCCGGTTGTCGACCCAGATCTTCACGCCGATGATGCCGATGAGGCCGTAGAGGGCCGTCGTCACCCCGCCGAGCACGCCGGGCGGGATCGTGTTGATGACCGCGCCGAACTTGGGGGAGAGGCCGAGGAGGATCGCGACGACGCCCGCGACCCAGTACGCCGCGGTCGAGTAGACGCGCGTCGCCGCCATGACGCCGATGTTCTCGCCGTACGTGGTCGTGCCCGAGCCGCCGAAGAAGCCCGCGATGGTCGTCGCGAGCCCGTCGGCGAACAGCGCGCGTCCGGTCGAACGGTTGATCGAGGCATCCGTCATCTGCGCGACGCCCTTGATGTGGCCGACGTTCTCGGCCACGAGCACGAGCACGACCGGCAGGAACGCGGGCAGGTAGCCCCAGACCGCGGCATCCGCGAACGGGTTCGACGGGAGGTGGAAGGTCGGGAGCCCCACCCAGGCCGCCGCCTCGATCGGGCCGTAGTCGACCTGGCCGAGCAGCGCAGCGACGACGTATCCGAGCACGACCCCCACGAGGATCGACATGCGTCCGAGCAGCCCGCGGAAGAGCACGCTCGAGACGATCACCGCGGCGAGCGTGACGAACGCCGTCAGCGGCTCCTGCATGAAGTTGTCGCGGGCCGCCGGGGCGAGGTTGAACCCGATCAGCGCGACGATCGCGCCGGCCACGACGGGCGGCATTAGCGCGTCGATCCAGCCGGTGCCGAGCCACTGCACGAGCAGCCCGATCGCGGCGAGCAGCACGCCGACCGCGACGATGCCGAACAGCGCAGCGCCCATCGGATCGGCGACGTTGCCCGCCGCCAGCGCAGCCGTGATCGGGGCGATGAACGCGAACGAGGACCCGAGGTAGCTCGGCACCTTGTTCTGCGTGATGACGAGGAACAGGATCGTGCCGATGCCCGAGAAGAAGACCGTCGTGGCCGGCGGGAATCCGGTGAGGATCGGCACGAGGAACGTCGCCCCGAACATGGCGATCACGTGCTGGGCGCCGAGCCCGATCGTGCGCGGCCAGCTGAGCCGCTCGCCGGGGGCGACGACCTGGCCGGGAAGCACGCGCTTCCCGTCGCCGTGCAGGGTCCAGGTGAGGTTCATGCCGCTCCGTTCGAAGGCACCGTCGGGGATCCCTGAGAGCGTATCGGGGGGTTTCCCCGATGTCGTGCAGTCGGCCCGGCTCGTAGCGTTGAAGCAACACCACGAACAGGAGAGTTCACATGACCACCACCGCCACGACCACCGCCCCGGCCCCGTTCGCCGAGGCCCCAGTCGGCGCATCCGTCGGCGTTCCCGCCGGTGGGTCCGTCGTCGCCCCCGCATCGAACGGCTTCAGCATCTCGAGCCTCGTGCTCGGCATCGTCTCGATCTTCGCGAGCTTCACGTTCTTCGTGCCCGTCGTCGGCCTCGTGCTCGGCATCATGGCGCTCAAGCGCGAGCCGGCCTCGCGCACCATGGCCATCTGGGGCGTCGTACTGAACGGGGTCATGCTCGCGGGCACCGTGATCGCGACGCTCGGGGCGCTCGTCTTCGGCCTCGTGATGCTGCCGTTCGCCTTCATCTGATCCGACCCCGGCGATCCATTGCAGGCGGGAAACGGCCCCGAGCATCTGCTCGGGGCCGTTCCGCGCACTCAGGATGTCGTCGGAAACCGGCGGGTAGGCTCGGTTGCGAACCGACCCGGAGGTGTTCGTGACGACGTCGTCAGACAATCCAACCGCAACCCGCACCGAGACCGACTCGCTCGGAACGGTCGAGGTTCCCGCAGAGGCCTACTGGGGCGTGCACACGCTCCGCGCCCTCGAGAACTTCCCGATCTCGAAGCGCCCGATCTCGGTCTACCCCGAGCTCGTGATCGCGCTCGCCGCGGTCAAGCAGGCCGCGGCGCGCGCCAACCACGACGTCGGCGTGCTGAACGACCAGAAGGCCGCGTGGATCGACGCGGCCTGCCAGCGCATCATCGACGGCGAGTACCACGAGCAGTTCGTGGTCGGCGTGATCCAGGGCGGCGCCGGAACGTCGACCAACATGAACGCGAACGAGGTCATCGCGAACGTGGCGCTCGAGCTCGCAGGGTACGCCAAGGGTCGCTACGACATCCTGCACCCGATCGACGACGTGAACCGCAGTCAGTCGACCAACGACACGTACCCCACGGCCCTCAAGGTCGCGATGACGTTCTCGCTCACGACCATGCTCGACGAGCTCGAGCTGCTCCGCCGCTCGTTCAGCGCGAAGGGGCGCGAGTTCCACGAGGTGCTGAAGGTCGGGCGCACCCAGTTGCAGGATGCCGTGCCGATGACGCTCGGCCAGGAGTTCCACGGGTTCGCGACCACGCTCGGCGAAGACCTCGAGCGGCTGCGCGAGACGATCAAGCTGCTCGGCGAGGTCAACCTCGGCGCCACCGCGATCGGAACCGGCATCACGGCCGACCCCGGCTACGCGTCGCGTGCCGTCGCGCACCTCGGGACCATCACCGGGCACCAGCTCGTCACCGCGCCCGACCTCATCGAGGCCACGAGCGACACCGGCGTGTTCATGACCTTCTCGAGTGCGTTGAAACGCAGCGCGATCAAGCTCTCGAAGATCTGCAACGACCTGCGCCTGCTCTCATCGGGGCCGCAAGCCGGTTTCGGCGAGATCAACCTGCCGCCGAAGCAGGCCGGCTCGTCGATCATGCCGGGCAAGGTGAACCCCGTGATCCCCGAGGCCGTGAGCCAGGTCGCCTACGCGATCGCCGGCGCGGACCTCACCGTGACGATGGCCGCCGAGAGCGGGCAGCTGCAGCTGAACGCGTTCGAACCGGTCATCGCGCACTCCCTGCTGCAGTCGATCACCTGGATGCGCCAGGCCTGCTGGACCCTTCGCGTCAACTGCGTCGACGGCATCACGGCCAACACCGAGCGCCTCGCGGGCATGGTCGCGTCGAGCGTCGGCGTCATCACGGCGCTCATCCCGTTCATCGGCTACGGCGAGGCATCCGCCCTGGCGAAGCTCGCCCTCGTCACCGGCCGACCCGTCGCCGATCTCGTCGTCGAGGCCGGCCTCATGACGCGCGAGGCCGTCGAGGCCCAGCTCGTGCCGTCGAAGCTGTCGGGCATCGGCCCGATCACCCAGGCGATCCCGGTGATCAGGCTGCAGGGCGAGCCCGCCGAGTGAGCGCCGTCGGCGGCCCGAAGGGTCGTCGGCGTCGTCGGCCGCGACGACCGCGGCTCGTGCTCGTGCTCGTGCCGTGCCGTGGGGCCGTGGTCAGATGACGCGGCAGTGCGTCGTGAGCGACCCGATGCCCTCGACGCTCACCGTGACGGTCGAGCCGTCGCGCAGGAAGACCGGCGGCTTGCGCGAGTAGCCTGCGCCGCCCGGGCTGCCGGTCGAGATGAGGGTGCCGGGCGGAATGGTCGCCGAGCGCGAGAGCAGCGAGATGATCTCGGCGACGCTGCGCACCATCTCGGCCGTCGAGGCGTCCTGCATGATGCTGCCGTCGAGGTTCGTCGTGAGCCACAGGTTCTGCGGGTCGGGGATCTCGTCGGCCGTGACGACCACGGGGCCGGTCGGGGTGAAGCCGTCGAACGACTTGCAGCGCGACCACTGGGCCTCGCTGAACTGGATGTCGCGGGCCGTGATGTCGTTGACCACGGTGTAGCCCCAGACGTAGTCGAGGGCGTCGCGCGCGTGCACGCCGCGCGCGGAGCGACCGATGATGACGCCGAGTTCGGCCTCGTAGTCGACCTGGTCGGTCAGGTCGGCCGGCCAAGTGGTCGTCGCGCCGTGCGCGGTCAGGGAGTTCGGCCAGAGCGAGAAGATCGTCATCGCCGTCTCGGATCGCAGCTTCAGCTCCGAGGCGTGGGCGGCGTAGTTCGCGCCGATGGCGATGACCTGCGCGGGCCGGAGCACGGCCGAGGAGTGGCGCAGGTCGGCGACCGGATGCCGCGGCAGGGCGCCTGGACCGTCGGCGACCGCGTCGGCTCCGGTCGTCGCCCCGGTCTCGGCGGCAGGCTCGGCGCGGTTCGTCGACTCGGCGGCGCCGACCGCGGCACGCACGCGGGCGAGGCCCTCAGGGCCCTGTTCGATGAGGTCCTGCAGGTCGCGAGGGGCGCGCCTCATGACCTCGTCGAGGAAGATCGCGGACTCGCCCTCCACCACCGCGAGTCGGGGGGTCGTCTGGCCTTCGACTCTGAGGTGCGCAAATCTCACCTGTCTAGGCTAACGGGCCGGATCCAGGTGAACCTGTGCGAGATGTACAAGATCTTGTGATGCAGACGACACGATGTCGATCTGGCGCACAGCGCGCTGATCTGAAGCTCCGCGGGAAGCGAGCCGACGAACATCCGAACTCTGGGTGATGCTGCGGGGTATTGTGGGCGAATCTTCGACATTTGAAACCCTTGACGGCAGAGACATCCGATGTTTATGCTCATGGTGCCCACGAAAGGACCTCATGAGCACGATCGTCAGCGTTGACACCACGGACATCCGCTTTCCGACCTCCCTGCACCTCGACGGGTCGGACGCGATGAACCCCGATCCCGACTATTCCGCGGCCTATCTGACCGTCGGCACCGATGCGGGCGACGGTCTCGAGGGGCACGCCTTCGTGTTCACCATCGGCCGGGGCAACGACGTGCAGGTCGCAGCGCTCGATGCGCTCAGGGGCCACCTCATCGGACAGGACGCCGAGGCGCTCCTCGACGACATGGGCGCGACCTGGCGTCTGCTGGCCCACGACTCCCAGCTGCGCTGGCTCGGCCCCGAGAAGGGGGTCATGCACATGGCCATCGGCGCGGCCATCGACGCGCTCTGGGACCTCAAGGCCAAGCGCGCCGGCATGCCGCTCTGGCAGCTGCTCTCCCGCATGACGCCCGAGGAGCTGGTCGACGTGGTCGACTTCCGCTACCTCTCCGACGCGCTCACCCGCGACGACGCGCTCGAGATCCTCCGAGCCGCAGAGCCGGGGCGCGCCGCTCGCGAGGCCGAGCTGCTCGCCGTGGGCTACCCCGCCTACACGACGAGTCCCGGCTGGCTCGGGTACTCCGACGAGAAGCTCGAGCGGCTCTGCCGTGAAGCCGTCGCCGATGGCTTCCCGCAGATCAAGCTGAAGGTCGGCAGCGACCTCGACGACGACCGACGCCGCCTCGCGATCGCACGGGCGGCCGTGGGGCCGGAGTTCCCCATCGCCATCGACGCGAACCAGCGCTGGGACGTCGCCGACGCGATCGCCTGGGTCACCGCGCTCGCCGAGTTCGACGTCGCCTGGATCGAGGAGCCGACGAGCCCCGACGACATCCTGGGCCACGCCGCCATCGCGCGCGGCATCGCACCGATCCGGGTGGCGACGGGGGAGCATGTGGCGAACCGGGTGGTCTTCAAGCAGCTGCTGCAGGCCGGCGGCATGGCGGTCATGCAGATCGACGCGACCCGCGTCGGCGGGGTGAACGAGAACATCGCCAACCTGCTGCTCGCGGCGAAGTTCGGCGTGCCGGTCTGCCCGCACGCCGGCGGCGTCGGCTTGTGCGAGGCCGTGCAGCACCTCTCGATGTTCGACTTCGTCGCCGTCTCGGGCACGATGGAGGGCCGCATGGTCGAGTTCGTCGACCACCTGCACGAGCACTTCGTCACTCCGGTCGTCGTCGAGCGCGGGCGCTACCTCGTGCCCGAGGCCCCCGGGGCCGGCACCGAGATGCATCGCGCGTCCATCGAGGAGTACACCTGGCGCGGCGTGCGTATCGGCGAGGTGCCGGTATGACCGCGGCCGAGACATCCGTGCCCCTGCTCGACCTGCGCGGAGTGAGCAAGGGATTCCCCGGCGTGCAGGCGCTCGACGACGTGAGCCTCGAGCTGCACCACGGCGAAGTGCTCGCCCTCGTCGGCGAGAACGGCGCAGGCAAGTCCACCCTCATGAAGCTGCTCGCGGGCATCTACACGCCCGACGCCGGCACCTTCCGCCTGGACGGCGAGGAGATCGCGATCGAAGGGCCGAAGCACGCGCAGGAGCTCGGCATCTCGATCATCCACCAGGAGTTCAATCTCATGCCCGACCTCACGGTCGCGCAGAACATCTTCATCGGGCGCGAGCAGCGCGCCGCCGGGTTCTTCCTCGACGAGCGCAGCCTCAACCGCCGCGCGCGCAAGCTCTTCGAAGGGCTCGGGCTCGCGCTCGACCCGAGCGAGCGGGTCGAGAACCTCACGGTCGCCAAGCAGCAGATGGTCGAGATCGCCAAGGCCCTCTCGTTCGAGGCGAAGGTGCTCATCATGGACGAGCCGACCGCGGCGCTGAACGACGCCGAGGTCGACGTGCTCTTCGAACTCATCGGACGCTTCCGGCGTCCCGATACCGGGGTCATCTACATCTCGCACCGCCTGGAGGAGCTCAACCGCATCTCCGATCGCATCACGGTGCTCCGCGACGGTCGCAACGTCGGCAGCCGCGTGACGACCGAGACCGACCAGCGCGAGGTCATCTCGCTCATGGTCGGCCGTGAGATCTCCGGCGAGCAGCGGCCCTCGGTACGTGCCCACGACGGGGCCCCGGTGCTCGCCGTCGCGGGCCTCTCGACACGGTCGCTCCTGCGCGACGTGAGCTTCGAGGTGCACGCCGGCGAGATCCTCGGCTTCGCCGGGCTCATGGGCGCCGGCCGCACCGAGGTCGCCCGTGCGATCGTGGGCGCCGACGCGCGCGACTCCGGCGAGATCCGGGTGCACGGCCGGCCGGTCTCGATCGGCAATCCCGCCGAGGCGTCCAAGCACGGCATCGGCTACCTCTCCGAGGACCGCAAGCACCTCGGCGTGCTCCTCGAGCGCAGCGTGCGGGAGAACATCGTGCTCTCGGCACTGCGCGACTACACCTCGGCCCTCGGGTTCGTGAGCGACGCCCGCATCGAGGCCACCGGCCGCGAATACATCGACAAGCTCCGCATCAAGACGCCCTCGAGCGCGCAGCTCGTGCAGAACCTCTCCGGCGGCAACCAGCAGAAGGTCGTCATCGCCAAGTGGCTCGCGAAGGACTGCGACGTGCTCATCTTCGACGAGCCGACCCGTGGCATCGACGTGGGCGCGAAGGAGGAGATCTACGCACTGCTCAAGGGCCTCGCCGAGCAGGGCAAGGCCATCATCATGATCTCCTCCGAACTGCCCGAGGTGCTCCGCCTCTCCGACCGCATCGCCGTCATGGCCCAAGGGCGCCTCACGGCGATCCTCGACAATGCGGATGCCACGCAGGAGAACCTCATGGACTACGCAACCCGATTCTCGAGCGAAGGAACGATCGCATGACCAGCCCCACCGTGACGCCGCCGAAGTCGGATCGGTCCCCCTCCACCACCGCGTTCGCGTCGATCGACAAGGGCGCCCCCCGATTCGCGCGCCTGCGCGGGTCGCTGCAGCAGGTGCTCGCGTTCGCCAGCCTCATCCTCATCGTGCTCGTCTTCTCGCTCGCGAGCCCGCACTTCTTCACGACGAACAACCTGGTGTCGATCCTCACTGCGGCGACCGTGACCGGCATCCTCGCGCTCGGAACGACGTTCGTCATCATCACGGGCGGCATCGACCTCTCGATCGGCACCGGGATGGTGCTCTCGGGCGTGATGGCGGGCGTGTTCCTCACCTACCTCGGCTGGCCGCTCTGGGCGGGCGTGCTCGCGACGATCCTGTTCGGCGGGCTCATCGGGCTCGTGAACGGCGTGAACGTCTCGGTGCTCGGCATCCCGCCCTTCATCGCGACGCTCGGCATGATGCTCATCTGCGCCGGGCTCTCGCTCGTGATCTCGGGCACGAAGCCGATCTACTTCTCGGAGACGCCCGACTTCCAGTCGATCATGAACCTGTCGATCATCCCCGGAATCCGATTCCCGATGGGAGTGGCGATCTTCATCGTGATGATCGTGGTCGCCGCGGTGCTGCTCTCCAAGACGATCCTCGGCCGCTACACCTTCTCGATCGGCTCCAACGAGGCGGCGACGGCGCTCTCGGGGGTCAACGTGCGCCGGTGGAAGATCATCATCTACACCCTCGCCGGCCTGTTCGTCGGGCTCGCCGGCGTGCTGAGCGCCTCGCGACTCTCGTCGGCGCAGCCGACCGGCGGCATGGGCCTCGAGCTCGAGGCGATCGCCGCGGTCGTCATCGGCGGCACCTCGCTGCAGGGCGGCAAGGGGTCGATCGTCGGCACCGTCATCGGCGCGCTCATCATGGCCGTGCTGACCAACGGCCTGCGCATCATCTCGGTGCCGCAGGAGTGGCAGTCGGTCGCCGTCGGCATCGTGATCCTCGTCGCCGTGTACCTCGACATGCTGCGGCGTCGGCGGGCCTGAGTCCGCGCGTCCCACCCGCACCACCAACCACTCCGGGCACCCGGAGACCTGCAACACCCGAAACACAGACACAAAGGAGTGAACATGTTCAAGAAGCGCATGGTCGGCGCCGTCGTCGGCGCGGCCATCACGGCACTCGTGCTCGCAGGATGCGCGAGCGACGGGGGCGACAGCGGATCCGGATCAGACGGCGGCAGCGGCGACAAGCCCTACGTCGCCCTCGTCTCGAAGGGGTTCCAGCACCAGTTCTGGCAGGCCGTCAAGGCCGGCGCCGAGCAGGCGGCAGACGAGTTCGACGTGGAGATCACGTTCGAGGGTCCCGACACCGAAGCCGACGTCGACCAGCAGATCCAGATGCTGCAGACCGCCCTCGACAAGAGCCCGGCCGCCATCGGATTCGCCGCGCTCGACAGCCAGGCCGCCGGCCCGCTGCTGCAGCAGGCGAAGGACTCGAACATCCCCGTGATCGCGTTCGACTCCGGCGTCGACAGCGACATCCCGCTGACCACGGCCGCGACCGACAACCTCGCCGCTGCAGCCGAGGCCGCGAAGCACATGGCCGAGGCCGTCGACCACAAGGGCAAGGTCGCCCTGGTCGTGCACGACCAGACGTCGGTCACGGGCCAGGAGCGCCGCGACGGTTTCGTGCAGTACATGGAGGACAACGAGCCCGACATCGAGATCGTCGACATCCAGTACGGCGGCGGCGACCAGGCCAAGTCGGCCGACCTCGCCAAGGCGATCATCGCCGCGAACCCCGACCTCGCCGGCATCTACGGCTCGAACGAGGGATCGGCGATCGGTGTCGTCCAGGCCGTGAAGGAGCTCGGCATCGACCCCGCGACCCTCGCGGTCGTCGGCTTCGACTCCGGCAAGGCCCAGATGGACGCGATCCGCGATGGCCTCATGGTCGGCGCGATCACGCAGAACCCCGTCGGCATCGGCTACGAGACCGTCAAGGCCGCCGTCGAGGCGATCGACGGCAAGGACCTTCCGAAGACCATCGACACGGGCTTCTACTGGTACGACTCGACGAACATCGACGACGACGAGATCCAGGCCGTCCTGTACGAGTAGACCGGCAGGTGAGCGAAGGGGCGTCGACGCGAGTCGGCGCCCCTTCGGCCGTTGCCGTCGCGCCGCGTCGGCCCCGGGTCAGAGGGCCGAACGCAGCCACTGCTCGACGCCGCTGACGTGCACGACGGTGAGCGCCTGCGCGAGGTCGGCGTCGCCCGCCCCGATCGCGTCGAGGATCGCGTGGTGCTCGTGCAGGGTGCGGTCGACCGCGTTCTCTTCGGTGATGCCGCGCCAGACTCGCGCGCGCACGGTGTGCCCCGAGAGCGAGTCGATGAGGCTCGCCAGGTAGGCGTTGCCGGTCGCTTCGGCGATGCCGCGGTGGAACTCGAGGTCGTGCGTCACGAGGCCCTCGACATCGGTCGCCTCGTCGACGCTCGTGACCACCCCGCGCAGGCGTTCGATGGTCTCGGCGTCGGCATTTCGGGCGGCGAGCGACGCTGCGGCGGGCTCGAGGATGCGGCGAACCGCGAAGATCTCGAGCACCGACTGGTCGTCGTGCAGGTCGACGACGAAGGACATCGCCTCGAGGAGCAGGCGCGGCTCGAGGCTCGTGACGTACGTGCCGTCGCCACGGCGCACGTCGAGCACGCGGATGACCTCGAGTGCCTTGACGGCCTCGCGGAGCGACGAGCGGGAGAGTCCGAGCCGGTCGCTGAGCTCCTTCTCGGGTGGGAGGCGATCTCCGGGCGCGAGCTCGCCGGCGAGGATCATCTCCTTGATCTTCAGGATTGCTTCATCGGTGACCGCCATGCGTGCATCGTAGCGCGGCCGACCGTAGACATCCGATCTTTCAGGCGGAGCGCCACAGGTGCATCGATGCATAGCTGCGCCAGGGCGCCCAGCGGGCGCCGTAGGCGGCGAGTTCGCGCGGTTCGCGGGGGAGTCCGAGGTTCGCGGCGCCATTGCGGAGCGCGAGGTCGCCGGTGAGCAGCACATCGGGTGCACCCGTGACGCGCATGGCGACGTAGCCTGCGGTCCACGGGCCGATGCCGGGGATCTCGAGCAGGCGAGCCTCGAGGTCGTGTCGCTCGCGATCGGACGAGACGACGAGGTCGCCCGACGCGAGACGGGCCGCGACGTCGACGATGGTGCGGATGCGTGCCGCCGGCCCGCGCAGCACGTCGGCGCCGTGTTCGGCGATTGCCGCCGCGTCGGGGAACAGCAAGCCCAACGCCTCGTCGCCCGCGACGCGCTCGCCGAGTTCGGTGGCGAGTCGACCGAGGGCGGTGCGCGCCGCGGCGACCGAGATCTGCTGCCCGATGAGCGCCCGGAACACCAGCTCGTGCGGGTCGAGGCATCCGGGCACGCGGATGCCGGGCACGGCGGCGACCGAGGCCGCGAACGCGGGCTCCGCCGCGAGGGCGCCGTCGATCGCGAGGGCATCGGCGTCGAGGTCGAAGAGGCGCCGCACCCTCGCCACGAGCGGCGGAAGGTCGGCGAGGCCCGTGAGGCGGGCCTCGATCTCGATGCTGGGCGAGCCGGCGTCGCCGCCCGGGGCGAACGCGACGAGCGCGGGCCCGCCGGGCAGTCGCAGGGTGCGCCGGAACCTCGGCGCACCGTCAGCCGTCAGGGTCGACGCCTCGACGCCCGTGACCGTGCGCGCCGCGAGCCAACCGAACACGCCGGCCGCGTCGAACGGCGGGCGGGCGGGCAGACGCAGGCGCACGACGCCCGCGCCCGGGTCGGCGCCCGCAGCAGGCTCGGCGCCCGCAACGACGACGATGCCGTTCGGGCCGGGTCTGGTGAGGTCGACGGAGCCAGAGGATGCCGGCCGATCGCCGCCCCCAGCAGCTCGCTCGTGCACGCGCGCCGCCGCCCGCACCTCGAGGGGACTGCGCTCGTAGACCTCGCGGATCGTGTCGTTGAACTGGCGGATGCTGCCGAACCCCGACGCGAACGCGACATCGGCCACCGGCAGCGAGGTCGAGGTGAGCAGCGCCCGCGCGGTCTGCGCCCGGTGCGCGCGGGCGAGGGCGAGCGGGCCAGCGCCGAGTTCGGCGGTGAGCACGCGCGTGAGGTGGCGGGGCGTGTAGCCGAGGCGTGCGGCGAGCCCGGGAACCCCGTCGCGCTCGACGACGCCGTCGGCGATGAGTCGCATGGCGCGCGCCGCGAGGTCGTCGCGCAGATTCCACTCGGGGGAGCCAGGCACGGCGTCGGGCAGGCAGCGCTTGCACGCGCGGAGGCCCGCCTCGTGCGCCGCGGCCGCGGTGAGGTAGAAGGTCACGTTCGTGGGCTTCGGCGCGACCGCGGGGCAGCTCGGACGGCAGTAGATGCCGGTGGAGTGCACGCCGGTGATGAACTGCCCGTCGAACCGGGCGTCGCGGGCCTGCATGGCGCGGTAGCGCTCGGAGAACTCGGGGTCGGCGACCGACGTGTGGCTGAGCGGCCGCGGGGCGACGGTGGAACTGGGCATGCCCCAACCCTCGCACGCCCGACCGACATCGATCGGCGGGAATCGGACATCAGCGGGTGCCAATAGGCTGGGCCGCATGCCGCTCGACGTCCTCTCCGCGCTCACCGACGCCCTCGGCGCCCGGGTCTCGACGGCGCCCGCCGACCTCGATGCCGTGCGCGAAGACCGTTCGGGCTGGCGCGGCGCGAGCCGGGCGCTCGCCGTCGTGCACGCGGCATCCGTCGACGACGTGCAGGCCGTCATGCGCATCGCGCACTCGACGTCGACGCCGGTGGTCGTGCGCGGCGCGGGCACCGGCCTCGCGGGCGGCGCGATCGCGAGTGCGGGATGCCTCGTGCTCGACCTCTCGGGCCTGAACCGCATCCTCGAGGTCTCGGAGGCCGACGAGTTCGCGGTCGTCGAGGCCGGCGTGCTGAACGGCGACCTCGCCGACACCGTCGCGCCCCTCGGCCTCTGGTATGCGCCAGACCCCGCGAGCCGCGCGATCTCGTCGATCGGCGGCAACATCGCGACGAACGCCGGCGGACTGCTCTGCGCGAAGTACGGCGTCACGCGCGAGTCGGTGCTCGCGCTCGCCGTGGTGCTCGCCGACGGGCGGCTGCTGCGCACCGGCCATCGCACGGTCAAGGGAGTCACCGGCTACGACCTCACGGCACTGCTCACCGGCTCCGAGGGCACGCTCGGCATCATCGTCGAGGCCACGGTGCGCCTGAGGCCGCTTCCTGGCGGCGAGGTCGTCACGATCGCGGCGGCGTTCCCCGACGTCGAGGCGGCGGCCGCGGCATCCGCCGCCGTCACGGCCTCGCGCGTGCGGCCCGCGATGCTCGAGCTCATGGATTCCGCCGGCATCGCGCGCGTGGCCGACCACCTCGGTGCCGACGCCCTCGCCGGAACCCCGCTCGCGACCCTCGCTCCGGGCGAGGCATTCCTGCTGGCCCAGACCGACCAGGCCGGCGCCGGCGCCGAGGCCGACTCGATCGCCACGACCTTCGCCGAGGCCGGCGGTCGCGTGAGCCGGTCGACG
The DNA here is from genome assembly GCF_001421565.1 of Agromyces sp. Leaf222. Taxonomy (NCBI): domain Bacteria; kingdom Bacillati; phylum Actinomycetota; class Actinomycetes; order Micrococcales; family Microbacteriaceae; genus Agromyces; species Agromyces sp. Leaf222. Next base: position 2,822,094 of record NZ_LMKQ01000001.1, on the reverse strand, counting down.
GATGCCGCGTCGGGCGAGCGGCTCGTCGCGATCCGTCGTGCGTGGCACGGCGCGCTCGCTGCGCGTGGGCGGGTGCTCATCGAAGACGTGGCGGTGCCGCGCTCGCGCCTGCCCGAGATGTTCCGGGCGATCGAGCGCATCGGCGCCGAGCACGGTCTCGAGATCCCGACCCTGGCGCACGCCGGCGACGGAAACCTGCACCCGAACTTCGTGTTCGACGGCGACCCCGGCGAGGTGCCCGAGCACGTGTGGGCCGCGGCCGACGCGATGTTCCGCGAGGCGGTGGCGCTCGGCGGCACGCTCACGGGCGAGCACGGCGTCGGCGTGCTGAAGCGGCGCTGGCTCGCCGACGAACTGGGCGAAGACCAGTACGACCTGCAGCGCGGCATCAAGGCGCTGTTCGACCCGACCGGCATCCTGAATCCCGGCGTGATGTTCGAGGAGACCGAGATGACGCCCACGACCCCCGAGGAGCGCCGATGACCCAGCCAGTGCCCGGCTCGTCGCAGCCAGGACCCGTGCTGAACCCGGGGCCGTCGCCCCAGACGTTCCTGCCGTCGTCGGCCCCGCCGCCGCGTCGCGGCGCCGGGCTGTTCGCGCCGATCGGCATCACCGTCGCCGTGCTCGTCGGCGTGCTCGTGATCGCCTACTTCGCGACCGCGCTCGGCATCTCCACGCTCGTGATCGGCAGCCTGCTCGCACTGGTACCGCTCACGATCGTGCTGCTCGCCGTGCGCTGGATCGACCGCTGGGAGCCCGAGCCGCGCTGGGCCCTGTGGTTCGCGTTCCTCTGGGGCGCGGCCGTCTCGGTCGCGATCGCGCTCATCGTCGACTCGGGCGTGCAGCTGGCCATGGCGTTCGCGCTCTCGACGGGCCCCGACGAGGCGATGCAGGCGGTCGTGCAGGCGCCCCTCGTCGAGGAGGTCGCGAAGGGCCTCGGCGTGCTGCTGCTCTTCACCTTCTCGCGCAGCCACTTCGACGGGCCGGTCGACGGGCTCGTCTACGCCGCGACCGTCGCGGCCGGGTTCGCGTTCACCGAGAACATCCTCTACTTCGGCTCGGCGCTCATCGAGGGCGGGGGAGCCGCACTCGGGGCGACCTTCGTCGTGCGCGGCCTGTTCTCGCCCTTCGCGCATGTGCTGTTCACCGCGTGCACCGGCCTCGCGATCGGCCTCGGCGCGCGGCGCACGCGCGGCCCCGGCATCCTGCTGTGGTTCCTCGGCGGCCTCGCCTGCGCGATCGCGTTGCACGCGCTCTGGAACGGCTCGCTCACGTTCGCCTCCGACGCCGTGGCGCTCTACCTGCTCGTGCAGGTGCCGATCTTCGTCGCGGCGATCGTCGTCACCGTGGTGCTGCGCCGCCAGGAGCGTCGCATCACCCGCGACCGGCTGCTCGACTACGCGGCCGCGGGCTGGTTCAACCCCGACGAGGTCGAGGGACTCGCCTCGCCCGCGGGGCGCAGCGCCGCACTGGCGTGGGCTCGCGCGCAGGTTCCGCCGCGCACCGAGCAGGTCGAGCGCTTCATCGCCGATTCCACGCGCCTGGCGTTCACCCGACAGGCCATCGTCACCGGTCGGGCCGACGCCCGACGCATCGCCGACGAGCGCGAGCTGCTCGACCTCGTCGCCGCCGATCGACGGGCGATCGCAGGTCAGCGGTACTGAACGCCGGACGAGGCGAGGGTGCTCGCCGGGGCCTGCCGTTCGGCGGCATGGCGACGTAGGATTGCCGCATCCTGATTGACGGCGATCGGAGTCGGCATGCCCGTGCCGCAGTACCCGCAGAGTTCGTTGCTGCGCGATCGGCTGCTGCACCTGCAGGACGACGCGATCGCGGCCGGCTCCGTGTCGCCCGTGCTGCGGCCCGTCGTGCGGGAGTCGTGGGAGCGAGCCATCCGCGGTGCCATCGATCCCGACCGGGCGTTGCCGCGCATCGACCTCGATGAGGGCGCGTTCAGCGACTACCGTTCCGCGCACGCGCTCGCACCGGTGATGCCCGTCATCCGTCGCCTGCTCATCGAGGGCGCCGACGAGTCTGGGCTGGTCGTCGCGATCGGCGACGCCCACGGCCGGCTGCTCTGGGTCGAGGGCGACGCCGGCCTGCGTCGCCGTGCCGAGGACATGCTCTTTGTCGCGGGCGCCGACTGGTCGGAGGCGAGCGTCGGCACGAGCGCGCCCGGCACGGCGCTCGCGCTCGACCGCGCCGTGCAGATCCGCGGCGCCGAGCACTACAACCGTATGGTGCACCCCTGGAGCTGCACTGCGGCGCCCGTGCACGACCCCGCGACGGGCGAACTGCTCGGCGTCATCGACATCACCGGCACCGACCTCGCGGTCGCGCCCCACACGCTCTCGCTCGTCTCGGCGACGGTCGCCGCCGTCGAGGCCGAGCTGCGCATCGCCCGCCTCGAGTCGAGTGCGCGGGCCACGATCCGCCGGCCGCGCCCGCGTGCGGTCGCGCCGCAGCCGGCTCGCACGGCCCTCTCCGTGCTCGGTCAGCGCCGCCCTCGCCTCGGCGCGGTCGAGCTCAGCCCGCGTCACGCCGAGATCCTCACCCTGCTCGCGTGGCATCCGCGCGGACTCGGCGCCGAACGGCTCGCAACGCTGCTGTCCGACCGTGACGTGTCGCCCGTGACCGTGCGCGCCGAACTCGTGCGCCTCCGCCGCGTGCTCGAGGCGGCCGGCGAACCGCCGCTCGAGTCGCGCCCCTATCGCCTCGCCCGCGAGGTCGACCTCGACGCCATCGCGGTCGCCGACCTGCTCGCGCGCGGGTCGCTGCGGCGCGCGGCCGAACGGTACGCGGGACCCGTGCTGCCATCCTCGACGGCGCCCGGCATCGTCGAGATCCGCGATGAGCTCGCGGGGCGGCTCCGCGAATCCATGCTGTCGGATGCCGCGGCCGACGTCCTCGCCACCTACGCCGACCGCGACGAGAACCGTCAGGACGCCGCCGTCTGGCGGGCACTCCTCGGCGTGCTGCCCCCGCGCTCGCCGCGCCGGGCGTCGGTCGTGGCGCACCTCGAGCGCCTCGAAGCCGCCCAAAGCTGAGCCCGCGGCATCCGCTCGCCCGACGACGGGAGTTGCAACGCACCTGCAACCCTCGGGCAACCCGGTCGCAACGGGCGCGCGCGTAGCGTGACGCGCACTCGGCACGAACGACCACGCCGGGCACGACAACGACGTCACGAGGAGACACGATGACCGTGTACGCCGCGCCGGGCACTGCCGGCGCTTTGATCGAATTCAAGCCGCGATACGAGCACTTCATCGGCGGCGAGTGGGTCAAGCCCAAGGAGGGCGCCTACTTCGAGAACATCTCGCCCGTGAACGGACGCCCGTTCACCGAGGTCGCCCGCGGCACGGCAGCCGACATCGACGCCGCGCTCGACGCCGCGCACAAGGCCGCGCCGGCCTGGGGCCGAACGAGCACCACGAAGCGCGCAGAGGTGCTGAACGCGATCGCCGACCGCATCGACGCGAACCTCGAGCTGCTCGCCGTCGCCGAGACGTGGGACAACGGCAAGTCGATCCGCGAGCCGCTGAACGCCGACCTTCCGCTCGCGAGCGACCACTTCCGGTACTTCGCGAGCCTGATCCGTGCCCAGGAGGGCAGCTTCACGCAGCTCGACGAGGACACCGTGGCTTACCACTTCCACGAGCCGCTCGGCGTGGTCGGGCAGATCATCCCGTGGAACTTCCCGCTGCTCATGGCCGTGTGGAAACTCGCGCCGGCGCTCGCCGCGGGCAACGCCGTCGTGCTGAAGCCCGCCGAGCAGACGCCGACCTCGATCCTCGTGCTCATGGAGCTCATCGCCGACATCCTGCCGCCGGGCGTCGTCAACGTCGTGAACGGCTTCGGCGTCGAGGCCGGCAAGCCGCTCGCCTCGTCGAACCGCATCCGCAAGATCGCGTTCACGGGCGAGACCACGACCGGCCGCCTCATCCTGCAGTACGCGTCGAACAACATCATCCCCTCGACCGTGGAGCTCGGCGGCAAGAGCCCGAACATCGTGTTCGAGTCCGTCGCCGACAAGCGCGACACCTTCTACGACAAGGCCCTCGAGGGCTTCAGCCTGTTCGCGTTCAACCAGGGCGAGGTGTGCACCTGCCCGAGCCGATCGCTCATCCAGAAGTCGATCTACGACTCGTTCCTCGACGACGCGATCGAGCGCACGAAGCTCGCCAAGCAGGGCAACCCGCTCGACACCGAGACGCAGGTCGGCGCGCAGGCGTCGAACGACCAGCTCGAGAAGATCCTCAGCTACATCGACATCGGCAAGCAGGAGGGCGCGAAGCTGCTGCTCGGCGGCGAGCGGGCCCATCTCGGCGGCGACCTCAGCGAGGGCTACTACGTGCAGCCCACGATCTTCGAGGGCCAGAACCGCATGCGGCTGTTCCAGGAGGAGATCTTCGGCCCGGTCGTCGCCGTGACGAGCTTCACCGACTACGCCGACGCCATCGAGATCGCGAACGACACGCTCTACGGGCTCGGCGCGGGTGTCTGGAGCCGCAACGGCAACGAGGCGTACCGGGCCGGCCGCGACATCCAGGCCGGTCGCGTCTGGGTGAACAACTACCACGCGTACCCCGCCGGCGCGGCGTTCGGCGGCTACAAGTCGTCGGGCATCGGCCGCGAGAACAACAAGGCCGCGCTCGACCACTACCAGCAGACGAAGAACCTCCTCGTCAGCTACAACGAGAACCCGCTCGGGTTCTTCTGATCCGGGTGCCGTGATGAGTGCTGAGACGCCGGGGCTCAAGCCCCTTGGCAGGATCGTCGCCTCGATCACGGTGGCGGGGGAGCGGATGCCGCGGGTCGAACTCTCGCCCGCGGCATCCGACCTGCTCGTGATGCTGTGGGGCAGGTACGGCCCGCTCATGTTCCACCAGTCGGGCGGATGCTGCGACGGCAGTTCGCCCATGTGCTACCCGGCCGGCGACTTCATCACGAGCGACGCCGATGTGCTGCTCGGCGAGCTCGACCTCGGGGCGGTGGATGCCGGCGGCTCGGGCGAGCCGCGCGTGGTGCCGTTCTGGATGTCGACCGAGCAGTTCGCCTACTGGCGGCACACCTACCTCACGGTCGACGTCGTGAAGGGGCGCGGCAGCGGGTTCTCGGTCGAGGCGCCGGAGGGCGTGCGGTTCCTGATCAGATCGCGGCTCATGGGGTCGTGACGCGGATGCCGCCGGCGCCCCGTCAGCAGAGCCGGACATAGAGAAACTCGCCGCCCTGCGGTGTGGCAATGCCGACGACTCTGCGGGGCGACGAGTTCTCAGGCATCCAGAGTGCGACATGTTCGCAGTCAGCGCAAGAGGGGGGTGGACGCTTGTCCGGACTCGTCGCCTCCGATTGGATGGATGCATGACTGACACGAACAGCAAGCCCGAGATCGACGCGCCCGAGGGCCCGGCCCCCGCAGACCTCGTCATCGAGGACATCGTCATCGGCGACGGCGCCGAGGCCACCCCCGGCTCCACGGTCGACGTGCACTACCTCGGGGTCGAGTACGACACCGGCGACGAGTTCGACTCCTCATGGAGCCGCAACCAGTCGGTCAACTTCCCCCTGCAGGCGCTCATCGCCGGCTGGCAGGAGGGCATCCCCGGCATGAAGGTCGGCGGTCGCCGCAAGCTCGTCGTGCCGCCGCACAAGGCCTACGGTCCCGCCGGCGGCGGACACCGCCTCTCGGGCCAGACCCTGATCTTCGTGATCGACCTGCTCGGCGTGAGCTGAGCCGAGCGACACCGCACCACCCGCACCACCCGAAGGCCGTCGGCGCTCGCCGACGGCCTTCGTCGTGCGCGCGCCGGACGGGGCGGATCTCCGCGGCGTTTGTGCGAAAGCGCTGATCGCGAGCCCTCGCGGAGCCGAACGGGTGTCGCTCTCGAACCGAACGGTCGGCGTGCGGCATCCGCGCGGCTACGATCGCCGGGTGCCGATGACGTTCACTCCCTACCTCGTGCTGTGCGCCGTTCACCTCCTGCTCCTCGAGACCGGGCCGGACTGGTCGGTCACGGCGACCAAGGCGCTGCTCATGCCGCTGCTCGCGTTGGGCGTCGTGCTCGCCGCCCGCCGGTCGGCGCTCAGGGTGCCATGGCTGCTGCTGCTCGCGATCGGGCTCTCGTGGGCCGGCGACGTGGCGTTGTCGTTCCCGGGCATGTTCGTCGTCGGGCTCGGGGCGTTCCTGCTCGCCCACGTCGCCTACATCACCGTGTTCCTGCGGATGCCGGGCCGCCGGTCGCCCGGAGGCAGGCGCCGGCCTCCGCTGTGGACGCTCGTCTACGCGGCCTGGTTCGTCGGCTTCGTCGCGCTGCTCGGCCCGCACACCGGTGGGCTGCTCGTGCCGGTCGCGCTGTACGGACTCGTGCTCGGCCTCATGGCGACGTTCGCCGCGAGTCACGGCCGCATCATGGCGGTCGGCGGCGCGCTCTTCGTCGCGTCGGACTCGGTGCTCGGCCTCGGCAGGTTCCTGCCCGGATACGAGTTCGCGCTGCACGACGTCACGGTCATGGCCACCTACCTCGCGGCGCAGCTGCTCATCTCGATCGGGGTGCTCGCGGCGCTTCGCGCTTCGGCTCCGTCGTCTCGCGAACCCGGTCGACCAGTTGGCGCCACGGCCCCGTGAGCTGACGCTCGGCGAGGGTGACCTCGGCCGCCTTCTGCGTGGTGGTGCTCGCCGCGGGCGGCTGCTCGTCGGCGGGCTCGCACCGGATGTCCCAGGTGAATCGATCGGGTTCGGCCGGAGCCGGAGGCACGTCGTCCCACGGGATCTCCTCGATGAGCACGAACCAGTCGTCGGCATCGGGCTGATCGTCGACCCGCACATGCCACGTCAGGCGGATGCCGGCAAGGCCACCGCTGCGGGCCACGAAGACGTCCATGCGTCGAAGGCTACCCCTGTGCGGTCGCTGCCAGCACCCCCACCTGCTGCCAGCCCTCGCGCACCGCGTCGGCCTCGCGGGACTCCTCGCCGAAGCGGAGCCCGGCCTGCCGGAGCGTCTCGTCGGCGAACTGCTCGAACGTCGCGTCTTGCGTGAGCCGACCCGACGTCAGGGTGTCGTACCAGATGCGGCCGACGTGCTCCCAGGCGAACCCGCCCAGCTGCCGTGCGGCGAGCGCGAACGCGCGATTGGGGATGCCCGAGTTCAGGTGCACGCCGCCGTTGTCTTCGGCCGTCTCGATGTAGTCGCGCATGTGCGCCGGCTGCGGGTCGCGGCCGAGCACGTCGTCGTCGTAGGCCGTGCCGGGTTCGAGCATAGAGCGCAGCGCGCGACCCTGCACCGCCTCGGTGAAGATGCCCTCGCCGATGAGCCAGGTCGCGGCCTCGGCGTCCTGCCCGAGGGCGTACTGCTCGACGAGTGCCCCGAAGGCATCGGAGACGTGCTCGTTCAGCGCGCCCGACTGCCCCTGGTAGCGCAGCTTCGCGGTGTGCTCGGTGACGCCGTGCGCGAGCTCGTGCCCGATGACGCTCAGCGAGTCGGTGAAGCCACGGAAGATCTCGCCGTCGCCGTCGCCGAACACCATGCGCTCGCCGTCCCAGAAGGCGTTGTCGTACGCCTCGCCGAAGTGCACGGTGGCCTCGAGGGGCATGCCCTGGGCATCGATCGAGTCGCGCGAGAACACGCGGTCGAACATGCGATGGGTGTCGCCGAGGCCGTCGTAGGCGTCGTCGACGGCTTCGTCGCCCGTCGCACGCTCGCCCTCGCGGCGCACGAGGCGCCCGGGCAGCACCTCGCGCCCCTCGGCGTCGGAGATGCGTCGGTCTGGCTGCGACGGCGCATCGGGCAGGGCGCTCGGCAGGTCGGGCAGGTCGGGCGCGACCAGCGGCCCGAGGTGCGCCGGAGGTTCGCGCAGCAGCGCCCTGCGGGCGGCCTCGGCGGCGAGCGGGTACCGCGCGCCGGCGGTCTCGGCGATGCGGTCGAGCAGGTAGGGCGGAACGATCGTCGGCATGCGTCGATGCTCGCACCTGCCTGCGACATCTCGGCGAAACGGCGCGCGGGTCGCGAAAGGGTCGGGCGCTCAGCGTCCGGCCGCGGGGCGTGCGGTGCGACGGCCGCATAGGCTGGACAGGTGACCTCGACCTCGACCTCGACCCCGCACCCGACCCCGCTGCTCGGACTCCTGCTCGACGTCGACGGGCCGATCGCCAGCCCGGTGACGCGCTCGATCGCCATCCCGTCGATCGCTCGCGACCTCGCCGCGCTCGCGAACGCCGGCATCCCCGTGATCTTCAACACGGGCCGCTCCGACGCGTTCATCGCCGAGCAGGTCGTGCCGCCGATGCTCGCGGCGGGCATCGAGCCGGGCGCCCCGATCTGGGCGATCTGCGAGAAGGGCGCGGTCTGGGCGGCGATCGACCGAAACGGCCTCGGCGAGGTCTTCGTCGACCTCGACCTCGCGATGCCGACCGAGTTCTCCGACGCGATGCGCGACTACGTCGGCGACCACTTCGACGAGTTCGGGTTCTTCGACGAGACGAAGCGGGCCATGGTGTCGGTCGAGCAGCACGTGCACGTGGCATCCGATGCCTACCTCGCGGCGCAGCCGGGCTTCGACGACCATGCCCACGACGCGCTCGCGGCACGCGGGTTCGGCACGGTGCGCGAGGGGCGTGAGCGACCGGATGCCGCGGGGCGCGTGCAGTGGCGCATCGACCCCACGATCATCTCCACCGACATCGAATCGGTGCGCCTCGGCAAGGACCTCGGCGCCGAGCGGGCCGTCGCACTCCTCGAGGAGCGCGGCATCCGCCCGCAGCACTGGCGCACCGTCGGCGACTCGCGCGGCGACTACGCCATGGCCGACTGGCTGCACGAGCGGGGTGAGTCCGTGCGCCACGTCGACGTGCGCCCGGCCGACGGCATCCCCGCCACCGGCTACCCCGTGCTGACGGCGGGCGACCTGATCCACGACGAGGCCGGCGCGGTCTTCCTCACGCGATGGGTCGAGGCCGTGCGCCGCGGCGCGCTCGCCGACGACGAGTAGGGCCGACGGATGCCGCGCACCACCGTCGCCGACACCGCCGACGTCGCCGCGCTGCGGACGCATCCGATCGCCCTCGTGCCGGCGCTGCTCGTGTGCGGCGCCGCGGTGCTGCTGTTCGGGTTCCTGCTGCCGATCGCGGGATACGCGATGCTCGCCGTCGGACTCGTGGTCGCGTGGCTCTGCGACCGCTCGGGGCGCACCGAGCGCCTGCTCGCCGACCTCGCGCTCATCGCCGTCGGCCAGGTGATCATCTCGACGGCGTCGATGAAGGCCGACCTCAGCGACGCCGGCATGGTGCGCTTCGCCGTCGTGCTGGGCCTCGCGGTGCTCGTGCCGTTCCTGATCTCGCGGTTCCTGTACCGCGAGCGCACGATCCGCTTCCCCTGGCGCACCGGGCGGCGCTGGAACCGCACGCAGTGGCTCTACCTCATCTTCGTGACCCTCGCCGGCTGGCTGATCCTGCCGTTCTACTTCATCACCTCGGGCGTCTACCGCAACTGGCCGACCGTGACCGAGCCCGACGAGATCGGGCGCCTGCTCGTCGGCGTCATCGCGGTCGGCACCTGGGACGAGCTGTTCTTCATCTGCACCGTGTTCGTGCTGCTGCGCCGGCACTTCCCGTCGTGGCAGGCGAACCTGCTGCAGTCGATCGTGTTCGTGTCGTTCCTGTGGGAGCTCGGCTACCAGTCGTGGGGGCCGCTGCTCACGATCCCGTTCGCGCTGATCCAGGGCTACACGTTCAAGCTCACGAAGTCGCTCGGCTACGTGTTCACGGTGCACATGCTCTTCGACGCCGTCGTGTTCGCCGTCATCGTCTACGCGCACACGGGCTGGCCGCCGATCTTCCTGCTCGCGCCGTAGCCGGGCGGCGCTCCGTCGGCTTGTGGCGTGGCGCAGTCTCCGTCGCGCGACGGGGTCATCTCCGCCCCGCGGCTGATGCGAACGGATGCCGCGAGCCGCTGTCATGGAGTCATGACCCTTCCAGCCGCAGCCCACGTGAACGCCGCGCCTCCGCCCGCGCCCGACCTGTCGCCGGCGTCGCGCAGGCTCGCGGCCGCCGACCGCCAGCGCGCCAAGAACGCCGCAGCGGCCCCGATCATCCCGACGCGCGTGCCGTGGCTCGCCGTCGGCGTGTTTGTCGTCATCGCGTTCGTCGGGGCGTGGCTCGTCGCGCTGCCGCTCTGGACCACGGGCGAGGGGCTCGCGCATCCGCTCTTCGGACTGCTCGCGCTCGCCATGATGTTCACCCCGGCCCTCGCGACGCTGGTGGTCGTGCTGTGGGTGCGGCGGCCGGCGAGCATCCCGCGCTCGCTCGGCCTCTCGCCGATCCGCCCGGCGGGGCGCACCTGGCTGTTCATCGGGCTCGCGTTCGCGTTCTTCACGGCGTTGCCGTTCCTCGCGATGCTGCTCGGGCACGCGATGGGCATCATCCGCGTCGACCTGGTGGGACTCAGTGGCGTGCAGGCCGTGATCGACGGACTGAACGAGGCCGCGGGTGCCGAGGCGGTGCCCATCGATGCATCCGTCGTCGTGGTGATGACCCTCGTGTCGCTGCCGTTCCTCACCGCGCTCAACAGCGTCGCCGCGTTCGGTGAGGAGATCGGATGGCGCGGCTGGCTGCTGCCGGCGCTGCGACCGCTCGGCACGGTGTGGGCGCTGCTCGCCTCGGGCGTGATCTGGGGCCTCTGGCATGCGCCGCTGATCCTGCTCGGCTACAACTACCAGCGCACCGACCTGCTCGGCGTGCTCGCCATGGTCGCCTTCTGCGTGCTCACCGGCGTCGTCATCGGATGGATGCGCCTGCGCTCGGCCTCGGTCTGGCCCGCCGTCATCGCGCACGGGGCGATCAACACGGCGACGACCCAGTTCCTGATCTTCGCCGACGCCGACTCGCTCGCCGACGGCGCCGGCATCTGGGGGAGCGTGCTCGGCTGGCCGGGCTGGATCCTACTCGCCGCGACAGTGCTGGTGCTCGTCGTCACGCGACAGCTTTGGAAGCAGCCCGCGCCGGGCCTCACGCTCGCGGAGTCGCGCGTCGCGCTCTCCTCGCCGGTCGAGGAGGCGCGCCGGCCCGAGTCGCCGGTCGAGTAGGCACGCCGGCGCCGTATCGAGACCTGCAAGAGGGCGGGTCTCGAGAGGCTGCGCTACCCGACCGGCGGTTCGACGGATGCCCCGTGCCCGGCCAGCCAGTCGAGCAGCACGAGAGCGTGGTTGGCGTGCTCGTCGCGCGCACCGTAGAGCAGCGTGACGCGTTCGTGCGCGCGGCCGAGGGCGAGCAGCGCCTCGGCGGCCGGATTCTCGTCGAGCTCGTGCCGGTACCGCGCGGCGAACCCGTCGAAGGTCGCCTCACGGTCGGCCGACTGATGCCATTCGGTGCGCAGCTCGGGTGACGGCGCGACATCCTTCGCCCACTCGTCGAGCTCGGCGCGCACCTTGCTCACCCCGCGCGGCCAGAGCCGGTCGACGAGCACGCGGCAGCCGTCGGATGCCTCGGGCTGGTCGTAGATGCGCTTGGTCGTGAACGCCATGCGGTCAGTCTGGCAGTGGGGTCGCGACGTCACTAGGCTCCGGTTCAGGGTCCGGCATCGGCCCTGTTCCGTGCGATCAGGGGAGAACGATGACGGATGCGACGATCGACGACTCGTCGGCCGAGCCGGTTCGCGGCTTCGCGGCGTTCGAGTCCGAGGGGCGCGGCGCGATCGCCTCGCGGGCGGCGCAGCTCATGTGCATGGCCGCATTCGCCAGCGATGCCGACGTCTCCGACCTGCAGGACGACGCGGCCCTGCTCGAGGTTCCGATGGTTCCGGTCGCGCCGTCGCCCGAGCCGTTCAGCGACGAGCTCGCCCTCGACCGGTTGACCGAGTCCGCCCTGGCCTCACGGGTGCCGGGGCTGTGGACCGCGGACAGTGCCGAGGCGCCGCCCGTCGAGGCGAAGCAGATCGCGTGGGAGGACATCGAGAGAATGCAGTCGGTGCTCCCGTTGTCGGTGCTGCTCAACGTGTGCCTCCGCAGCGAGCACCCGCTCGAACGGGTCGCCGCGGCCGCGGCGCTCCATCGCCTCTCGGAGAGCGTGCTCGCGACGGCGACCGGAGCGCTCCTCGAGGCGACCGACTCCGAGGACCCGCTCGTGCGTGCGATCGCGAACGCGACGCTCGGAATCGAGCAGGCGACCGGCGAGGGCTCCGGCACGGCTGCGGCCGGTGCGGGCGACGGCGAACCGGTCAGCGTCACCGTGCACGGCACGTGGGGCATGGTCGGAACCGACCCGTGGTATCGGCCGGGAGCCCTGCTGCACGACCACATCCGCGATGAGGTCTCGGCGAACCTGTTCGACGCGCCCGGGTACTTCATCTGGACGGGCGGATTCTCGGAGGCCGACCGCGACGCCGGCGCGCGCGACCTGTCGGTGTGGCGCACCCGGCAGGGCTTCACCGAGTTCGACTCGGTGTACGCGCACAGCCACGGCGGCAACGTCGCCCTCACCGCGGCGGCCGACGGCGAGCGGATCCGCCTGCTCGTGCTCATGCACACGCCCGCGATCCCGCGAGCCGACGAGGAGTGGGCTGTGATCCGGCGCAACGTCGGGCGAGTGGTCGTCATGCGCACGCGCATGGACCTCGTCGTGCTCGCCGACCGGCTGCGCACGGGCAGCCGCCAGCGGTTCGATGCGCGGCTCCTGCCGCACTTCCACGTCGAACTGCATTGGGCCAAGGGCGACGGATGGTTCTCGCACGACTTCTTCGTGACGAAGCAGAAGTGGGATCAGTACCGCATCGCCGAGATCGTGCGGAGCCAGCACGCGCTCGCGTAGGGCGTGCTCGGCCTACTTCGCGGCGTAGTGGAACTCGGCCTGCCAGCCGACGTTGACGAGCCAGGTTCCGTCATCGACGGCGTCATCGGGTACGACGAACGCCATGTTGCCCGTTCCCGTCTCGCCCGGCTGCAGGTCGGGGAGGTCGAAGAACGGCTGGGGGATCACCGAGAAGTCCTCGTCGACCAGCAGCCCGTCGGACGTCTCGAACGAGACGACCACGTCGCTCCACGGCGATGCGGCGGCGCCGGGGGCGCTCGCGTCATCGTGGTAGACGACGGTGACCGGAACGAGCACGTACGAGGAGCCCTCGGGGGCGGCCTCGTTGAACTCGTTCTCGGCCTCGATGATCGCATCGGCGTCGTAATCGGGCTCGTCGATCGTGATCGACAGGTACGGCTCGCCGAGGTTCGTCACCTCGACCGTCTCGCCGATCGGGAACGGGTCGGCACGGTATCCCTCGGTCGTGCCGGGCACGACCTGCATGTCCTGGGCGGCGCCCTCGTCGTAGGGCTCGCCGGACGCGTCGAAGCCCGCGCCCTCGACCGCCGCCTCGATCGAGGAGGTGGCCCACCAGATCGCCGAGACGACGCTCATGATGAGCGCCAGCAGGAACGCGACGATGCCGAGCACGAGGCCGGCGACGCCCTGACCTCTGCGCTTCGAGCGCTTCGAGACGAGAGCCGCGACGCCGAGGCCCACCGCGCCGAGCGCGGGCAGCCACGCGACGAACGCCGCGAAGGGGATCGCCGCGAGCACGATCGCGACGAGGCCGACGATGAGCGCGGCCAGCCCGAGGGTGTTGCGCGGCTCGTCGGCGCCGGGGCCTGATGCCCCGGGGCCTGCTGCGCCGGGGGGAGTGGGGGAGTCGGGCTGTCCGTACGGCGCGGCAGCCACCGACGATCCGGCGGACGGCTGCCCGGGGGCCGGTGCTGTGGGTGCCGGCCCGTAGGGCGAGGTTGCCGCCGGTGCTCCGTACGACGATCGTGCCGCGTAGGGCGAGGGTGCCACGGGTGCGCCCGCGGGCGGCGGGGCGAGGGGGGCTCCGTACGGCGTGGAAGTCGGAGCCGGAGCGGCCTCGGCGGGCGGCACCGGCGCGGCCACGGGGTCGACCAGGCCGAGCTCGGCCGGGGTCGGGATGGGCGGGAGTTCCGGCGGTTCTGCCCGGTTCCGATCGGGTTCGGTCGGTGACTCTGGCACGTCGGTGCTCTCCCCTCCCGGGCGCGGCGCATGGCCCGGTGCGATGATGGTGGCGGATGTCGCGGCGACCGTGAGTGGGCCTGGTGCGCGGCGGGTGCTCGAACGTATCGTACGCGGCGCCCCGGTCGAGCGGCGTTCGCAGCACCGGCGGCCGCGAGGCATCCGCTCTGGTAGACTCTTCAGGTTGCCGTGAAACGGCCGCGCATCAAGAGAGCCCAGGCATTCTGCCCCGGGCAGCGCGCAACGAAGAGAAAGGGGATCCCATCTATGGCACTCGAAGCAGACGTCAAGAAGGCGATCATCGAAGAGTACGCGACCCACCCCGGTGACACTGGATCCCCCGAGGTCCAGATCGCGCTCCTCACGAAGCGAATCAAGGACCTCACCGAGCACCTGAAGGAGCACAAGCACGACCACCACTCGCGTCGTGGCCTGCTCCTCCTCGTCGGTCAGCGCCGTCGTCTCCTCGGCTACCTCGCCGATGTCGAGATCAACCGCTACCGCAAGCTCATCGAGCGTCTCGGCCTGCGCCGCTAAGCAGCACCATGCCGCATTCGTGCGGCGCTGCGGCTCTCGTTGATACCGCGAGCTTCTTGCGAAAGCCCCCCGCCAGCTCTTCGGAGCAGGCCGGGGGCTTTCGTCATGTCCGGGCACGGATGGCGCTGCTCGCGTCTCTGCCCACGGACGGCGACTCCCGGCATCCGGGCGAACTCGAACCCTGGAGCGCCTATGGCGCCGAGTGGTGTCGAACTCGCACCCAGTTCGGGGGTGAAAACGGGTGGTGGGGCGCGATCGGTGCTTTTCGATGCATTTGCATCCGTATGCTGACCGGAGCTCCCGAACGATTCGTGGTTTTGCGCGGTCGGCTCGAGCGAGGCGCCCGCCGGCAGAGATTCGAGCCGCGCTGCCCCGAAACCCATCCCGAACGTACACCCGGCCCAGTGAGGTGCCTCCCGATCCGGTGACGTCGTGCTTGCCCGCGCCGTCGACCCGCTGGAGACACCCATGCTCGACGAGCTTGTGCACGCGCGCCCGCGCGCTGTGCGACCCCTGCCCATGCACGACCGCGCCGTGCACGGTTCGACGCGCACGATCGACCCGACGAGCGCCGCCGCCACCGTCGCTGCCACCGCCGCAGCCGTGGCCGAGCTGGACGTCATCATCCCGGCCTACAACGAGGAGCTGCGCATCGGCGCGGCGCTCGAAGCGCTGTGCACGCAGTTCGCCGGGCATCCAGACCGCATCCGGGTGCTGGTGGTGGACAACGGCAGCGTCGACGGCACGGTCGAGGTCGTCGATCGCGTGCGCAGCCGAGGTGTGCGGATCGAGATCGTCAACTGCCGTACCCCGGGCAAGGGCGCCGCGGTGCGCGCCGGTGTCGCACACGCGACCGCTCCCTACATCGCCTACGTCGACGCCGACACCTCGGTGCCCCCGCACGTGCTGGCCACGGGACTCGCGCTGCTCGAGCACGGCTGGGAGGGCATCGTCGGGTCGCGTCGAGCGCTCGGCGGCGAGTACGCGGTCGCCCAGCCGCTGCTGCGCAGGGTCGGGAGCCGGGCGTTCAACCTCGCCGCACGAACCGTGGTGGGGCCGTTGAGCGACACCCAGTGCGGCATGAAGATGTTCCGTCGCGAGCTCGCGACGGCCCTGTTCGCCGAGTCCAAGATCGACGGCTTCGCGTTCGACGTCGAGATCCTCGCTCGCGCGCGGGCCGCCGGAATGCGGCTGATGGAGCTGCCGATCACGTGGACCGACAGCGCGGGCTCCTCCTTCGCCCCGGTGAAGGACGGCATCGCCTCGTTCCGCGAGATCGCCCGCGTGCGACTGCTGACCCGGGGGCTGTCCCGTGCCGCCTGAGCCCGCGCGCGACGTCTCGACCGGCACGCTCGTCATCGCCAACTGGCGCGACCTCGATCATCCCGAGGCGGGTGGCGCCGAGCTCGTCTGCCAGGAGCTCGCCGAGCGCTACGCCGCTCGCGGGTGGGATGTCGTGCTGCTCGCGGCCGCCGTCACGGGGCGTCCGCGGCTCGAGCAGCGCGACGGCTACCGGATCGTCCGCGGCGGCGGCCGCTTCACGGTGTACGTGCACGCCCTGTGGTGGCTGCTGCGCCATCGCCGCGAGGTCGGCGGCGTCATCGATTCGCAGAACGGCATCCCGTTCTTCACGCCGCTCGCCGTCCCGGCCGGCACCCCGGTCGTGATGCTGTTGCACCACGTGCACCAGGAGCAGTTCGCCGGGTACTTCCCCGCGCCGGTGGCCGCGCTCGGACGCTGGCTCGAGAGCACGGCGAGCCGTCGCGTGTACGGCCGACGCAGCGTGGTCGCCGTCTCGCCGTCGACCCGCACGGACGCGCGCCGCCGGCTCGGCCTGCGCGGCAGCCTCTGGGTCGCGCCCCCCGGGCTCTCGGCGACACCGGCCGTCGACGTCGACCGCTCCGAGCGACCGGCGATCGTGACGGTGGGACGTCTCGTGCACCACAAGCAGGTGGCGCAGGTCGTCTCCGCGCTGCCGGCCGTGCTGGAGCGCCACCCCGACCTCACCATGACGTTCATCGGTCGCGGACCGGAGCGCGACGCGCTCGTCGAGCTCGCGACGTCCCTGCAGGTGGCCCACGCCGTCCACATCCGCGGCGACCTCGACGACACGGCACGCGATCGTGCCCTGGCCGGTGCATGGATGTCGGTCAATGCCTCCCAGGGCGAAGGCTGGGGGCTCTCCGTCCTCGAGGCGAACGCGCAGGGTGTTCCCGTGCTCGCCTACCGCCGACGGGGCCTGCGCGACTCGATCGTCGACGGTGAGACCGGCTGGCTCCTCGAAGAGGGAGACGATCTCGCCGAGGCGATCATCGATCGGATCGACGAGCTCGCGCACGCCGACGAGGCTGCCCGCTACGCGAGGAACGCCCGCGCCTGGGCGTCGCAGTTCACCTGGGACTCGATGGCCGACCGCATCGAGGGTGCGCTCGAGTTCGAACGACAGCGGCTCGGTGCCCGAGGCGACCAGGCGGCCCCGTTGTCCGACACGGCGACGGTGTTGACCATGCACGTCGATGCGCTGCCCGACGACTGGCGCGACCATCTGAGGCCCTCCGACCTGTGGATCCGGGACGGTGACCTCATCCGGGTGCTCTGCCTGGACACCGACGTGACCGCGGCCGAGGCCCTTCTCGCGCGATTCGGGTTGGGCGCGGACTCGCCGTGTCGCGAGCAGGTGCGGGTCGAGGTTGCGCGCACCCGCGACCACCTCAGCCTGCGTCGGCCCGCCGAGCGCAGCACCGAGGCGGCCCGATGAGCGCGACGACCCTTCCCCGCCAGGCGGAAGCCGCCCAGCGCGACGACGTCGCCACCGACGAACGTGGTGGAGCCACCCGATCCGAGTCCCGCAGGGTGGCGCGCGCCCGCAGTTCGCGCCGGACGGCGATCCTCGTCGCGATCGCCCTCGCGGTGGTCGCCGCCCTGCTTCGGCTGATCGACATCACGACGTCGTACGACATCTTCATTGACGAGGCGACCTACGCCGCCATCGCACGGGACACGACGCTGCTCGTCGGCCCTACGCTGCACGGCCTCTCGTTCGTGCTGCATCCGCCCATCGCCCTGCTGCTGCTCGCGGGCCCCGCCCAGTTCCTCGGATCGCATGACGTGGCGGCCCTCATCGTCGGGCTCCGGCCGGTGGCCGCGGTGTTCGGTTCACTGACGGTCGCCGTGCTGTACCTCGCGCTGCGCCGGGCAGGGCTGCGCAAGGCGGCGTTGGCGGCTGCCGCCCTCGTCGCCCTCGACCCGTTCATCATCAGCTTCGACAGCCGGGTGATGCTCGAGGCGTTCGCGCAGCTGTTCGCCGTGCTCACGGTCGCCGCGGCGATCCGCACCGCGACCGCCGACCCGCGCACGCGATGGCGATGGGCGGTCGTGACCGCCGTGGCCGGCGCCGCGACCTTCGGCACCAAGGAGACGTTCGGGCTCGTCATCCTCGCGACGCTCGTGCTCGTCGCGTGCACCGCCCCGCGCGGCGAGCGGCGCGGGCCGATGATCGCCGTGGCCGGAACGTTCTTCGGGTACGCGTTGGTCAACCTCGCCATGATCTCGTGGGCCGGTGTCGGCGTGTGGTGGCACATGCGCACCGACGGCCTGTCGCGGCTCCTCGGCACCCAGCAGTCGACGGGGTTCAAGGCGGAGGGCGTGCAGGTCTCGCTGTGGGACCGGCTGCTCCCGAACGGCGTCGAGCTCGCTGCGACCTACACGATCCTGACGATCGGGGGGTTGTGCGCGATCTCATTGCTGTGGGGCCTGCTTCGCCGCCGCGCTTGGGCGGTCGACCTGGCACCGGGCGCCGCGGCGGCCGTGCGCATCGTCGCGATCTGGGCCGTCTGCGCATGCGGCTACGTCGCGTACGCGGTGGTCTTCGGCTCGCTCGAGGAGCAGATGTTCTATATCGCGGTCGTTCCCTGCGCCGCGGCGCTCTCGATCCGCGTCTTCGTGATCGGCCGACGCGTACTGCGGCGCGCCGGCATCGTGGGCGTCGTCGCGATCCTCTGCCTGCAGGGCGTCGCGTGGGTGCAGGTGCACACGGTGTCCGACGACGTGTACGCCCAGCTGCTCGAGCGCGTCGCCGACGTCGCACCGGCGGGAAGCACACTTGCTGTCACCGAGGAGACCGGCCAGTTCGTCATCTCCGGCTACGAGCTGGGCCAGTGGGCCACGGCGCCCGAGCTCATCGAGCACGACGTCGACTTCGTGCTGTTGTCGGATCGTCTCGTCGAGCACGGCTACGGCCTCGCCGACCAGGAGTTCGCCGACGCCGTCAGGGAGCACGGCGAGCTCGTGCTCTCGGTGCAGGGGCGTGAGAACGACCTGCAGCTCTACGACGTTCGGGACTGGACGCACCCGGCCGGCAGCGACATCGCGACGACGGGGGACGGCTCATGACCGCCCGCCCGCGCGTGCTGCACCTCGGCTACGAGGATCCGCGAAAGCCCGGCGCCGGCGGCGGCTCGGTGCGCACGCACGAGATCAACACCCGCTTGGCCGAGGACTTCGACCTGGTCGTCGCGTGTGCGAGGTTCCCCGGGTGCGAGCCGTACACGCAGGACGGCGTGCGCTACGTGCACCTGGGTGCCGGCACGGGTCGCGACCTGAGCGCCGCGACGTACTTCGCCGCGCAGCGTGGTGCGGTTCGCCGGTACGCGCCCGATCTCGTCGTCGAGGACTTCGGCGCTCCGATCTCGACCTGGGGCCTGCCTCGAACGACATCGGTGCCGGTCGTCGGGGTCGTGCAGTGGCTCTTCGCCGCGGAGAAGTCGCGTCAGTACCACCTCCCGTTCGACCGGATCGAGCAGTTCGGCCTGGCGGCGCACCGCACCCTCATCGCCGTGTCCGACGACCTCGGTGCCCGGTTGCGCGAACGCAACCCGCGCGCCGAGGTGCACGTGGTGCCGAATGCCCTGCCGCCGCAGGCGTTCGCGACTCCCCATGACGGCCCGCGCACCGGCATCCGCTATCTCGGTCGCATCGAAGACGCCCAGAAGGGGCTCAGCCTGCTGCTGCACGCGTACGCGAGTGCGACCCGATCGCCCGCCGGGATCGCGCAGGACGTGCTCATCGCCGGCGAGGGCCCCGACCGGGGTGCACTCGAATCGCTCGCGGTGGAACTCGGCATCGACGACCGGGTGCGCTTCGTCGGACCGGTGGCACTGACCGACCGGTTCGAGTGGCTGGCCGCCGCGGAGCTCGTCGCGATGCCGAGCCGGTACGAGACGTTCGGCATGGTCGCCGCCGAATCGATGGCCGTGCACACGCCGGTCGTCGCCTTCGACATCGACTGCCTGCGCAACCTCGTCGATGAGGCGAACGGACGTCGCGTGCCGGCGTTCGACGTCGAGGCCTACGCTCGGGCGTTGCTCGAGGTCGGAGCCGACTCGGGACTCCGTTCCTCGCTGGGCCGGCACGGCGCGGCCGATGTCGCCCACCTCACCTGGGACAACGCGGCCGAGCACCAGGGCCGCGTGTATCGGGCGGCCATGCAGGGCCGCTCGTCGGAGGCCGCACGATGAGCGCGACGACGACCTCGGTGCCGATCGGCGAGCCCACGATGGTCGACGACGCGAAGCAGGTCCAACGGCACGCCGCCGTGGTCTCCGCGACCACGCTGGTCGTGTCGATCGCGAACTACGCCTTCTCGCTCGTGCTCATTCGGCTGCTGGCCGCGCCGGACTACGTGGCCTATGCGTCGATCCAGAGCCTGCTCCTCGTGCTCGGCTCGGGGGGCATGGCGGCGATCCCGTGGGCCGTCGCCCGCCACGTCGCGCTGACCCGCACGGCGCACGCCGCGGGGGAGGCGCTCGGGTTCGGGCTCGTCGCGTCCGTCGTGCAGGGGGTCGCGTTCGCGGTGCTCTCCTTCGCGCTCGTCGCTCCGGCATCTGGTCTCCGACTCGGCGTGGCCGCCGGCGTGGCCGCCTTCGCGCTGTCGGTCGTCGCCGCCCCGATCGGGCTCCTGCAGGGGCAGGGACGACTCGTGGCGATCTCCGTGCTTCGGCTGGTCGAGATGGTGGTGCGGATCGGCCTGTCCCTCGTGCTCGTCGTCGCGGTCGCCGCCGACCCGCTGGCGCCGATCACCGGCTTCATCGTGGCCAGCGCCATCCTGACGGCGGCGGGGCTCGCCGTCTGCCGCGGCGCATTCCCGCTGCGTCGGGCCGCGCGCAGCACCTACCGGGGCCTGCTCCGGCACAGCGCCCTGCTCGGCGTCGCGCAACTCGCGCTCGCCGCGCTCGGCACCATCGACACGGTCGTGATCGCGATGACCCACATGGCCGCGACCGACGCGCGCGACTACCAGGTCGCCGCGCTGCTCGGGCGCGTGCCGCTCTTCGTCGGCACGGCGATCGCCATGACCTACTACCCGCAGATCGCGAGCGCGGCATCGGCCGGGTTGGCACGACTGCAGCAGGCGCGAGCGGCGCGACTGATGTTCGTGCTCGGGATGCCGGTGGCGATCCTGCTGGCCACAGTGCCGAACTGGGCGCTCGAGATCGTCGCCCCCGGTAACGCGACTCAGGTGGGTCAGCTGCTGCCTCTGACCGCGATCACGGGGGTGACCGTCGCGACCGCGACGGTGCTCGCCTGCGCCCGTCAGGCCCGCGAGCACTACACGCGCCTCTTCGCGCTGCTCCTGCCCTTCGCCGTCGTGCAACCGATCGTGCTCGTCGGCGTCGGCG
This sequence comes from Agromyces sp. Leaf222, assembly GCF_001421565.1. NCBI lineage: Bacteria > Bacillati > Actinomycetota > Actinomycetes > Micrococcales > Microbacteriaceae > Agromyces > Agromyces sp. Leaf222. Next base: position 2,800,884 of record NZ_LMKQ01000001.1, on the reverse strand, counting down.
CCGGCGACCTCGGCACGGTGACGACGTTCGCCGTCTGCGCCGCCGGGATCGGCGTGCTCCTGCTGGCCGTGCTCCTGATCGACCTGCGCCGGTGGCGGCCGTGGTCGCTCGTGCGGGTGTTCGACGTCGCCGGCATCGCGGTCGTCCTCGTGCTCGCCGTCGTCGGACGCGACGTGCCGTTCGTGTGGTGGGTGGCCGCGGTCGGGGGAGCTGCGCTGTGCATCCGGGCGCTGCTGCGGCATGGGTCGGAGGCGCCGAGCGAGCCCGCGGCGCCCGCAGATGCCGTGGACGCCTCCCGCTGAGGTCCCGAGGGCCGTCACTATGCTGGAGCGATGGGGGCTCCGCGGGGGTGGCAGCGACCGCTCGCCACAGTCGCGGTCGGGCTCGTCGCGGCGCTCCTGACCGCAGCGGCCGCTCGGGTCGAGGCCGCCTCGCCGGTCGAGATCGAGCTGCTGCAGCCGATTCCGGGTTCAGCCACCTCATACGCCGCTGCGGGGGTCGACCTCGTCACGCTCGAGTTGGGCTGGGACGCCTACCAGCCGACGGCGACGACGACGAACCGCTCGTATGTGGCGGGGCGACTGGCCGAGGCCGCCGCCTACGCCGCCGCCGGCCTCGATGTCGTGCTCGATCTCGGGCTCCAGTACCCGCCGGCCTGGGCGTGGAACCTGCCGGGTGAGACCCGCTTCGTCAACCAGTACGGCGAGGAGTGGCATGGCGGCATCGGCGCCGATGCCCTCGACGGCGTCTGGAACTCCGCCGTCCGTCAGGCGCAGAAGCGATACGTGCAGGCGGTCGCACGCGACTTCGCCGGCGTGGTGGACCGCGTGCGCGTCGGTGGCCTGCTCTCGGGGGAGATCCGGCTCCCGCCCGCGCATTCGGGCGGTCGGGTCGACAGCCTGTGGGCGTTCGGCGGGGGAGCCCTCGCCGCGTCACCAGATCCCGCGTGGCAACCCGGATCCGGGTCGGTCGCGCAGTCGCGCAGATGGTTGGAGTTCTACCTGTCCTCGGTGAGCGGCTACGCGGCGTGGCTCACCCGCACCGTCGGCACCTCGTTCCCCGCGGCACCGATCGACGTGCTGCTGCCCGGCTGGGGCGTGCGGCCCGGAGACGTCGACCGGGTCGCGAACGCACGGGTCTCGTCGGCGGCCGTCGCCGGCACCGGCGACGACCTCGCGGGCGGACTCGACTGGCCCAGGCAGGTGCGCGCGCTCGACCGACTCGGACTCGACGTCACCGCGGTGACGACGTGGCTCGATGCGCCGTCGTACGGCACGGCGCCCCGCGACCTCGCACCCGTCGAGTACCTCGCCACGCTGACCGGACCGCTGGCGATGCCCCTGAGCGGCGAGAACACCGGCGGCGGGGGAGCCGCCGCGCTCGAGCGGGTTCGCGCACAGGCCGATCGTCTGGGTCTCGAGCGCATCACCTGGATGTCCGGCCGCACGTTGGGCGCTCCCGGCGAGGTCTCACTCGAGACGCTGGGCGCGGCGTTCCCCGGTTGATCGGTCGAGCGGCGCCGGATGCCGCGGGCCGGCGTGACGGCTCCGCAGCCGCATGCCCGGTCTGGCGCCCGAACGCGGGTGGCCGAACGGTCGGGCGAGGGCCCAGGAGCACGCCAGAATGATCGGATGCCCCGTCGCCGACGCTCCCGCCGAATCTCCCTGCCCGCCCTGCTCGTCGTGCTGCTCGCGGTCGCCGTCTGGGTGTACCTCTACGGACCCGAGGGCACGAGCTCGCAGGCGGGCGGCGGCTTCGAACTGCCGACGTTCGCGCCGGCATCCGAAGACCCGAACGGTCGTGCGCCGATCGACCCGGCGACGCTCGACCCCGAGCTCGCGGACCTCGTGGTCGCCGCGCCCGGCTCGTCGTCGCGGTACGATCGCGACCTGTTCGGCGAGGCCTGGCTCGACGTCGACGGCAACGGCTGCGACACCCGCAACGACGTGCTCATCCGCGATCTCGCCGACGTGCGATTCCGCGCCGACAGTGCCGACTGCATCGTGCGCACGGGCACGCTGACCGATCCCTACACGAACACGGTGATCTCGTTCGTGCGCGGCCCCGACACCTCGGAGGCCGTGCAGATCGACCACGTCGTGCCGCTTTCATACGCGTGGCAGCACGGTGCATCCGAGTGGACCGATGCGCAGCGCGCGGCGTTCGCCAACGACCCGGCGAACCTGTCGGCCGTCGACGGGCCCGCCAACCAGGCGAAGTCCGACTCCGGCCCGGCCGAATGGATGCCGCCGGCGAGCGGCTACGCCTGCACCTACGTCGACCGGTTCGCCGACGTGCTGCTCTCGTACGGACTCACCGTCTCGCCAGAGGACTTCGACGCGATCGCAGCCGTCGACTCCGGCTGCCCCTGACCCGAGTCGCCGAGGGTTCCGTGCGGACGTGTTGCCGCCGGGGACGGAATCCGCAGTGGAGCCCCGAATACCCGGATAATCGTTTCGGAAATCGCTCGATAGGCGGAGAAGAGGTTGATGTGGCCACACGCGTGCCGGCTGGATCACGCCTGCGGGTCTCGGGGTTGGCTGCCTCGTTCGCGTTCATCGTCTTCGTTGGAGTTGCGTCGGTTTGCCTGACGACTTCGGCGACCGCGGCGGGGCTCGACAAGGCCGTCATCTTCGCCGCCGGTGCTCCAGCGGCATTGGCGATCCTGTTTCTGCTGCTCGGGCTCCTCCGGCTCCTCGGATCGGGACGAGACGGCGCGGTAGCGAGACAGATCACGGACAGCCGAGCGGTGGTGTTCGGTTCAGGAAGGACGGCCGGACTGAAGAATGCGGTCGGGCCGTACCGTGTAGGGCCTCCGGAAACTGCCGTCCCATACGATTTCACGGTGGTCTGCAGCTCGGACGCAGTGAACCTCTGGACGGGCTCGATCGCCCTGCCCGTCAAGTTCGCGGAGATTCCCTGGCGCGACGTCGTGCAGACGACCGTCGGCACCGTGGCCATCGACGAACGACGGTCGCGTGGTATCGCCATCCAGACCACAGCAGCAGGGCGCATCGAGCTCCAGCCGCTCGGGCACGGCTTCGTGGCCGCCTTCCCGCTGTCGAAGACGACGCTCGGAGAACTCGCAGCGGAGATGAACGCCCATGCACGCGCATGCAAGGAGCGTCAGTGAGTCGGGGCGCACTCGCGCGCCCGATCGGCGTCGCCCGCATCACAGTGGGCGTACTGTGCCTCGCCGTGCTCTGCTACGCGTACGCCCTGCGCATCGCGGCAGGGGACGGCAACCCGTTCGACTACTTCGGCTACTTCACGAACCAGACCACGTCCCTCGCGAGCGTCGTGCTGATCATCAGCGGGACCTTCTCGATGCGCGGGCGCGTCGCGCCCGGCTGGCTTGACCTCCTGCGCGGAATGGCGACCGCGTACGTGATCGTCGTGGGAGTCGTCTACAACGTCCTGGTTCCCGGAACCGGAACCGCCCCAGCCTGGGTGAGCGCCGTTCTCCACGTCGTGGTGCCGTTGGCTGTCGCGATCGACTGGATCCTCGTCCCTGACCGCTCGCCCCCGCCGTGGCGTCGGCTCTGGCTCGTCGCGGTCTACCCGGTCGTCTGGGTAAGCGTCGTCCTCCTCCGCGGAGCGTCTGATGGGTGGGTGCCGTACGGTTTCCTCCTCCCGGAGCGCGGGCCGCTCTCGCTGGCCGTGCACCTGCTCGGGTTGTTCTGCGCAGTTCTCGCGGCCGGCGCCCTGGCCTGGGCCGCAAGCCGGGTCAACCTCTGGCACTCCAACAGTGACCCAACCGGTGAAGCAGAGATCGTCGACGCCACGCGAGTCACGTCGGCTTGAGCCGCCCAGCAGTTCGCGGATGCCGCGCCCGGTGAGGATCGCGTCGCGTTCCCGGCTGTCAGCGAACGTCGCCGCGCAGCCCGTCGATCGGATGCTCGTCCCAGGTCGCGAACGGGTCGTTGCCGACTTCCGCCATCAGCGCGGGTCGTGCGGCCGTCGCGGCGTCCTCGGAGTCCCAGAGCGCAATGCCCACAAGACGGCCGCTCCCATCGTCCACGACGCCGGTCCAGTGCAACCCCGGCTGTTCGCGGGCGACCCGGCTGTATCGCTGCATCGAGTCGAGCACCGCTTCCCGGTGCTCGGGTTTCGGCGAGTGCACGGAGACCACGGCGTACGTCATGCCACGAAGCCAAGCACGTGGCGCGCGGATTGGGAACAGGGGGAGTCGGCGGTGCGACGAACGAGCTTCTCTGGTCGCTCGGTGGGTCCAGTCTCTGATGTGTATCGCCTCGAAGCAGCCCCGTAGGCGCTCGGCGAGTGATTCGACTTGCGGCCGGGTGCACGATTTTCGTGGGGTTTGGAGGGCAGGCCACGCGCGACGGTTTGCATCTATGCTCGCGTCATGATTCAGTCCGGGCGCGCCTCGCTCACGGTCGTCTCGACCGAGACCGACCCTGCGCTCATCTCCGAGATCCTCGGACTGGTCCCGACGAGAACGAAGCTCCGAGGTTCCGTGAACCGCTCTGGTCGGCAGCTGGACCACAACGTGTGGACGATCGACGTCGAGCGCAGCGCCAACACGGAAGAGGACGCGACGGGCACTCGAGCGCTGGGTGATCTCGTCGCAGCCGCAAGCGCCGGAATCGGTCGATTTCCACTCCTCCCGGCTGATTGCTCCGCGAGGATCTGGTGGTCCGCGGACTCCGATTCAACGCAAGGCGGCTTCGTCATTCCCATCGAACTCGCTGCGGGGATCGCCGCGCTCGGTGTCGACGTCTACGCGACGGTCTACCTCGACGATGGTCTGAACAGCGCCGAGTGACGCTCGTTCCAGTCGGCGAGCGGCCGCTGGACGATCCGTCAGCTGTCTGCCGTGTCGTGTCAGGATGAGCCTGTGCACAGCGCCGTACGTCTCATTCGATCCAGCACGCTCAGCGGAGTCGCCCAGTATGCGTACGCAGCGACAGCACCGAAGGACGCGCGCTACATCTTTCTTGCCGGTGCTTGCCCGCTCGAAGACGATGGAACCATTGCCGCGGTTGGCGACTACGCGGCCCAAGCCGCTCGGTGCATCGAGACGATGAAGGGGGCGCTCGAGGCCGCCGGGGCAGGAATCGAGCACGTGATCAGCACGCGCGTCTTGGTCGCTTCCTCGAACCGGTCCGATCTCGTTGCAGCTTGGGAGGTGGTTCATGGCGCGTTCGGCGATCATGACGTACCGAGCACCCTCTTCGGGGTCACGGTCCTCGGATATGACGATCAGCTCGTCGAGATCGAGGCGGTTGCAGCAGTCATCGACTGACTTGCCCATCGGCGTCGTGAAGCGGCGTGCGGATGTCGCCATCCTCTGAGTACCTTGAGCAGGAAACGAGGGAAGCGAATGGCGGCCTCTGCCGTTGCCTACGGAGAGCAACGAATGGGCGCGATTCGAACAGGGAGTTGGTCGCAATGACCGAAGTGCACGGATCGGACGAATCCGACCGGTCGACGGATGAACTGATTCCGGATGTCCGACACGAGATCTTCAGTGTCTCCAGAGTTCTCCAGGCGGATCGGGCAACGGTCTTCGGAGCGTTTGCGGACGACCTCATCCGGCGGCGGTGGGTCCGTCTCCCGGGATCGGGAGCGACCTACGATCACGTCTTTCGGGTCGGCGGGGGCGAGGATGCGACCAGCACCTTCGTCCTGCCCGACGGGTCGGAAGAGCGGTTGCGCAACAGGTCCCGTTATCTCGACATCGTTTCCGGCCGCCGGATCGTGTTCGTGTACGAGGCGATCGTCAATGCCATGACCCGGTGGGTATCGCTCGTGACCGTCACCTTCGAGGATGCGGATGGTGGGGGAACCACGCTGATCTGGACGGAGCAAGTCGCGTTCCTGACCCGCACCGGTGACGGCAGCGCCGACCTGCCTCACCTGCGTACCGGGACGACCCTTCGGCTGAACGGGCTTTCGCTGGCCATCGATGGCAGCGGCTCCTGAGGCCCGCAATTCTCGCCGAGCTGTCAGCATGCGCTCGTGCGCGACATCCGAAGACGGACCGGCTGGCGCCTTAGAGGCGGCGCTCTTGCCTCACGCGGCGGACAGCACGCCGACAGCGGCCAGCACCACCCATGCCAGGTAGGCGAGGAGGCAGAACCTGTCCGGCCATCCGATTCGGATCTCAGGCGAGCCGCCTTGCCCGTGGGCTGGGGCCGCGGCGATGAGGAACCACACCAAGCCGGCGAACGGAACGACGGATGCGATCGCCAACGTCCAGCCGAGCGCGGTCGCCACCCCGACCCCCGCGATCAGCGCGGCAGGGGGGAAGCCGGCGAGCAACACCCCGCCAAGCATCGTGTGCGCCCTGCCCACGGGCGTGGCCTGAGCGCGGGGAGTCATGATCGGATCGGCGTCGATGAACGCGGCACCGAGCGCGCCCAATGCGACCGCGGCCAGGGGGATGGTCCACGCGCCGCCGAACGGCCACAAGGCGACACTCGTCGCCGCAAGGCCGATGGCCATCGTGACGAAGGCGAGGCGCATCACCCACCCATAACGCCCCAGGGAGTACTCGCTGATCATCCGCCAGGACGGGTCGTACTCGGGCTTGAGAACGTGGAGGATCGCGATCAGCCCTGCCGTGATCCCGCCGCCGACGAGCGCCGTCACGGCAGCGACGGCAGCAACGCTCAACAGGCCATACCTCCAGCGACCACGGGCATCCTCCTGAGCGGCACTCTATCCCGCGGTCTGGGACGACCATGGCTGGCCCAACACCGGAGCCGCATGCAGCGTCCGATCGCCGACCGGCCTCCGGGCGGCTTGGCTCCGCGCCGATGAGCAAGTACGGTCCTGAGCGTGACGATCAACAGCCCGCCGGAGAAGCGCTCAGCGCTCGATTTCGCCATCGCGACGCGAACCACCGAGGCCATGTCGTGCGGGTAGGCCATACGTCATCCGGCGGGCAGGGCTGATCACATGCTGATCGCCGCCCAAGACGCCACCGTGCCGGTCATCGTGCAGACCAGGTCGGCGCTCGCGCCCGAGGTCCTGTTCGCGGTCATCGTCCCGATCGATCTGACCCTGGTGTTTCGAAAGTGGGGCCCGTTCCCCGGGGTGCTCGGCGTCGAGAACCAGACCGGCGCGTGGGACCGCGTCGGGCAGAGCCGAAACCCGCAACTCTCGGACGGATCGACCGCCTTCGAGCGACTCACCGAGTACACCGAGGGCCACTCGTTCGCGTATGAACTGTCGGCGTTCACCGGGCGCATGCGACACCTCGTACGCGGCATCCGCGGTGAGTGGACATTCACCCCCGATGGCCTCGGGACGGTCATCAGGTGGACGTACGAGTTCAGCCCTCTCCCTGGTCGGAGGTTCGTCATCCGACGAATCGTGGCCCCACTGTGGCGTCGGTACATGGCCACCAGCCTTCGCGCGACGGTGCGGGAATCGAACCGCCTGGCGAAGTAGGCCCGACCGGCTTGCGATCTCCACCCGGGCGCGTTCGAACATGGCCGCGCCATCGTGCGATGGCGCAGTCGGGTCGCGGTGTGAGACGGTCTGACTGGCGTGTTGAGAAGCCGAGGAGGTATCTGTGCGCTCATCTGTACCGATTCCCGGGAATCCATGGCCGCACGACATGGTGATCACCGTCGATGACGATCCAGCGTCGCTTGTCGAGCTGCTGTGGATCCGCGATGCCTGGGACCTGCGACCGGACCACGACGATGTTCCGCCGCCACTTGCCGACCCACCCGACCCTGGGGTGAACGGAGAGGATGAGGTCGACATCCAAGCTTGGCAGGCTGCTTGGCCAGAGATCTGGGGTGCCACGCTCCGGCACGCCGGCGAAGTCCTCGACCCCGCGCTCTTCGACGCGATTCGAGGCACGGCGAACAATTCTCCTGAGCGCATGGAGTTGCTCGCTCGAATCACCGGACCTTCCTGGCGGGATCGGTTCGGTGACACGGGCTTGGTGCGGTTTCAGCCTTGGCAGGCTTCGCAATTCCGCAGGCGGACGGCCAGTCTCCCTACCTCGACCGAGGAGCAACCCGAGCACCGTTCCCTTGACGCGCTCATCAACGCATGGCGGCACGGACTCACGAGGATCGTGACGATCCCGTGCCGCGGTTCGTTCACGAGAGTCATCGGCCCGCATGCCCTGCTCATGACCGACGAGACTCGTGCAGATGCGGAGGCCTTCAGTGCGGCACTCCGTCAGTTCGGTTCTTGAGCCCGATAGCCGATCCTCTAACGAGCCGCGACCGGACGCGTGCAGATAGATCCGTCTGCGGGCAACCGTTCATGGACCGGCATCCGAAATGGTTTTATGAGGAGCGCTTCCGGGTTCGGCTGGCGGCAGCTCACACTTCGCTGCCAACACGGGTCGGATTGGGCGGTCCCGGCTTGAAGGGCGGCAAGGAGAAATGACTGCCCTGAGTGGCGTCGACTCGTTTGAGCCCTTCTTCCCGAAGGTGTCGGTGGTCACCGCTAGCGTCGGATGCGTGATCGAGATAGCTCGGACCCGCCGCTCATCTTCCGCCCCAGCCGCGCTGTTCTTCGAGCGCTGGTGCGACATCGAGACGCACCCCGAGTGGGCGCCGAGTATGGAGTATTTCCGGTTGTCCGAGCCCTTCGGCATCGGGGCGCGCGGGGTGCTGAAGGCGGTCGGGGGTGAAGAAGCGCCGTTCCGCGTCACGGCGGTGGGGCCCGGTTTCGTCTATGCCGATACGACGGAACTCGGTGAAGTGGAGCTGACAGTGCATCACGAGGCCGTCGACGGAGTCGACGGAACACAAGTCGAGCTCTCGGCGTGGCTGGTTGGTTCGGGCGAAGAGGAGTGGGCGCGCCGAATGTCTGCCGAGGTCCAAGGCAGCCTCGAGCGCGACCTAGCCGCGCTCGCGGCGCTGCTTGAGAGGTAGCGGCAGTCGGCGAGAACTGTCGCCGTGTGGGATCCGTCTGCGGACGTTCAAGGGCATCTGCTCTCTTCAGTCTTCGTAGTGCAGGATGTCGCCGGGTTGGCAATCGAGGACGCGGCAGATCGCGTCGAGTGTGGAGAATCGCACTGCCTTCGCTCGGCCGTTCTTGAGAACTGCGACGTTCGCCGGCGTGATGCCGACTGCCTCGGCGAAGTCGCCGACGCTCATTCTGCGTTCGACGAGCATGCGGTCGATCGAGATGCGGATCGGCATCAGATGACCTCCTCCAGTTCGGCACGCATCAGCATCGCGCGCCGAAGCAGCGATCGGAGCACGAGCGTGACGCAGCTCAATACGACGAGGACGAGAACGACGATCACCTGAATGAGCCCGAGGAACGGACTACCTGCTTGCCCGTTGCTGATCACCACGAAGCTGGTGATCACGAGCACGACAGCGCAGGCGAGGGAAACGACGAGGACGTCGACCCAGAGCAAGGAAGTTCGTGCCAGCACGGTTCCGCGGTAGAGGCGGTGAACGAGCAGCGAGATCATCGCGAGCGCGATGAGCGCGAGGGCAATGAACGCCATCGCCAGGGCGAGCAGCGGACCGCGCAGATCCGCGTACTCAGGCAAGCTCGCCGCGACATCCTGACTGATGCCGGGCAGGAGCACGAGCGCCCCAACACCAACGAGAAACAGCACCGCCAAGAGCGACTGGGTGAAGATGACGAGAGTGCGAGAGGGGCGCGGAAGATCGTAATCCATGCATCGATTGTCGATAGATGACTTATCGAAAGTCAATAGATGCAACCCATCACTTGATTCCGGCCAGCCACGGTGGGTTTGAGCCCGGGAGCGGATCCCTGAGCGGGTTAACGAGATTGACCGTCGACCTCCGTGAGGCGATGCGCGACGACCCCTGCGTGTCGGTAGCGCGACCATCCGTCGCCATCTGGCGCGTCCCATTGGAGACTGCTGCCGGCACGGTTCAGACGGTCGTGCTCATCCTTCGTGACCCAACACTTCTGGAGGAGCTGGTCGAAGATCGAGATGAGGTGTTCTGGAGAAGTGGCAGGGCCGCCAGCGATCGGAGCATTGTGGGTATTCGATCTGGGGTCCGCCTGGCTTGGATCGACAATTTCGATCACGATCCGTTTGAACGGGATCACATGCTCCACGACCCGTTGCCCACGCGGTAATTGCATCGCATCTTGGGTCGCGAACGTGACGTCGTGAGCTTTATCCAGTCCATAAAGAATCTGACGTAGGCGGCTCGGGTAGCCTCCCGAACCCTTTGACCACAACCGGCCGCCTGAGGCAAGGAGCGGACGAACTTCCGCTTCGATGAGGTCAAACGCCTCGGTCGCGATCCGCATGCGGCGCTCATCGTCCCGCTCAGCGTCCATTGAACGATCCTCGCTCAGTTCGGGCCGCGCAGTCCAGCCAATGCGTGGAGACCGCAGGCGGATCCTCAATTGAGCCGTGACACCTCTAGTCGTCTGAATCAGAAGCTAGGTCGCTTGTGTGAAAAATGACGTGAGCGCCATAACTCCCATGAGGATCCAGAAACTGCCAACGAGGATCATGGTCGCCGCGTTGAAAGCGCGCCTTGAGCGAGACTTCCGCCGGCCGAAGGTAGACCCATGCTGAGCGGAAAACCACCGCGACACCGGGCCTCGGAACCAGATGAGGACCACGCCGCCGCCGATCAGCAAGCTGGAAACCAGCACCACCGGGACAACTGCACTCATTCCCCAATGCTGTCCCATCCTGGCTTCGAAAGGTGAATCCATCGAGCCAGGGCAAGCAGGTCGCGTTTAGCGATCCCCTGCCGGGCGGTGAAAGACGTCGCTGTGCGCGACTGCGTAAGCGCCCTATAACGGCCCTGAACGCGGCCCACAAGGGCCCGTCAAGCTGTGGGCGCCGGCTTGCGACCAATCGTGAACCAGAGAATCAACCCGAGCCAGGGGAACAGCAATGCGATGAGCACCCACACCGCCCGAGCGGTTCCTGATGCCACTTGGTCGCGAGCGATACTCACGACAGTGACGACCAACGGGATGATCCAGATGACGGAAAGGATGATCAAGTGCCATCCGGTGAGGTTCCCAAACACGGCCTCAGTCTGGCAGACGCGTGCAGCGCGCGTTTCGGGAATCTGGCCGCCCGCGGGCGGATCCTCCTGCGGGCTGCGATGCGGCGGCCTCTTTTGAAAGTGCAAGTCGTCGCAGCTGAGTCCTGAGTCCAGTGCTCCCGGCCCGTTGATCGATATCGTGGCCATGACCGCAGCACGAGCTGGTTCGCGGCGTTGGAAGATCTGGGGTCAATCTCAGGTGTGGGAAGGGGCTGATCAGTTCTGGAGACGATCAACACGTTCGTTGAGCTCGTTGCTGGAATCGCGGGTCTGGCCGTCGCTCTGTGGCTCTTCCTCAAGCGGAGTGAACATGCGCGGCGAACGAAGGATCGGCTCGACCAACTGCCCAAGCGCCTCGGCGAGACCACAGCGCGAGATTCGACTCCCCGGACGTTCGCGTGGGTTTCTGTTTTCATGATGGCGCTATCCCTCTGGCTCATCATTGACGCGGCTCGACGGCTACTCATGGGGTAGGTCTCCAGACGTCACGAGGCCGTCCCACAAACGATCCACCAGCGGGCAGATGCGGTGGTAGTGGCCGATTGGCCGTGCGCCCCGAGCCGACCGTGGATCGCCTGAGTAGGCTCACCTCTGAGTAATGACCACGTCACCTCCACTAGGAAGGGAGCGAGTGAATGCGGATCGCGACCCTGAACTTGCGGCACGGTGGCGGGCCGCGCATCCCCTCCCTTCTCGAGCAGATCGAGAGGATCGACGCGGACGTCCTCGTGCTCACCGAGTTCCGATCCTCTGGGGTAGCCCTCGTCGACGGGCTGCATTCGCTCGGATATGAGACAACGACCTCACTGCCACCGGGCTCGTCCAACGGGATCGCCATCGCCTCGCGTTCTGCGATCGACCGCTCATGGTCGTTGGCTCAGGACTTGGATCCTGACTTGGATCCGCACCTGCTGTGGGCGGTGGCGACAAACGGACTAAGTCTCGTCGGGGTCTACCTTCCTCAGAGGAAGCTCAAGCTGCCCTACTGGGATGCCGTCATCTCCGCGGCCGCCAGCGGCCGTCTCAATGCAGGGGTGCTGATAGGCGACTGGAACACGGGTACGAACACCTTGGACAAATCCCCCGCGGGAGCCGGGTTCGATGGCGCCAATCGACTCGCCGCGCTCGAAGCTACCGGGTACGTCGATCCGTGGCGGCTTTCGCATCCTGACGAACGGGAGTACTCCTGGTTCAGCACTGCGGGTAACGGGTTCCGGGTTGACCATGTCTACGTGCATCCCTCGCTTCTCAACGACGTGCTGAACGTTTTCTACGACCAGAGACCGCTTGCAGAAAGCGCAACGGACCACGCAGCGTTGATCCTGGAACTCGGTGACGAGTTCCGGTCGAAGCAGGATCTGCCGAGCACCGTCTGAATGGACGCGGAGGTCGTGCTCGCGCCTCATTCAGGGACCGGCTCTCGGGAGACCCGGTCAGTGAGATCGACTGCACCTCGGTCGGACCGTTCAGCCGTCTAGAGAGTCCACCACTGGCTGGAGAGGCCGTCCGCACGCTGGGCGGCTAACGCCTTCCTGAACTCGACGACGAACACCACGAGGAACATCGGGCTGGCGAGCAGAATGGCAAGGACCATTCTGGCGCCGTGCAATTCGAAGGTGCCCGCGACGATGTCGGCCCAACCTTGGGCGATGAGTATTCCCAGCACGATGGTGCCGAGCGCACTGGCGACCGCGAGCAGCAACATCACCATCGGATTGGCGCGGTACGCGGTTCGCGGCCGGTCACGACGGCGTCGGGGCGCATCGCTCGGCCGCCGTAAATCGGTGCCGTGCGGGTCGGTGTCGCGCATTCGCATCTTTCGGGCCGCGAGGAGAGTGTTTGAGTGATCGTAGCCGAGCTTCGAGTTGGCGCATTTCAACGGCTCGTGCTCCAACGGTCGAGCAATCCAGCGGTCACCGTGAAGGACTCATCCCGCGATGGAGCGTCATCGGTTTGAGCGGTAGAGGATCCGTTACCGGGCGCGTTGCTGAGCCTGACAATCTCGTTCGGCTCTGCCGGATATGGGTCGACTGAGTGCTATTCGATGCTTCGACTACCCTTTGCGAGGGGCAGCGCCACGCGTGTTCCGCCTCGTAGGCTGCTCAACTATGAGTAATCCCGCGCGCGAGCTGCACAGCCTCTATTCCGAGTGGCGCGAAGCCCTCACTGCTGGAAACCAAGCTCTGGTCAACGTCCTCCGACCCCACACACTGGAAGGCGCTGCCCGGCTCGAGGCGGGCATGCGGCTGCTACTCAGAATCGACGGCGTTCTCCGGCAGTTCGAAGACGACGGCCGCAACGTTGCTCTATACCGTCGGCAGTTTCCGGGCTGGTCGATGGGAGTGCTGTCGACAGAAGTCGGGTGGGGCAACAACCTCGGATCCGACAACCTCGTTTCGGCCGCTGTGATGGACCAGCTTGAGGGGTTCGCCAACTTCCTCGACGGCAAGGTCTTCGAGGTTGAAGCCGCTGACCTCGACAACCTCCGGGATGTTCTAGGCCGAGCTCGAAAGTTGCTTCTCGAGGATGACAGCCTCGATCCGAATCTGCGGTATTACCTCCACCGACTCCTCCAGGAGATGCAGCACGCCATAGACGACGAGGCCTTCGGCGCGAGCTATGACTTCTCAGAGGGCGCCCAGCGCCTGTGGGTGGCCTTCCAAGCCGCCGAGGCGAAGAGTGCGAAAAAGGGCAGCAAGTGGAGCGCCCTCGTGCACGACATCACTGTCGGTGTACTCACGACGGCAGTCATCGAAGGCGCAAAGTTCTACATCGCAATCGCGGCGTCGCCCCCTAGTGCCTGACGACTGCGAGCGGGCGGTGGCGGTGCCAGGAGCCTCATGGCTGGCGACGGCGTCCTTCCCCTCGCAGCTGTACCGGATGTCGATCGATCACCGCTGCAGTGCCATCGTTGAGGTCATGATGGAGACGCCTTCTCTCGCCCAGGTGCGCCGAGTGCTCGAGCGAACCCTGATCGTCACTGGCGGCGAGCTCACCGCCGCCATGTGGGATCAGATTTCGGCACTGCGCGCGGTGAGTGGCCCTGTCACGATGCTCGAACTTGACGTCCCCTCCGAGGTCCAGAAGATTGACCACGCAAATGGTCCCTACCGATCCATGAGCAACGATGCTCAGGTCCAGGTTGTCGACGAAAGTGGCGACGCTACTGGCGGGATCCTGCTGTGGGTAGAAGACGGTCGGCTGATCACCCTTGAGTACTACTGGTACACCGACGACCCGCCACTCGAGCTCCCAACCGTGGATCGCATCGTCTGCGCGACGTCGCGGTAACCGATCGGCAACTGGGCCGGCCAGTGCCCTCTGAGAGCGCAGCGGCCGTCCAGTTAGGCTCGCCCCATGGCGTCCTTCGATCTGCAGACCGATCTCGGTCAAGACCCCGCATATCGACTGCTGGCCAATTCGCCCGTCACGCTCTTCCGTAGGGCCGACCGGATGGCCTCGACGCTTGAGCAGCTGAGGAAGCTCCGCTATCAAGTCCTGGAGTTCGACGCCACGACTTGGAGCCAGCTCGCGGCAATGCACGATCAGCTCGCGGCTGGGTTTGAGTTCCCGGACTACTACGGACGGAACTTCGATGCACTCGCCGACTGCCTGAAGGACGTCGTCGAGCACGACTACGGGTGGGACCCGAAGGCGACTGGACTCGTCGTCGTACTCGATCGATACGACGCCTTCGTGGAGGCCGATCCCGAATCGGCACAACTTCTCCTCGAGATCATGGCTCATACGTCGCGAGGCGCCGCTCTACTCGGCGGCCGCTTGATTTGCCTCGTGCAGTCCAATGACCGCGAAATCGCGATTGCACCGATCGGCGCGACCGTTGTGCCGTGGCACGATGCGGAGCATTGACCTGATCGACGGCGGTCGCAGCGTGGTCAACTCCAGTGCACCCGCACTGCGCACGCGGATCCGCTCCTGGGAAACTGTTTGGCACCATCGGAACCACCCCGCGTTGTTGAGAAGTGAGCCTACTGTCCCTGTCGCAGAGGACGTCAATCTCCGCCACGCACGCGCACAACGCGATCAGGGTCGCCAAGCCCTTGAGTCTGAATCCATCCGGCGCCATGGACGAATCGTTCGGCGATGAGACGGTCTTCTTCGCTCGGCGGCGCAAGGTCGCTGCGGTACGTCTGAGCGAGGCGCTCGCTTGAGTCTTCGAACAGGTAGCAATCCGCGTAAACCTGGCCGTGATGCAGCCATTCATGCCTCACGACAGGTCGATTCGCGAACCACTCAAGAAGGTCGCCAGCGCGAGCAGCCAGCTCGGGTGAGCCACCATCCAGATGAAAACCATTGAGTGTGGGCACGGGCGGGAACGACCGGTCGTGGACGCTGATCCGATCGCCTCGGAGGCTGCGACCTCGGAGCTGCAGCCCCACCGAAACGAGGGCAACCTCCGGCGCGTCGACGTCCAATACAAGCAGGAGATTGTCGTCCGTCCGTTCGACGCAGTACGGACGAAGACCGTCACGCAGCCTCGCCCGGAGTGCGCTTACGAACGAGAGTTGAGCGTCGGTCAGAGCCTCACCTTCAAGGTCAAACCACGCCAAATCGTCCACGACGCTCCACCATAGTCGCGCGTCTCACGCGCCCGATAGCCGGTCGCGAGCCGGTCGCCGGCCCGGCCGCGTTGATTCTGCGGCGATCCTGGAATGCGGGCGTCCGGATACCCCGCCCGATCAGAACGCCCGCACGGGCACGTCTACTGCAACGCAAGACGGGTCGGGCTCACCGGTGCCGACGCTGAAAGCGCTGCCATTCGAAGGCGACGTTGCTCGCACGAGTCCGTAGCAGCCGTGATCGAGGCAGGTCGCCCACGACGAGTCCGAAGCGTTGACCCGCGAACCAGGACGCCCTCCCGAGGAGAGTGACGCCTCCGGCCCTAGACCGCGTCGGCCCGCGCGCGGTAGGCGCGCACGGCCATGCGGTTGCCGCAGCGCGTGGTGCAGAAGCGGCGGGAGCCGTTCTTCGAGAGGTCGACGTAGAGGCTCTCGCAGTCGTCGGCGTCGCAGACGCGCAGGCGGTCCATCTGGTCGGCGCGGATGACGTCGACGAACGCCATCGCCGCCTCGACGAGGATGCGCGTGGCGAGCGGCTCGTCGAGCGCGGTCGCATGGATGTGCCAGTCGAGGTCGTCGTGGCGCACGAGCCGGGGGAGTGCACGGGCCTCGGCGAGCAGGTCGTTCACGGCTTCGGCGGCGGCGTCGCGGTCGAGCAGCCAGAGGCGCCGTAGCTGCTCGCGGGCGTCGCGCACCTCGGCGAGTTCGCGGGCGTCGCGGTCGTGCCGGCCCGAGTAGCGCCAGACGGCGATGAGCTCGCTCAACTGCGCGACGGTGCGCAGTTCGTCGTCGCCCGAATCGGATGACGCGGGCACCGTGTCGGTGAGGGCGGAGACGAAGGCGAGCGCCGACTCCGTGTCATGGGTGAAAAACATTTGACTCCTGACTTGCTCCACGAGTACTGTCACGAGCATAACGAGTTTCGGGCATGACGCGTCCAGGCTCGCACTGGAGCGACGAACAACGGAACGGGAACGGAATGCGGGCTTCACGCGGCATCCTCGGCATCACGCTCGGCCTCGGCTCGGGCCTCGCGTTCGGCGCGGGCGGGGCCATCGTGAAGCCGCTGCTCGAGTCGGGCTGGTCGCCCGGCGCCGCGGTCTTTTTCCGCGTGCTCGTCGGCGCCCTCCTGCTGCTCGTGCCGGGGCTCATCGCGCTGAAGTTCGACCTGCGCCCGCTCTGGCGCGCGAAGTGGACCGTGCTGACCTATTCGGTGATCGCCGTCGCGGGCGTGCAGCTCGCGTTCTACATGTCGATCTCGCGCATCCCCGTGAGCACCGCGCTGCTCATCGAGTACCTCGCGCCGGTCGCGCTCGTGGCCCTCGCCTGGGTGCGCACGCGGCATGTTCCACAGTTCGTGGTGCTCGCCGGATCCGTCGTGGCGATCGTCGGCCTCGTGCTCGTCATCGGCCCGGCCGGCGGTGCGCTCGACCCCGTCGGCATCGCGTTCGCCGCGGTCGCGATGATCGGCGTCGCCGTCTACTACGTGCTCGGCGAACGCAGCGACACCGGCATCCCGCCGATCGCGCTCGCCGCGGTGGGCCTGTTCATCGGATGCCTCGTGCTCGGCCTCTCGCTCGCCGTCGGCCTCGTGCCGTTCGAGGCGAACTTCACCGTGATGCCCTTCTTCGGCACGACGGCCCCATGGTGGGTTCCCGTGCTCACGGTCGGCGCCCTCTCGACGGCGTTCGCCTACGTGTCCGGCATCATGGCGATCCAGATCCTCGGCACGCGCCTGGCCTCGTTCCTCGGGCTCTCCGAGGTGGTCTTCGCGGGCATCGTCGCCTGGATCCTGCTCGGCGAGGCCATCGGCCCTGTGCAGCTGCTCGGCGGCCTGCTCATCCTCGGCGGCATCGTGCTCGTGCGCTTCGAACGGCCGGCGCTCGCAGGCGGGCCCGAACCGATGCCGGTTCCGGTCGGCACGGTCGAGCCGGCTTCGCGCACGTAGGCTTCGAGCATGCGATTCGGCATCTGCATCCTGCCCCAATCCGACTGGCCCGAGGCCGCCGAACTCTGGCGCGGCGCCGAAGACTACGGCTTCGACCACGCCTGGACCTACGACCACCTCTCGTGGCGTGGCCTCGCCGGCGAGCGCTGGCATGCGACCGTGCCGACGCTCACGGCCGCCGCGATGGTCACCGAGCGCATCGAGCTCGGCACCTTCGTCGCCTCGCCGAACTACCGGCATCCGGTGCCGTTCGCGAAGGACATCGCGACCGTCGACCAGATCTCGGGCGGGCGGGTGCTGCTCGGCGTCGGGTCGGGCGGCACGGGCTTCGACGCCACCGTGCTCGGCGAGCCACTGCTGACGCCCACCGAACGGTTCGAGCGCTTCGCCGAGTTCACCGAGGCCCTCGACGTACTGCTGCGCTTCGAGGATGCGGCGGCCGCGGCATCCGATTCGCCCGGAATCTCGTACGAGGGGGAGTGGTACCGCGCGGTGAACGCCCGCATGGTGGGCGCACCGCCGCAGTCGCCGCGCACCCCGCTGCACATCGCCGCCGACGGGCCGAAGGCCATGGCGCTCGCGGTGCGCCTCGGCGACGGCTGGGTCACGACGGCCGGCTCGATCGACGACACCGAGGAGTGGTGGGCCTACGCGGCCAAGCTCTCGCGACGGCTCGACGACGCGTGCGCGGCGGTCGGTCGCGACGCCTCGACCATGCCGCGAACGTTGCTGCTCGACTCGTCGGCCCGCTACTCGCTCGAGAGCGTCGACGCCTTCGAAGACGCGGTGGGCCGGGCGGCCGAGCTCGGCTTCACCGACGTCGTCGCGCACTGGCCGCGCGAGCACGGCATCTACGCGGGCAGCCGCGCGGTGCTCGACGAGGTCGCCTCGCGCCTGCCGTCCCTGCGCTGAGGGCAGCGCCACAGGATTGCTTCGATACGCTGGCAGGCATGCCCGCGCCACGCTCGAAGTCCCTGCTCGCGTGGGAGCCGACCCCGTATCTGCTCGTACTGGTGCTGCTCGTGCTCACCGGCATCGTGCGTCCGAGCTCGCCCGCCGTGCTGTACTGGCCGTTCCAGGTCGCGCTCGTCGCGTCGCTCGCGTGGCTGGTCGTCGTGCTCGTGCGCAGCGGTCGCCGGCGTTCGAACCCCGACCAGTGGGGCAACCTGGCGACGCTCGACGGGCTCGAGATCGTCGACTCGCCCGGGCGTGAGCGCGAGGTGCGCACCGTGGTGCCTGTGACCGACGTGCACCGGCACCAGGCCGCGATCGACCTGGCGCGCATCCACGGCGGCCCCGACCAGCACGCCGTGCTCGTGCCGCGCGCCAGCCGATGGCTGTCGAAGCGCTATCGGGTGGGCGTGCAGCTCGTCGGCGGCGACCGGCCGCGTCACGCGGGGTTCCTGTCGGATGCCGCGGCCGAGCCGTGGACCGAACGGCTCGACGCGCTCGGGCTGCGGGGTGCGTACGTGCGCGTGCCGGCCCGCATCTCGGGCCAGGGCCGTCCGTACACGGTCGACCTCGACACCAGCGGACTGCCCGAGGCGCTGACGCCGGCGACCGACTAGTCGGCCGCCCGCGGCATCCGCTCGATCAGGTCTGGCGCTCGATCACGTCTGGCGCTCGATCAGGAAGCGGGCGTTTCGACGGCTTCGTTCGCCTGCTCGGCCGCGATCTGCTCGCGCACCATGTCCATGTCGAGCTCGCGCACCTGCGACACCAGGTCGTCGAAGACGGGGCGGGGGAGCGCGCCGGCCTGGGCGAAGACGCCGATGCCGTCCTTGAACGCCATGATCGTCGGGATCGACGTGATGTTCATCGCGGCCGCGAGCTGCTGCTGGTCTTCGGTGTCGACCTTGGCGAAGACGAGGTCGGGGTTCGCCTCGGAAGCGGCCTCGTAGTTCGGGGCGAACTGCAGGCACGGGCCGCACCAGCCGGCCCAGAAGTCGACGAAGACGGTGCCGCCCTCGAGGATCGTCTTCTCGAAGTTCTCAAGCGTCAGGGGAACGGTAGCCATGTCTCAAGGGTACGGTCTCGTGCATGGGAGTCGCCCGATGTTCGCTGGGGGCGACCTGCGCGCACGATTCCTGCGTCTGCGGCGGCGAGGACGCGCAACCCCTTCCGGCCTTCGGAGCCGCCTCATAGGATTTCCCCCCAATCGGGTGTCAACGAGTGACATCCGCGCGGAAAGGAACATGATGCGACGAACAGCACCACGATCCAGAGACATCCGAACCATCGCGCTCGCGGCCACCGCCGCGGCCGCGCTCGTGCTCGTCCCGACGAGCGCCGCGTTCGCAGGCGGCGGCTCCGGCGGCGGCAAGGGCGGGCAAGCGAGCTCGTCGGCGAAGTGCGACAACCGCAACAACAACACGCTGCCCAAGCTGCTCGAATGCGCTTCGACCGGAGTGCTCGAGCACTTGGACGAGTTCCAGCAGATCGCCGACGAGAACGGCGGCAACCGCGCAGCCGGCCTGCCCGGCTACGACGCGAGCGTCGAGTACGTCGTCGACACGCTCGAGCGCGCGGGGTGGGACGTCACGCTCGACGAGTTCCCGTTCACCTTCATCGGGCCGTCCACGCTCGAGCAGACCGCGCCCGTCGTGGCGGAGTACGAGACGGGCTCGTTCACCGGAACCGGGTACGGCCCGATCGACGGCACGATCGTGCCCGTCGACGTCGTGCTCACGGCACCGTACGAACCGGTCACCAGCGGCTGCGAGGCTGCCGACTTCACGGGCCTCGACTTCAGCGGTGCCAGTGACATCGCGCTGATCCAGCGCGGAACGTGCGAGTTCGGCGTCAAGGCGCGCAACGCGCAGGATGCCGGCGCCGAAGCGGTGATCATCTTCAACCAGGGCAACACGCCCGAGCGGTCGGGCCTCATCACGGGCACGCTGTTCGGTGCGAACACCGAGGCGCTCGACATCCCCGTCGTCGGTGCGAGCTTCGAGCAGGGCGTCGCACTGGCCCAGGCCGGATCGACGGCGTCGATCTTCGTGCCGGCTCCCGAGGAGCGGCCGCAGGTCAACGTCATCGCCGAGCTCCCCGGCAAGAACGACGACAACGTCGTGATGGCGGGCGCGCACCTCGACTCGGTGCAGGCGGGCCCCGGCATCAACGACAACGGCAGCGGCTCGGCTGCGCTCATCGAGATCGCCCAGGCGCTCGGCAAGCTCAAGCCCGAGAACACCCTGCGCTTCGCATGGTGGGGTGCTGAGGAGAGCGGACTGCTCGGGTCGGCGGCCTATGTCGACGGTCTCTCGCAGCCCGAGAAGGACGACATCGCCCTGTACCTCAACTTCGACATGATCGCCTCGCCGAACTCCATCTACATGGTCTACGACAGCGACGAGTCGGGGTACGAGGCTCCCGTGGTGGTGCCCGAGGGGTCGATCGCGATCGAGGATCTCTTCGAGAGCTACTTCACCCTCATCAAGAAGCCGTACGACGACGCGGAGTTCTCGGGTCGCAGCGACTACGAGGCGTTCATCCTGAACGGCATTCCGGCCGGAGGCCTGTTCACGGGCGCCGAGGTCGTGAAGACCGAGCAGCAGGCGGCGATCTGGGGCGGAACGGCCGGTGAGCAGTTCGACCAGTGCTACCACCTCGTCTGCGACACGATCGACAACATCGACAAGAAGGCGCTGTACGTGAACATGGGGGCCATCGCGACCGCGGTGCTCACCTACGCGTACTCGACGGAGGACGTGAACGGCGTGAAGGGCAAGAAGCTGCCCTTCAACCTGCTGCCGGCTCCGGCCGGACCGCAGGGCACGGTCGGCGGCGGCGGCGGGCTCGCGCCCGACCACGGCCACGACCACGGGCCGCTCGAGGCCTCCTAGTCCGAGCCCGAACTGCGAGCGGGGGTGCCTTCGGGTGCCCCCGATTCGTCGTGCGGGCGGCTCGGATCCCTCGTCGGCAGGGGTCGGAATCGGCCCGCCGAAATCGGCTGTCAGGTGCGGGAATAGTGTTGCCGTGTCATCCGTTGGACCCGATGTATGCAAATGCATATACTTGTAGGACCAGAGGGAACACCCAGGAGGGGCGCCATGCAATTCGGAATCTTCACCGTCAGCGACATCACCCAGGATCCGACGACCGGCCGCACCCCGACCGAAGCCGAGCGCATCCAGGCGACGCTCACGATCGCCAAGCACGCCGAAGAGGTCGGCCTCGACGTCTTCGCCCTCGGCGAGCACCACAACCCGCCGTTCTGGTCGAGCTCGCCCACCACGACCCTCGCCTACATCGCCGGGCAGACCTCCACCCTGCAGCTGACCACCTCGACGACGCTCATCACGACGAACGACCCCGTGAAGATCGCCGAGGACTTCGCGATGCTGCAGCACGTGTCGGGAGGTCGCGTCGACATCATGCTCGGCCGCGGCAACACCGGCCCGGTCTACCCCTGGTTCGGCAAGGACATCCGCCAGGGCCTCCCGCTCGCGCAGGAGAACTACGAGCTGCTGCACCGCCTGTGGCGCGAAGACGTCGTCGACTGGCAGGGCCGGTTCCGCACGCCG
Source organism: Agromyces sp. Leaf222 (assembly GCF_001421565.1). Taxonomy (NCBI): domain Bacteria; kingdom Bacillati; phylum Actinomycetota; class Actinomycetes; order Micrococcales; family Microbacteriaceae; genus Agromyces; species Agromyces sp. Leaf222. Next base: position 2,778,827 of record NZ_LMKQ01000001.1, on the reverse strand, counting down.
CTGCAGGGCTTCACCTCGACGCCGCGCCCGCTCGACGGCGTGCCCCCGTTCGTCTGGCACGGCTCGATCCGCACCCCCGAGGTCGCCGAGCAGGCCGCGTCGTACGGCGACGGCTTCTTCGCCAACCACATCTTCTGGCCGGCGTCGCACACCCAGCGCATGATCGCCCTCTACCGCCAGCGCTTCGAGCACCACGGCCACGGCACCGCCGCACAGGCGATCGTCGGTCTCGGCGGGCAGGTCTTCATGCGCAAGAACTCGCAGGACGCGGTGCGCGACTTCCGTCCGTACTTCGACAACGCGCCCGTCTACGGACACGGTCCGAGCCTCGAGGACTTCACGCAGCAGACCCCGCTCACCGTCGGCAGCCCCCAAGAGGTCATCGACAAGACGCTCGGGTTCCGCGACTACGTCGGCGACTACCAGCGCCAGCTCTGGCTCCTCGACCACGCCGGCCTGCCCATGAAGACCGTGCTCGAGCAGCTCGACCTGCTTGGTGAAGAGGTCGTGCCGGTGCTGCGCCGCGAGTTCGCGAAGAACCGCCCCGCCGAGGTTCCGGATGCCCCGACGCACGCCTCGCTCGTCGCCGCCACGTACGGCGGCGAGGCCCCGCGCCAGGCGACGCCGAACGCGAACCGCGGCGACAACCTCGCCGGCCCCTCGCCCTACCAGGACGCGCAGGCCGGTCCGGCCGCACCCGCACCCGTCAAGACCGGCTCGGCCTTCGGCCGCGCCGCCACGCGATAAGGAGCACGGCCATGACCACCAAGCGCATCGTCGTCATCTCGTCGGGCCTGTCGACGCCGAGCTCGACACGGCAGCTCGCCGACCGGCTCTCGGCCGACGCCGCGAGCATCCTGCGGGAGCGCGGTGTCGAGGTCGAGGTGCAGACGTTCGAGCTGCGCGACCTCGCGCACGACATCACGAACAACCTGCTGCTCGGCTTCGCTCCGCCGAAGCTCGAGGAGGCCCTCGAGGCGGTCGCCTCGGCCGACGGCCTGATCGCCGTCTCGCCGATCTTCACGACGAGCTACGCGGGCCTGTTCAAGTCGTTCATCGACGTGATCGACACCCAGGCGCTCACCGACCTGCCCGTGCTGCTCGGCGCGACCGGCGGCACGCCCCGGCACTCGCTCGCGATCGATTACGCGATGCGCCCGCTGTTCACGTACCTGCACGCGCTGCCGGTCACGACGGGCGTCTACGCGGCCACGAGCGACTGGGGCGACGGCGGCGACGGTGTGCGCTCGCTGCCCGACCGCATCTTCCGCGGTGCGAAGGAGTTCGCCGACCTCGTCGAGCGCACCGACCGGTCGAACCTCGTGAACGACCCGTTCGCGCTCGACCGCCCGACGGGCCACCTCATCGGCGGTCTCGCGGGGGAGTGATCCCGGTCGAGGGCCCCGTCGCCGCATCCGGCGACGGGGCCCTCGTCGCGTCGAGGCGTGCGATGACCCGGTCGATGCCGAGCCCGAGCACGATCGCCACGGGAATCGACACGAGCGTGGCGACGAGCGGCTGATCGCCGAACGCGGCGCCGATGAGCGCGCCGACGCCCACGTTGTAGCAGGCCCAGGCGAAACCGGCCGCGAGCGACAGCGGCAGGTAGCGCCGCAGCGGCACCCGGCCCGCTCCAGCGGCGAGGTTCACCGCGATGCGTGCGAACGGCACGTACCTCGCCGTGAACACGAGCACGGCCGTGCGGCGATGCACCGCGTCACGCGCGCGCCGGAGCGCCCGCCCCACGCGACCGCGCCGCTGCCACGCCCATCGGTCGAGGCCCACGCGCCGGCCGATCAGGTAACAGCACAGATCGCCGACGACGGCCCCGGCCGCGGCGACCGGCACCACCGCCCACAGCGACGGCGACCCCGTCGAGGCGGCCAGCGCGCCGAGTGCGACCACGAGCGTCTCGCTCGGCAGCACCACGAGGAACGCGTCGCCGACCACGAACGCGAACAGCACGGGCAGCACCCACGGCGAGGCGGCGATCGCGTCGAGATCCACACGCCGGTTCTACCGCGCCGAGGTGAACGGCAGGGGGCGGATGCCGCCGGCGGCCGCCCGCGGCATCCGTCAGTCGTGCCGGCTACTCGTCGACGAGCGAGCCGGGTTCGAGGTCGTAGACGGAGTCCTTCGGCTTGCCGACCTTGCCGGTCGAGGCCCCACGGAACCACGGCGCCCACCAGAGCACCGTGCCGGCGACCCACGCGGTCACGGCGAACACGGCCCACGCCTGGATCGCGGCGTATCCGGACTCGATGGCGACGGTGGTCGCATCGGCGTTCGGCGCGACCACATCGTCGAACGAGGCGAGCCAGGTCGTGAGGGATACGGTGACCACGGCCGCGACGACCGTCACGACGGTCACGCCGATGAGGCGGTACCAGGGCTTCAACGCCTGCGAGAGCAGCGTGATCGAGAGCGCACCGACGACGAGTGCCGAGGCGATCGCGCGCCAGGCGATCGGGCCCCATGGTGCGTCCAACTGCTCGGTGAGCGGGTCGAGCAGGGTCATCGGCAGGATCGCGGTGATCGCGAGGGCGACGACCGCGAGCGCGCCGAGCTGGATCCACCGGCCAGGGCGGGGCCGACGGGCCGACGACACGGTCTGCAGCCGGCTGTGCGTCACCTCGGCGACGACGACGAGGGCGGCGAGCGCGACCCAGAACGGCAGCGTCCAGAGCCCGAACGTGAGAGCCACCGCGCCGAACGCGATCACGAGCAGCACCGTCAGCGTCACGAGGATCGCCCGCGGTACCAGTGCTCGCCGTTCTGCGGCCGCGATGACCTGGCGAGCCCGCGAACCTTCGACGGTCGCACTGTTGACGGCATCACGTCGTCCGCGTCGAGCGGAGCGCGCGCCGAGCAGGCGGATCCCGGCGACGACCGCCGCGACGACCGTCGCGATGATCGCCCCGACCAGGCGCTGGTCGGGCGAGGAGGCGGCGCTGAGGTCGCCGGTCATCTGCCGGAGCGCGAGCATGAGCCCGCACGCGAGGACGATCGCCACGAGCATGAGCCGAGGCGGTGAGAGCAGCGCCGGTGCGAGCGCCAGCACCGGGCGCAGCAGCCATTGCACGACGCCCACCGGCGAGAGCCGTCCGCTCCCGCGAACGACCGCCGAGGAGGCGACGCGCACGACGCGCGAGGCCAGCGCGACCCGATACCCGGACCCCAGCGATTCGAGGTCCTGCGAGCCGCGCACCATGCGCGCCCGGATGCGGTCGGGGGCATGCGGGTCGGAAGCCGGATCGGTGCCCTCGTCGACGACGCGCGTGCCGTACGGCCGATCGTCGCTCTCGTCCATCTCGCGGAGCAGTGCCGCGTGCACGAGGTCGAGGTTCGGCGTCGCGACGGGCTCGATGCGAGGCGCGGGCTCCATGCTCTCGAGGAGTTCGACGACGCCGGCGGCCGCGTCGAGGCGCCCCCACCACCAGTCGTTGCGGCGCCACTCCTTGCTGAGGAATCCGGCGAAATTCGCGATGCGCAGGCCCGCGAGCTTCGACGACGATCGCAACTCGCGGTCGTCGAGCAGGCGCCCGACGGTCTCGGTGTCGAGTTCCCCGACCGGCTTCGCGAGCGCGGCGCGGTATCCCTCGAGGATCTGGGCATCGAGGAGCGTGCGGTACGTGGCGACCGCGGCGGGCTGCGTGTCGGAGCCGATCCGGTGGAACCGCACGGTCGACGATGCCGTCGGGATGCCGCTGCCCGCGAAGATCAGCGGCAGGTCGCTCGCCGGCAGCCGAGTTCCGACGCCGGGCATCAGGTGCCACGGGGTCTCGAGCCAGCGCAGTTTCGGATCGTGGGCCGCAGCGATGACGCTCGCCTGCTGCAGCCACTCGACGAGCGCGTCGAGCTCGCCCCAGAGTTCCGCCCGCAGACGCGGACGATCTGCGTTCGCGTCGAGCCAGGTCGTGACGAGCGCGGCGACACTCGACTCGGTCAACGGCGATTCGGATGGCGGCACGTCGTCGATGCCGTCGAGCGTGCGACCGACCGCTCGGTCGCGCAGGTCGCGCGCCTGGGACATGACCGCGTACAGGCGCTCGCGCAGCACGGCCCGTGTCGTGGCGGTGGTCTCGGGGATCTCGGCGAGTGCCGCGTCCAGGGCGTGCAGCGACGTCGAGCGGAAGCACTGATCCTCGATCGCACGCACCCACGTGAGCGCGCAGAACGCCGCATCGACGAGGGTCTGCGCGCCTCGCGAGATGGCATCCACTGGCACATCCTCGACGGGCTCGTTGCGGCTCACCCGGTCGAGGGCGTCACGGAGGGCCTTCTCGAACCGACCGATGCTCGTGCGGTCGAGGGCGCGACGGTCGGGGCGCCGCTTCAGGTTGGTGCCGAGGGTCCACTCGCCAGGCCGGCTGAAGACCATGCGCAGGAACTCGGCATCCGTGGTCGACCGCAGGCGCGCGAACGCGGCAGCCGAACTCCGCTCCGAGGCCGGATCCTCGCCGGCCGTCGTCCGCGCGTTCATGCGGACGGCGAGCATCTCGTCGCGGCCCTTGCGCACGAGCGCCTGGGTGCGCTCGTCGAAGACGGCATCGATCTCGTCCTCGCCGGATTCGCCGCCCGCGCGCTTGCGCACACCGGCCATCACCGAGAAGAGGAAACGCGAGAGCGGGTCGTCACGGGCGGTCCTCGGGTCGGGCGGCAGCTCGGGCGCGGGACCGGTATATGCGGTGGCCCGCAACAGCCAGCGCGAGCTCTCCTTCGGCGACGGGTCGAGGTAGACGAGCGCGCGGTTGACGTGCTCGTTCGCAGGGATGTTGCGCACCGCGCGGAGCGCTCGATCGATGGGGATGTTGTCGAGCACGCCGCCATCGACGACGCGGAACGGATGGGATCGGCCCTCCTTGCGGTGCGCGCTGAACACCGTGCGCATGTCGGGCGGACTCGAGGTGCGTGCCGCGTCGAACGGCTGGTCGCCCGAGTAGATCAGGGCCGGCTCGAACGCGCCGGGGAACGAGGAGGTGGACCGCGCCGCATACGCGAGTCGTGCGTAGGCGAGGCGCCGGTCGTCGACGTCGACGTCCTTTCCGGGAATGTCGCGATGCGGCACGTCGTCGGTCTCGGTGCCCACGAAGCGGAAATGCGCGTGCCCTTCGGCGGCGCTGCGCTCCGTGGTGTCCTTCGCGTCGATGAGCGTCGCCGAGAGGTCGACCACCACATGCGGCGCCTCGAGCGCTGCGTGCGGCGGCGAGGTCACGGCGGATGCTGCTTCGGACCCGCGATTCGGACCGACGACGCCATCGCCGCTCGGGTCGTCGCCCGTGCCGCCGACGTCGCCCTCGGCGATGCGACCCAGTGCGGCCACGAGCTCGACCCAGAAGAACTCGTCGCCCCGGAGGACGGAGTCGAACCTCGCCGGCTTGCCGGTCTGCAGCAGCCCCCATGCGGCGCCCGTCTCGAGCCAGGTGCCGAGGATGCCCTCGAGGCCCACGCCCGCGCGTTGCGCGACGGCGTACATGACGGCGTTCAGTCCGCCGGCGCTCGCCCCGGCGAGCACGTCGAACTCGACGCGGTCGTAGCCGCGTTCGTACAGCAGTTGGGCGTACCGCTCGGCGCGCGCCAGCAGATTCTCGTCGGGGACGGCTGCCGCCAGCAGCATGCGCCGGGTCGACGCGTCGGCCTTTGCGAGGCGGTCCGCGTCGATGGTGACGGGGTGGATCAGCAGCGCGCGCGGCCCGTCGTCACCCTTGACGCGATAGATGCGGATGCGCCGAAGGATGTCCAGCTCGGCGATCGCCCCGCCGATCCAGACGGCGAGGCTCACGCCGCCCTTCATCGCGAGCGCCACGCGCAGGCCGCGCGCGTGGAACGGGCTCGCGCCGTCGGGCAGGAAGACCCGCGGATTGAGGTCGGCTGCCGCACCCTTCGAGGTGCGGGCCTCCCGGTCGACCTCCTCGGTCGGCGCCAAGTCGACGCCGGCGGCGACGGGGAACGTGCCGTAGGTGCGCTCGAACGGCTGCGCCGTGGCGGCGGCATCCAATCGCAGCGTGACGTAGTCGTGCGGTACCGGCTCTGGCATCGGTCGCTCCCTGCGGAAGACCCGTATCGGTCGGCCACATGCTAGCGACTGGCGGACCCCGACGTCGTCAGGGCGCGCACCGAGTCAGCTGCCGGGATTCAGCCGCCGCTCTTGCGCCGGAACTCCTGCTTCGTCGCGGCGTTGCCCTGCGCGTGGTCGACGGCCCCACGGCCGTCGAGGTGCGCCTCACCGCGGTGCTGCTGCTTGTTCTTGCGCTCGAGGGCCTCGCGGAACTTGCGCTTGACGTCGTCGGAGGGGCCCGTGGTGGTCTTGTCGTCGTCGGCACTCATGGTTCGAGTCTAGGCCTGCGGATGCCGCGGCTCACGCCTGCGTGAGGTCGCGCGCCCGGAACCGCGCGAGCCCGAGGATCCAGAGCGCGAGCGCCACGACCGAGAGCACGAGGAGGGGCAGGGCGTCGAACTCCACGCCCGGAACCCGCGGCGTCGCCGCGAGGGGGGTGGCGTCGATGACCTCGTCGGAGAGGGAGAAGAGCGGCCCGAACATCGCGATGATCACGCTGGCGCCGTAGACGATCCACGTGATGAGGATCGCCTGGCGGGGCAGCCAGCCGGTGAGGAGTACCGCGACGCCCATGAGCACGAGCAGGCTCGGCACGTACGCGGTCGAGGCACCGAGGATGCGCAGCACCTGGTCGGGGTCGGACTGCGATGCGGCGAACGAGAGGCCGAACACGAGGCCCGACGCGACGAGGATCACGGTGCCCCACACGGCGGCCAGGAGGTAGTGGGTGAGCGCCCACCTCGTGCGCGAGACCGCGCCGGCCAGTTGCGGTTCGAGGCGGCCGGAGGCCTCCTCGAGGCGCACGGAGGTCGCGCTCTGCACGGCGAAGGCGGCCGCGACCATGGCCGTGGCCATGACGAAGAGGCCGACGATGCCGTCGAGCACGCTGTCGGCCTGCCCCATGAAGGCCGTCGCGTACGGGCTGTTCGAGTCGAGCAGGTCGGACATCGCCGAGGCGACGCCGCCGTAGAAGGCGCCGCCCACCATGCCGCCGATGAGCCAGCCGATCATGGGTCCGCGCTCGAGGCGCACGGCGAGGCCGAGCGTGGTCGCCAGCGAGCGCGAGGCCCGCGCGGGCCCTGGGCGGTCGGGCAGCACGCCCGCGCCGACGTCGCGGCGGGACTCGATGACGCCGGCCACGAGGCATCCGCCGATGCCGAGGCCGACGAGCAGCAGGAGCGGCCACCAGGTGTTCTCGCCGAAGGAGCGCATGTTCTGCGCCCAGCCGATGGGGGAGACCCAGCTGAGCGGGCTCGGGGTGTCGCCCTCGGCCTGCACGTCGGCGATCGCCCGCACGAGGTACGAGACGCCGAGCACGATCGACGCGAGCGAGTTGGCCGCCCTGCTGGTCGAGGTGAGCTGCCCGGCGAGCGCGGCGATGCCGAGGAACGCGATGCCGACGCCCGCGATCGACGCGCCCATCGCGAGCGAGCCCTCTGCGGGCAGGCCGAGTCCGATGCAGGTGACGCCGATGAGCAGGCCGATCGCGACGCTCAGCCCGCCGACGACGAGCTGGTTCGCGAGGCTGTAGGCATGGTGCCCGACGGCGCCGGCGCGGATGAGCTCGGTACGCCCGTTCTCCTCTTCGGCGCGGCCGTTGCGGGTCAGCAGGAAGATCGACGCGAACCCGATCGACACCGCGAGGGTCATCCAGATCTTGATGTTCAGGATGCCGCCGAGCGTGCCTGCTCCGTACGGCAGGCCGGTGAGCGCGGCCACTGCCGGGGTGTTGGCGACGGCCGCGTACGCGTCGCGCGACTCCTGCGTCGGGAACGCGACGCGCTGGGACTCGAAGACCATCGCGACCATGCCGACGAGCACGATCGTCCAGATGGCGAGGCGCAGCCAGTTGCGACGCAGGATGAAGCGGCTGAGCTCGGGGAACGCGGTGAATGCCGCGGCGGGCGCCGCATGCCCGGGGGTCGCCGAGGTCGGCCGGGCCGGTGCGAGCACGCTCATGACGCGTTCACCGCCTCGTCGGTCGCGTCGGAGGTCGCGCCGGCCGGCAGCTCGACGCCGTAGTGCCGCAGGAAGAGCTCCTCGAGCGACGGCGGCGTCGAGACGAGCGATCGCGGCGAGCGCGAGGCCAGGTCGGCGAGGACGCCGCCCAGCTCGGCGTCGTCGACCGTGAAGGTGACCCGGTCGCCGTCGGCCGTGAGGTCGTGCAGGTCGGTGCGTTCGGCGAGCGTGCCCGCGCCGCCGGGCAGCACGACCGAGACCGAGGTGCGGTGCAGGTGGCGCAGGTCGGCGAGGGTGCCGGCCTCGACCGTGCGGCCCGCGCGGATGATCGTGACCGAGTCGCAGAGCTTCTCGACCTCGGCGAAGATGTGGCTCGAGAGCAGCACGCTGCGCCCCTGGTGCGTGAGCTCGCGCACCGTGTCGGTGAACACGCTCTCCATGAGCGGGTCGAGGCCCGACGTGGGCTCGTCGAGGATCAGCAGCTCGGCGTCGGAGGCGAGCGCCGCGACGAGCGCGACCTTCTGCCGGTTGCCCTTCGAGTACGTGCGGGCCTTCTTCGTCGGGTCGAGGTCGAAGCGATCGACCAGTTCGTCGCGGCGGGTTCGGTCGATGCCCCCGCGCAGGCGCGAGAGGATGTCGATGGCCTGACCGCCCGTGAGGTTCGGCCAGAGGTTCACGTCGCCGGGAACGTACGCGATGCGGCGGTGGAGCTCGACCGCCTCGCGCCACGGATCGCCGCCGAGGAGGCGCGCGGCCCCGGCATCCGCCCTGGCGATGCCGAGGAGGATGCGGATCGTGGTCGACTTGCCCGAGCCGTTCGGCCCCAGGAAGCCCATGACCTGGCCGCGTTCGACGCGCAGGTCGAGCCCGTCGAGTGCGGTGACGGTGCCGAAGCGCTTGACGAGTCCGGCGACCTCGATCGCCGGGGTTGATGCTGCGTTCATGACTGCTCCTTGACGTGTGATTCGGTGACGGGTCGGCGTGCGCGAGCGCGCTCAGCCGGGCGGGTCGCCGATGTAGCGCAGGTACTGGTCGAGGTAGGTGCTGTCGGCGAAGACGCCGTGGGTGTAGAGCTCGATCGAGGGCAGCGCGGTCGCCTCGAACGTCTCGTGCAGCACGCTCTTGAAGTCGGCGAGGGAGATCTCGGGATGCAGCGACAGTTGCACGATGAGCCCGCCGATCGAGTTCGTCACGAGCAGTCGCGCACGGCCCTCGGGGTCGCGACTCGGTCGCAGGATGCCGGCCTCGACCGCGTTCTCGGAGTAGGCGAGCGCGTCGGCGATCATGCGTTCGATGAAGGCGGCTCCCGCCGGACTGCCGTCCTGCACGCTGCGGAGGATGTACACGAGCATGGCGCCGTACTCGTCGGCCTCGGCATACTGCGCCAACGCGCTCGTGGGCGAGGTCAGGCCCTCGACCTTCGCCTCGTGGTGCATCGCGAGCACGGCCTCGTCGCATTCGGCGCGCAGCGCGTCCTTGGAGCCGAAGTGGTGTCGGATGAGTCCGGCGCTCACGCCCGCCCTGGTCGCGATCGTGCGCACCGACGCGCCGAACCCCTCGGCGGCGAAGCACTCGATCGCGGCGTCGCGAAGGCGCGCGCGGGTCGTGAGATCGCTCGCGGGAGCCTCGGTGATACGCATGTATCGGATGCTACACGCCTGTATAGCCATCGTCCAGTGGGACGGCGGCCCAACCGTCGGCGACCAGCAGGTGAACCTTCGACGATCACCGCCCCGAACGCTGAAAGCACGCCTCATCAGGCCCCACGCTGGAGTCGTGAAGGTCGCACTCCTCGCAGAATCGTTCCTCCCGCACATGAACGGCGTGACGCATTCCCTGCTCCAGGTGCTCCGCCACCTCGAGCGGCGCGGACACGACGCCCTCGTGATCGCCCCGCGGTCCGGACCCGTCGAGGGCTCGCCACTCGCCTCGCCCGACGGCTCGCGCGACGACGCGCCGGGCGCCCGGCTGCACGGCGCCCGCACCGTGCTGCTGCCCTCGATGCCGCTGCCCACCTATCCCGATGTGCGCGTGACCCTCGCGGGAGCGCACCGGCTCGCGACGCTCCTGCGCGAGCACGACGCCGACGTCGTGCACCTCGCGTCGCCCTTCGTGCTCGGCTGGCGCGGCATCCTCGCGGCCGAGGCGCTCGGCATGCCGACCGTCGCCGTCTACCAGACCGACATCCCGTCGTACGCCGAGCGCTACGGCGTGCCCGGCGCGGCGCCCGCCCTCGCACGGCACATGGCGAAGCTGCACCAACGGGCCACGATCACGCTCGCGCCCTCGGGCTCGGCCGTCGACCGGCTCACGAGCCTCGACGTCGACCCCCACCGCATCGCGCTCTGGCGGCGCGGCGTCGACACCGATCGGTTCTCGCCGTCACGGCGCACCCAGGCGTGGCGGCGAGACGTCGCGGGCGTCACCGGCGACGAGGTCGTCGTCGGCTACGTCGGCCGGCTCGCCCCCGAGAAGCAGGTCGAGGACCTGCGGGCCATCGCCGACCTGCCCCGCACCAGGCTCGTCATCGTCGGCGACGGGCCGTCGAGGGCCATGCTCGAACGGATGCTGCCGACGGCCGTGTTCACCGGCTTCCTCGGCGGCGACGCGCTCGCCGAGGCCATGGCGTGCTTCGACGTGTTCGTGCATCCCGGCGAGAGCGAGACGTTCTGCCAGACGATCCAGGAGGCGCTCGCGAGCGGGGTTCCCGTCGTCGCGACGGGTCGGGGCGGCCCGCTCGACCTCGTCGAGAACAGCGTCGACGGATGGCTCTACCGCCCAGGCGACCTGGCGGGGTTCCGCGACCGGGTGCGCGACCTCGTCGGCGACGACGCCAAGCGGCGCGCATTCGCCGTGCGCGCCCGCGAAGCCGTGCACGGTCGCGGATGGGACGTGCTCGGCGACGAGCTCCTCGGCCACTACGAGCGGGTCGCGGCCGGGGCCGGGCGGACGCCCGCGCCGGCGGCGGGGGCCGCGATCCGGCACCGGGCGCCCGCCGCGACCAGGGATCCGGCGCCCGTCTCGACGCGCGAACGCGGGCCCGCGGCATCCGCCCCGCCCGTGCCGCCGCGCTGGCTGCGCTACGTCGCCGTCGGCGACTCGCTGAGCGAGGGCCTCTGCGACACCTCGCGCATGGCCGCGGGGGAGTTCCGCGGCTGGGCCGACCGGCTCGCGATGCTGCTCGCCCTCGCGAGCCCCGCCGGCGACCGCGTCTCGTACGCGAACCTCGCCGTGCGCAGCCGCAAGGTCGACGACGTCGTCGAGTCGCAGCTGCCGCAGGCGACCGCCCTCGGAGCCGACCTCGTGAGCGTGCTCATCGGCGCCAACGACCTCGTCGGCGCCCGGCCCGCCGTGCACGCGCTCGCCGATCGTCTCGCGGCCTCGGTCGCGGCCGTGCGCGGCACCGGCGTCGACGTGCTGCTCGTGACGCCGTTCATGCCGCAACGCCCTGCCTCGCGGCTCTACGAGGCGCGCTTCGCGGCCTTCGCCGACCGCGTCGTCGGCATCGGCCACGACACCGGTGCGATCGTGCTCGACGTCGCCGCGCTGCCGACGCTCACCGTCAGGGGCATGTGGGCCGAGGACCGCGTGCACCTGAACTCCGCGGGGCATCGCGCGCTCGCCTACGAGGCCGCCAGGCGCCTCGGGGTTCCGGATGCCGCGGCGCTCGGTGCCCTCGAGCAGGCCGCGCACGGCCGAGGCGTCGATGCCGACCCGTTCGCCGGCGACCGCCACGTCGGCGACGCCGCATGGCTCGTACGGCACGCGGCGCCATGGGTCGCACGGCGCCTGCGCGGACGCACGGCCGGCGACGGACGCGACGCGAAGCGCCCCGAACTGCGGCCCGTGCTCGAGGCCGCCCACGCGACATCCGCTGTTCACGGGTGAAAAACATGCGCTCTGCTAGGCTGGACGAGGTTGCCGACCGGTCGCCGTGCAGGTGCACGGCGCCGAACAGCAGCTGACGGAGCAGGCCGGCAGGAAGCTGGTCCCCTGTGGTGGATCACCAATCGACGAACGGATCGAATGGTGGACTTCTACTGGTGGCCAGCGTGAACCCATCGTCCTGATGCGATTCGTATTGCCTGTTCCTGCTCCTGACGTACGAGTCGTGCCCATACGGGGTGCGACGAAAAACAAAGGAGAGAGACCTCTTGGAAGGTCCTGAAATCACGTTCGCCGAAGCCGTCATCGACAATGGCAAGTTCGGCACCCGCACGATCCGGTTCGAAACCGGCCGCCTCGCGCAGCAGTCGCAGGGCTCGGCAGTCGCCTACATCGACGAAGAGACCATGCTGCTCTCGGCGACGTCCGCCTCCAAGCAGCCGAAGGACCACTTCGACTTCTTCCCGCTCACGATCGACGTCGAAGAGCGCATGTACGCCGCGGGTCGCATCCCGGGCTCGTTCTTCCGTCGCGAGGGCCGCCCCTCGACCGAGGCGATCCTCACCTGCCGTCTGATCGACCGCCCCCTGCGCCCCTCGTTCGTCGAGGGCCTCCGCAACGAGGTCCAGGTCGTCATCACCGTGCTCGCCATCGAGCCCGACGAGCTCTACGACGTGCTCGCCATCAACGCCGCGTCGCTCTCGACGCAGCTCTCGGGCCTGCCGTTCTCGGGTCCCGTCGCCGGCGTGCGCGTCGCGCTCATCGACGGCCAGTGGGTCGCGTTCCCCAAGCACAGCCAGCTCGAGGACGCCGTCTTCAGCATGGTCGTCGCGGGTCGCGTCATCACCGAGAACGACGGTTCGCAGGACGTCGCGATCATGATGATCGAGGCCGAGGCGACCGACAACGCGTGGAACCTCATCCAGGCCGGCGCCATCAAGCCGAACGAAGAGGTCATCGCGCAGGGCATCGAGGCATCGAAGCCGTTCATCAAGCAGCTCGTCGAGGCGCAGCTGCAGGTTGCGAAGATCGCCGCGAAGCCCACCGCCGACTACCCGACCTTCCCGCCCTACCAGGCCGAGGTCAAGGCAGTCGTCGAGGCGTTCGCAGCCGCAGAGCTCAAGGACGTCTACAAGATCGCCGGCAAGGTCGAGCGTCAGGACGCCGATGACGCGCTCAAGGCGCGCGTCAAGGCCGAGGTCGCAGCCAAGGTCGAAGCGGGCGAACTGCCCGAGTCGGCCAACGCCGAGGTCTCCGCGGCCTACAAGTCGGTCACCAAGAAGGTCATGCGCACGCGCGTGCTCGAAGAGGGCGTCCGCATCGACGGCCGCGGCCTCGCCGACATCCGCCCGCTCGATGCCGAGGTGCAGGTCGTGCCCCGCGTTCACGGCTCGGCCATCTTCCAGCGCGGCGAGACCCAGATCCTGGGCGTCACCACGCTGAACATGCTGAAGCTCGAGCAGCAGATCGACTCGCTGAGCCCGGTCACCAAGAAGCGCTACATGCACAACTACAACTTCCCGCCCTACTCGACCGGTGAGACCGGTCGCGTCGGGTCGCCGAAGCGTCGCGAGATCGGGCACGGCGCACTCGCCGAGCGCGCGCTCGTGCCGGTGCTGCCCACGCGCGAGGAGTTCCCCTACGCCATCCGCCAGGTCTCCGAGGCACTCGGCTCGAACGGCTCCACCTCGATGGGTTCGGTCTGCGCCTCGACGCTGTCGCTGCTCAACGCCGGTGTGCCGCTGCGCGCCCCCGTCGCGGGCATCGCGATGGGCCTCATCTCCGACACCGTGAACGGTGAGACCCGCTACGCGGCCCTCACCGACATCCTCGGTGCCGAAGACGCCCTCGGCGACATGGACTTCAAGGTCGCCGGCACGTCGGAGTTCGTCACCGCGATCCAGCTCGACACGAAGCTCGACGGCATCCCCGCCTCGGTGCTCGCCGGCGCGCTGACGCAGGCGAAGGAGGCTCGCACGACGATCCTCGCCGTGCTGAACGCCGCGATCGACGCTCCCGACGAGATGGCCCCGACCGCGCCCCGCGTGATCTCGGTGCAGATCCCCGTCGACAAGATCGGCGAGCTGATCGGCCCGAAGGGCAAGACGATCAACGCGATCCAGGACGAGACCGGCGCCGACATCTCCATCGAGGAGGACGGCACCGTCTACATCGGCGCCGTCGACGGTCCGTCGGCCGAGGCCGCTCGCGCGCAGGTCAACGCGATCGCCAACCCGACCAACCCCGAGGTCGGCGAGCAGTTCCTCGGCACCGTCGTGAAGATCGCCGCCTTCGGCGCGTTCGTCTCGCTGCTGCCCGGCAAGGACGGCCTGCTGCACATCAGCGAGGTGCGCAAGCTCGCCGGTGGCAAGCGCGTCGAGAACGTCGAAGACGTGCTCGGCGTCGGCCAGAAGATCCTCGTCGAGATCACGAAGATCGACGACCGCGGCAAGCTCTCGCTCGCTCCGGTCGTGGCCGAAGACGCCGACACCGAGGGTCGCGAGACCGCCGGTATCCACTCCGAGGTTGCTGCAGAGGGCGCCGACGCGTAACCACCGCGTCACCGCGTTCATCGCAGACCGATGCCCCGCCCGATTCGTTCGGGCGGGGCATCCGTCGTCTTGCCGTCGTGTCGTGATGCGCTGCGCTGAGCGCTGCGATGCGCTGCATGGGTCGGCACCTCGAAGTGGGGATGGCCGGGCGTTCGGCCTCGGAGTAGCGTCCGCCCCATGATGAAGAATGCTCACTTCAAAAGGGGGCTTCCGTCTCGTCTCGGTGCCCTCGCGCTGATCTCCGCCGCCCTGATCGCCGGCATCGCCGCCGCTCCGGCGGCCGCCCAGCCGACCACGGCCGCATCAGGTGCGGCCTCGGCCGTCGCGACCGGCTGGTCTCCGCCCGCGCGCGGCTACGTCGCCCTCGGCGACTCGTTCACCGCGGGCCAGGGTGCTCCGCCGTACCGCTCCGACGACTGCAAGCAGAGTCGCTTCACCGGGTATCCGACCATCGCCGCCGTCTTCAGCCTCTACCGCCTCACCGAGAACAAGGCGTGCTCGGGCGCGACCGTCGCCGACACCGCGGCGCAACTGGCGGGCGTGAGCCCGCAGACGAAGCTCGTGACCCTCACGGTGGGCGGCATCGACGCCGGCTCCAACGAGGTGCTCGCGGGCTGCGCCCTGAACCCCGATCCGGCCGTCGACCCGTGCAAGACGGCGCTCGAGACGAGTGCGGCGAAGCTGGCCGTGCTCGGTCCGCAGCTGGTCGGGCTCTACGCGACGATCGCCGCGACCCTTCCGAACGCGAAGGTCGTCGTGCTGAACTATCCGCGCCTGTTCGCCCCGGGCGTCGCGCCGCTCGGCGACCTCGTCAACACCGCGAGCGACGGGCTCAATGCCGTCATCGCGGGGGCGGTCGCGGCGACCGGCAACCCGCGCGTCACCCTCGTCGACGTGACGCAGGAGTTCGCCGGCCACGGCATCGGCTCGCGCCTGCCCTACATCGCGTTCGACCCGGCGAACCCGCTGGCCACGGCGAACTTCCATCCGAACGCCCTCGGCAACGCACTCGGGTACGCCCGCGCACTCGCGAACGACCGGGTGCTGAGCCGCTGAGCCACGGCAGACGCTGATGCCCCGCCCGATGCGTTCGGGCGGGGCACCCGTCGTCTGCTGCGAACCCGGAGAACGGATGTCGCGGTCGCGCGCGACTCGCCGCACCGCGGTCGCGAATGGTCGCTCCACGACGAGCAGAGCGACCATCTGCGTCCGTGCGATCGGGCCGACGCCGCTCAGCGGAACGGGTTCACGCTGGGGCGGATCAGCGCGTCGCGCTCGGGCAGCGCCGCAGCGACGACCGCCCGTGTATCGGCTTCGGATCGCAGCCGGTCGGCGTCAGCCCGGCGGGCCGCTCGCCGCAGGCCCCATTCGGTGATGCGGAGTCCGCTGCGCACGGCCAGCACGGCGATGACTCCCGAACCGGGGGAGAGGAGTGTCGTGGTCATGTCAGAGCTCCTTCGTGGTGTCGGTGGGGTCGGTCGTGATGTCGTCGGCGTTCGTCGTGGTGTCGGGGCTGCCGGTCGGCGCCGTCGGCTCCCCGCGCATGAGCGGGAACGCGTTGATGTGGATCTGCACCGGTCGCGAGCCGGGGGAGGGCGTGCGCTTGTGGGCGTCGATGTAGCGCATCAGCACGACGTCGAGGTCGGCGACGAGTGCGCCGAGTTGCTCGGGCGTGAGGCGCAGGTTGATGGTGTCGCTCGTCGCGATGTCGAGCCACTCGTCGCCGAAGACCTGGTCGCCCTCGAGCACGAACTCGCGGAAGTTCGTCTCGCGCGAGCGGAACCACTCGTCTTCGACGAGCTTGACGGCGAGGCGCTCGGCGCTGCCGGCGGGCAGCGACCTGGCATCGGGGATCGCGATCGAGCCCGGCGTGCGCTCCCACCAGCGCTCGCGGCCCTTGCCGCGCGTGGTGTCCTCGCGCACGAGGCCGGCGCGTTCGAGCTGGCGCAGGTGGTAGCTCGTGGAGCCGCTCGACTCGCCGAGGCGTTCGCCGAGCCCGCTCGCGGTCATCGGGCCGTACGACGAGAGCTCGTCGTAGATGCGCACCCGCAGCGGATGGGCGAGCGACTTGAGGCTCGAA
This sequence comes from Agromyces sp. Leaf222, assembly GCF_001421565.1. Lineage (NCBI taxonomy): Bacteria > Bacillati > Actinomycetota > Actinomycetes > Micrococcales > Microbacteriaceae > Agromyces > Agromyces sp. Leaf222. The sequence goes on along the minus strand of NZ_LMKQ01000001.1, from coordinate 2,762,293 downwards.
GAGGGCAGGACGTGGTCGATGCCCGGGTGCCGCGTGCTGCTGGGCTGGGCCGAGAGGTCGCGGGGCTGGTCGGTGGACATGATGCAAAGATAACGCTGCAAAGAGAACGTTGCAAGGATTTCTTTGCAACGTATTCTTTGCATCATCCCGTCCGCCGCATTCAGGACCATGACGGATGTCACGGGCAGGTCGTGACGTCGGTGTGAGGGCGACCACCTCGACGGCGCCGACCATGGACTCATGGGAACAGCAGAACTCACCACCGCAGCCGCCGGCACCGCGGCATCCGCACCGCTGCTCGCGGTCGACGTGCGCGCCGTCACCAAGCGCTTCGGCTCCGTCCACGCCGTCGACGGCGTCGACCTCCAGATCGAGCCGGGCGAGATCGTGGCCTTCCTCGGGCCGAACGGGGCGGGCAAGACCTCGACGATCGACCTCATCCTCGGACTCTCCTCACCCGACGCCGGCACCGTCGAGGTCTTCGGCCGGAGCGCGCGCACGGCGGTCGCCCAGGGTTTCGTCTCGGCCGTGCTGCAGACGGGCGGACTGCTCAAGGACCTGACGGTCCGCGAGACCGTGGCGCTCACCGGCAGTCTGTTCGCCGACCGCCGTCCGGTCGATGAGGTGCTCGAGCGCGCCGGCATCCTCGAGATCGCCGACCGCATGGTCGGCCTCTGCTCGGGCGGCCAGCAGCAGCGCCTGCGGTTCGCGATGGCACTGCTCAGCGACCCCGGCCTGCTCATCCTCGACGAGCCCACGACGGGCATGGACGTCACGGGGCGCCGCGACTTCTGGAACGCGATCCGCGAGGATGCCGCACGCGGCCGCACCGTGCTGTTCGCGACCCACTACCTCGACGAGGCCGACGCCTACGCCGATCGCATCGTGCTGATGCGCCAGGGGCGGATCGTCGCCGACGGCACTGCCGCCGAGATCAAGAACCTCGCCTCGGGGCGCACGGTGCACGCGACCATTCCCGGAGCCGATGCCGTCGCCCTCGCCGCACTGCCGGGGGTCGATTCGGTCGAGGCCCAGGGCGAGCGGTTCGCGCTCGTCACCCGGGACTCCGACGTCGTCGCCAGGCACCTGCTCACCGCGACCGCCGCCCGCGACCTGGAGATCACCGGGCAGAACCTCGAGAGCGCCTTCATCGCCCTCACCTCCGAAGGGAAGTACTGACCATGAGCACGACCGCACCCGCACGCACCGACCGCGTGAGCCTCGAGCGCCGGGTCCCGCCGTTCGGTGGCTTCAACCTGACGTTCCTCGGCATCGAGCTCAAGCGAAAGCTGCGCAACCGCCGCACGCTCGCCTTCACCGTCGTCTTCCCGGTCGCGATGTACCTGCTGATCGGCTACCCGAATCGCGACCAGCCGCTCACCGACCTGCCGATCGCCGACGGCGGCCTCTCGGTCGCCGCGTACATCATGGTCTCGATGGCCGTGTACGGCGCGATCATCTCGGCCACCGCGGCCGGCAGCGCCGTCTCCATCGAGCGCGCGCAGGGGTGGAGCCGCCAGCTGCGCCTCACCCCGCTGCATCCGATCGCCGGGGTGGCGACGAAGGTGATCGCGGGCATGATGCTCGGCCTGCTCGCGGTCGTGGCGACCTACATCGCGGGGGCCGCCACCGGCATCCGGATGTCTCCGGAGCAGTGGATCGCCTCTGGTCTGACCGCCTGGCTGCTTGGCTCGGCCGTCTTCACCGCGCTGGGCCTGCTCGTCGGCTACCTCGTGCCAGGCGAGAACACGGCTCAGGTCACGAACCTCGTCGTCGTGTTCCTGAGCTTCATCGGCGGACTCTTCTACCCGGTCGACTCCATGGCGCCCGTGCTGCAGGACATCGCCGCTTTCACCCCGGTCTACGGCATCGGGCAGATCGCGCGGGCGCCGCTCACGGGCCAGGGCGTCGACCTGCTGTGGTTCCTGAATGCGATCGCGTGGCTCGCGATCTTCGTGCTCGGCACCGCCTGGGCGTTCCGTCGCGACACGAAGCGCGTCTGACCGAGCCGCCCGTCGTGCCGCGCCGACCCGCGCGGACCCGCGCGGCACGACCGGCACGCCCGGCCTCGTCCCCCGATCCGCTCCGTCCTAAGGTGAGACACGTGCGCGACACGAGCATCGACATGCCTTTCTCCGGCCCGAGGTGGCCGATCATGCCGCCGTCGTCGGCCGGCCCGCTCACGACGTTCCCGGCGGTGCTCGTCTCACGCGGGGCGCGCAGCTGGTACTTCGGCGCCGGTGTTTCGCTCCTCTGGCTCATCGGCGTCGGCGACGCGGTGATCGCGCAGTCGTCCTCGACGTGGTCCGCCGTGGTCGGTGTCGCACTCGTGGTCGTGTTCGCCGTCGCGTTCCTCGTCGCCGCGCCGCTCGGCTGGTCGCTCACGCTCCGTGGTCGCCGGCTCGTCGCGCTCGGCTTCTTCGCGCTCTCGTTCACGCTCATGCCATGGCTCGGCTGGGAGGTCTGCAACGTCTGGACCTACGTCGGCGTGCTGATCGCCGTGACCGTGCTGCCCTGGCGGGAGACCTGGACGTCGATCCTCGCGCTCGGCGGTCTCTCGCTGCTGCTCGGATACCTCACCGAGGGTTGGCACGAGCACGTGCTCTCGACCCCGGCGATCATCATCTCGATCTCGCTCATGATGGCCGCGTTCGCCCGCACCCTCGCCGCGATGAACCAGCTCCGGGCGACCCAGGCGCAGCTCGAGTCGATGGCCGTCGAGCGCGAGCGCGGACGCGTGGCGCGCGACCTGCATGACATTCTCGGTCATTCGCTCACGGTCATCACCGTCAAGGCCGAACTCGCCGGGCGGCTCGTCGAGGCGGATCCGGCGCGGGCCCGATCCGAGATCGGCCAGGTCGAGCAGCTCGCGCGCGGCGCACTCGCCGACGTGCGCGCGACGGTCGCCGGGTTCCGCGGGGTCAACGTGAGCACCGAGCTCCTCGCCGCAAGGTCCGCGCTCGAGGCCGCCGGCATCGAGGCCGACCTGCCGCGGTCGACGGATGCCGTGCCCGAACCTCGTCGCGAACTCGCCGGCTGGATCGTGCGCGAGGGCGTCACGAACGTGATCCGGCATTCGGGCGCATCCCGGTGCCGGGTGCGGTTGGCGTCCGACGCCGTCGAGGTCGCCGACGACGGGTTCGGTCCGAGCGCCGCCTCGGCGGGTTCGAACGGTCTCGCCGGCCTGCGTGAACGCGTCGAGGCTGCGGGCGGCACGATGACCGTCGGACGCGGCGACCTCGGCGGCTTCACCCTGAGGGTGGCGCTGTGATCCGCCTGCTCATCGCCGACGACCAAGCCCTCGTGCGCGGTGCGCTCTCGGCGCTGCTGGGGCTGGAGCCTGACATCGAGGTCGTCGCCGAGGTCGGTCGCGGCGACGAGGTGGTCGCCGCAGCGCAGGCCGCCACGCCCGACGTGGCGATGCTCGACATCGAGATGCCGGGCGTCGACGGCATCGCCGCTGCCGCCGAGCTCCGTCGGGCGATGCCGACGTGTCGCGTCATCATGGTGACGACGTTCGGACGGCCCGGGTACCTCAAGCGGGCCATGCGCGCCGGCGCCTCCGGATTCGTCGTGAAGGACACACCGGCGGCCCAGCTGGCCGACGCCGTGCGGCGCGTCGCCTCCGGCCTGCGGGTGGTCGACCCCGTGCTCGCGGCCGAGTCGCTCGCGCAGGGCGACTCGCCCCTCACCGAGCGAGAGACCGACGTGCTCTCGGTCGCGCGCACGGGCGGTTCGATCGCCGACATCGCCCGCATCCTGCACCTATCGGAGGGCACGGTGCGCAATCACCTCTCGAGCGCGATCGGCAAGACCGAGGGCCGCAACCGTGCGGATGCCGCGCGCATCGCCGAGGCCAACGGCTGGCTCTGAGGCATCCGCCCGTTTCGCTTCGGAGTCGGCGTGCCCGTAGGAGCCCGGCGTGGGTCAGGCGTCGCCGGTCGCCCCGAGCCGTCGCAGCACGGCCTCGGSGAGCCGATCGGCGCTGCCGGGGGTGCGGTCGAGGTAGAGCAACGGCTCGACGAGTTCGAGCTCGAGAATGGCGAGGCGCCCGTCGAGGCGAACGACGTCGATCCGGGCGAAGAGCGGGTCGAAGGGCAGCCCGGCGAGCATCGCCGCGACCTGCGCGAGGTCGTCGCCCGACGCGTCGATGCGCTCGACGGTGCCGCCGTAGATGCCGTGGGCGCGGAAGTCGCCCGACGCCGGACGCTTGCGCAGCACGTGGCTCGGCTCGCCGCCGATGAACACGAACGAGAGTTCGCCCTCGTCGATGATCGCGTCGGCGAAGGGCTGCACCATGACCTCGGTGTCGGGCGGCAGCGCATGCAGCACGTCCGCGAGCCCTGCGGCGGCCGTTCGGATCACGCCAGAGCCGCCGACGCCCACGGCCGGCTTCAGCACGAGTTCCGGCCAGCCGGCGGCCGCGACCGACGCGACGAGGCGATCGGCGTCGGAGGGGAGCCCTCGCAGGACCGGCACGATCGCCACCCCGAGCCGCTCGAGGTCCTCGAGGTAGCGCTTGTCGAGGTTCCACCGCACGGCGTCGAGCGGGTTGAGCAGCGTGCACGCCGACCGGTCGATGTCGGTCAGCACGTCGACGAACCGGGTCGGCCGGTCGACGTAGTCCCAGGTGCTGCGCACCACGGCGGCGTCGTAGGCTCCCCAGTCGACGCCGTCCTGAGACCAGACCACCGGCTCGGCCTCGATGCCGCGTTCGCGGAGCGCCTCGATGAGCAGTCGGTCGTCGTCGAACAGCGCCTCGACGTCGCCGATCTCCCAGGTCACGAAGCTCGGGAGTCGTTCGCAACGCAGGATCGCAACACGCATTCGGGGCCTCAATTCGATCTCGCCAGCAGCGGCGCCAGTCGGTAGGGGATGAGCTCGCCCATGGCGAGGGAGGTCTCGGTTCGCACGACGCCGTCGATCGCGAGGATCTCGCCGTCGATGCGGAACAGGTCGTGCGCGTCGCGGCACACCACGCGCACGAGCAGGTCGACCGAGCCCGAGAGCCCGTGCGCCTGGATCACCTCGGGGATCTCCGAGACGGCGGCGACCACCTCGTCGAGCCGCTTCTGCAGCAGGTGCACCGACACGAAGGCCTCGAGCGGGTAGCCGATCGGCACGGGGTCGATGCTGCGCTCGAACGACAGGAAGGCGCCGGATGTCTCGAGCCGGGCCATGCGCGCCTGCACCGTGTTGCGCGAGAGGCCGAGCCGGTCGGCGAGGGCCACCACCGTCGCTCTCGGGTCGGCGCCGAGTGCGCCGAGCAGGGCGCGGTCGACATCGTCGTAACCGGTCATACTGCGAAACGATAGCACCCCTCTGGTGCCCCTCGTTGAGCAACATGCTCAACCGATTATCGAATGCTTGAGCGCTGTGCCATCTCGACGTACGCTCACGGTATCCGGCAGTGTCGCCGGGTACGACCGCTCACGAGGCGGTCGTCGAGAGCGAGGATCCACCCATGACCCCATCCGACCGAATCGCCACCGGGCTCCTGACCCGGGCCGACGGCTTCGCCCAGCTCATCACGCCCGAGGGCGAACGTCGCGCCGACCCGGCCCTCGATCGTTGGGTCGTCGACATCGACACCGAGGCGCTGCGCGGCCTCTACCGGGACATGTCCGTGCTGCGCCGCATCGACTCCGAGGGCATCGCCCTGCAGCGACAGGGCGAGGTCGGCCTCTGGCCGCCGCTGCTCGGCCAGGAGGCCGCACAGGTGGGCTCGGCACGGGCCCTGCGTTCCGACGACTTCGTGTTCGGCAGCTACCGCGAGCACGGCGTCGCCTGGGTGCGCGGCATCGATCCGGCCGACGTGCTGCGCGTCTGGCGCGGGGCCGCGTCATCCGGCTGGAATCCCTACGACTACGGCATGGCCGTTCCGCAGATCATCATCGGCGCGCAGTCGCTGCACGCGACCGGCTGGGCGATGGGCGCGGCCTGGGACGGCTCGGATGCCGCGGCCGTCGCGTACTTCGGCGACGGTGCCACGAGCGAGGGCGACGTCAACGAGGCCCTCGTCTTCGCGGCGAGCTTCGAGGCGCCCGTCGTGTTCTTCTGCCAGAACAACGGCTGGGCGATCTCCGAGCCGGTCGGCCTGCAGTCCAAGCAGCCCCTCGCGCAGCGCGCCGACGGGTTCGGCGTGCCCGGCATCCGCGTCGACGGCAACGACGTGCTCGCCGTGCTCGCGGCGACGCGGATCGCCCTCGACCGCGCCCGGCGCGGCGGTGGCCCGACGTTCATCGAGGCCGTGACCTACCGCATGGGCCCGCACACGACGGCCGACGACCCGAAGCGCTACCGCACCGACGACGAGCTCGCCGACTGGCGCGCACGCGACCCCATCTCCCGCGTAGGGGCGCTGCTCGCGGCATCCGGAACCGACCTCGAGGAGCTCGACCGCGAGGTCGAGGGCGAGTCGTCGCGCGCCGCCGCGGCGCTGCGCGCCTCGATCGCGACCATGACCGATCCCGAGCCGATGACCGTGTTCGACCACGTGTACGCCGAACCGCATTCGCATCTCGACCGCCAGCGCGACCACTACGCGAGGTACCTCGCGCAGTTCGACGACGGCGACACCGCTGCGTCCGAGGGAGGCGCCCGATGACCACGCTCACCCTCGGCGGCGCCATCAACGCCGGCCTCCGCCGTTCGCTCGCCGGCGACGACCGCGTCGTGCTCATGGGCGAGGACATCGGCACGCTCGGCGGCGTGTTCCGCGTCACCGACGGCCTGAAGGCCGAGTTCGGCGCGCACCGCGTCGTCGACACCCCGCTCTCGGAGGCCGGGATCATCGGCACCGCGGTCGGCCTCGCGTACCGCGGCTACCGGCCCGTCGTCGAGATCCAGTTCGACGGGTTCATCTATCCCGGGTTCGACCAGATCGTCGCGCAGGTCGCGAAGCTGCACCGGCGCTCGCGGGGCACCGTGAAGATGCCGATCACGATCCGGGTGCCGTTCGGCGGCGGCATCGGCGCGGCCGAGCACCACTCCGAGTCGCCCGAGGCGTACTTCGCGCACACGGCAGGGCTGCGAGTCGTCTCGTGCTCGGATGCCGCCGACGCCTACGTCATGATCCAGCAGGCCATCGCGAGCGACGACCCCGTGCTCTTCTTCGAGCCCAAGCGCCGCTACCACGTCAAGGGCGAGGTCGACGATCGGGCGAGCCTCGCCGACGCCAAGCCGATGGGCATCGCGTCGGTCGTGACATCCGGAACCGACGTGACGCTCGTGACGTACGGCGCGCTCGTGCAGGTCGCGCGCGACGCGGCCATCGCCGCCGCCGAGGAGGGCGTGTCGATCGAGGTCATCGACCTGCGTTCGCTCTCGCCGCTCGACCTGAGCACCGTCGCCGGCTCGGTGCGCCGCACCGGTCGACTCGTCATCGCGCACGAGGCCGGACAGCAGCTGGGCCTCGGCGCGGAGATCGCGGCGAGCATCACCGAGCGGTGCTTCGAGTTCCTCGAGGCGGCGCCCGTGCGCGTGACGGGGCACGACATCCCGTACCCGCCCGCGAAGCTCGAGCGGTACCACCTGCCCGACCTCGACCGCATGCTCGACGGCGTCGACCGGGCCCTCGGCCGGCCCAACTCGCTGAGCGGGGTGGAGGCATGAGCATGATCCGCGACTTCCCGTTGCCCGACCTCGGCGAGGGCCTCACCGAGTCCGAGATCGTCGCCTGGCGCGTCGCGGTCGGCGACCGCGTCGAGCTCAACCAGATCATCGCCGACGTCGAGACGGCCAAGGCGGTCGTGGAGCTCCCGTCGCCGTTCGCGGGCGTCGTCACGGCGCTGCACGCGGGCGAGGGCGAGACCGTCAACGTCGGTGCGCCGCTGTTCTCGTGCGACACGGGCGAGGGCTCGCCGGCAGGGTCTGCCTCGCCCGCGGAGCCCGTCGCGACGGCCGACGTCGACGAGCAGGCGGCGGATGACGCGCCCGGCCCGAACCTCGTCGGCTACGGCGCCGGTGCCGAGTCGGGTCCGAAGCGTCGTGCCCGGCGTGCTGCGCTCGCGGCAGACCTGGTGCCCGCCCCGCCGGCCGAGGACGCTCCCGCGGAGGGGGCGCCCGCCGAGGCGCTGCCTGCCGAGGCGCTGCCTGCCGTCGCCGCGCCCGCTGAGCAGGGTCCGCCTTCGGAACGACCGCGTTCCACGCCGCCCGTGCGCAAGCTCGCGCACGACCTCGGCGTCGACCTCGCGGCACTGCACGGCTCGGGGGACCGCGGACTCATCACGCGCGCCGATGTCGAGGCCGCGGCATCCGCATCGGGTGACGGCAACGCCGTCGACGCGCCGTCGCAGGCCTCCGCATCCGATGAACCCGCGCAGTCGACGCCGAACGGGCGTCTCGGCGGCGGCGTCGGCGGGCCGGAGCGTGCCGACGTGCGCATCCCGATCCGCGGCGTGCGCAAGCACACGGCGGCCGCGATGGTGCAGAGCGCGTTCACCGCGCCGCACGTGACGGAGTTCCTCACGGTCGACGTCACGGCCGCGATGGACCTCGTGCGCAGCCTTCGGGAGGACCCCGCGTTCGCCGGGCACCGCGTCACCCCCCTCGCGGTCGTTGCGAAGGCCGTGTGCCTCGCCGCCCGGCGGACCCCCGACGTGAACGCGCGTTGGGAGGAGGCGTCGCAGGAGATCGTCCAGTTCGCCTCGGTGAACCTCGGCATCGCGGCGGCGACCGAGCGCGGGCTGGTCGTGCCGAACGTGAAGGCGGCCGAGCGGCTGACGCTCATCGAGTTGGCCGATGCGATCGGCGAGCTCGCGACCACCGCGCGCGAAGGGCGCACGCGGCCCGCGGACCTCACGGGCGGCACCCTGTCGATCACGAACGTCGGCGTGTTCGGCGTCGACGCCGGCACGCCGATCCTGAACCCGGGCGAAGCGGTCATCCTCGCGATGGGCGCCGTGCGTCGTCAGCCGTGGGAGCACCGCGGCGAGATCGCCCTCCGCGAGGTCATGACGCTGAGCCTCTCGTTCGACCACCGCCTGGTCGACGGGCAGCAGGCGGCGTCCTTCCTCACGGATGTCGGCGCGCTGCTGCGCGATCCGGCCCGTGCGTTGACGATGGTGTGACCGTTCGTCGGTAGGCCCCTGTCGGCGGTCTCGGCCGGGGAGGATGATGGCGACATGGACCCGCAACGCATCCTCACCCCGGACGAGGCCGCCGACGCGCTCGTCGGCACCGCGTTCACCCACGTCGGCGCCCGGCTCGAGGGCGCCTATCGCACGGCGGACTTCGCGAGCGCCGTTCGCCTGCTCGACGCCGTCGCCGTCGTGGCCGACGAGGTCGACCACCATCCCGACGTGCGCGTCGCCTGGGGCGCCATCGCGTTCGAGCTGAGCTCGCACGACGCGGGCGGCGTGACCTCACGCGATCTCGAGCTCGCCCGACGCATCCAGGCGCTCGCCGAGGCACAGGGGGCGCGACCGCACGACTGAAGGCGCGTGGCCGCCTCAGGCGAGCAGGAAGACCAGCTCGTCGACCGGGGCGCCGGTTGCCGTCGTGCCCCCGGGCCGGCCGGAGTCGGGCTCGAAGCCGAGTCGCTCGAGCACGCGGATGCAGGCGTCGTCGTCGGGCGCGACGCGGGTGCGCACGGGCCGTTCGTCGAGCACCTCGAGGTAGAGGCGCAGGGCCCGGCCGGCGATGCCGTCGTCGCGTCGGGTGCCGTCGACGCGGCAGGCGACGAACGCGTCGCCGCGGTCGAGCCAGCGCGCGACCTGGCCGACGATCTCGCCGTCGGCGCGGATGGTGCGGCGGTCGGCGTCGGCGTCGGTGCCCGACGGGGCGTCGGTGCCGATCAGGGCGTCGTCGCCCGGGGTGATCCGGTTCAGGGTGTCGAGATCCGTGTCGCGGGTCGCGCGCAGGCTCACGACATGAGGCTCGCCCATGCCATCTCCTCGAGGATGCCGCGGATGGTGCCGTCGGCGGGTCTGCGCCCAGGGGTGCGGGCGCTGTGCGGTGTGGAGTTGAGCAGTCCGAAGGCGGCGTGTGCCCGGAACCGCAGCTCCACCTCGGCCCGGTCGGGCCTGAGCTCTGCGAGGGTGTCGACCCAGCGTTCGACGTACCGGCGTTGCAGCGAGCGCACCTCGTGGCGCACGCCGGGGTCGAGTTGTTCGAGTTCGCGGTCCTGCACGGCGATGACGTCGGCCTCGCCGAGCGCGAAGGCCACGTGGAACCGGATGAGCGAGCGCAGGGCCGAGGTCGCGTCGGGCGCTTCGGCGAGCACCCGCTCGGCGCCGTCGAGGAGCGAGCGGCTGGCGTCTTCGAGGATCGCGGCGAGCACGGCGGACTTGCCGGTGAAGTGCCGGTAGACGGCGGGTCCGCTGACGCCGACGGCGGTGCCGAGGTCCTCGATGGTCACCCCGGCGTACCCGCGTTCGGCGAAGAGCCGCGCGGCGGCGGTGAGGATCGCCTCGCGTCGGTCGGCCTTCTGCCGGCCGCGCTCGGTGAGCGGCGGCTGCGGTGCCGTCGGGGCCTGTGCGGGTGTGCTTGCCATTTGGATGGGTGCTCGCTAACCTCGGGAATCGAGTTAGTGAACACTAACCGAAAATCGCGAGGTCGCACAAGTGGCGCCGCGACGACGCGGAGGGGCCGATGACGACACTCACGACGGCGATCGATCGATCCGGCGAGGGCGCGCGACGCAACGCCGACGCGCACGCCGAGCTCGTCGGAGAGCTGCGCGAACGGCTCGCGGTCGCCGCGCTCGGCGGCCCCGAGGCATCCCGCGACCGCCATGTCGCGCGAGGCAAGCTGCTGCCGCGCGATCGCGTCGACCGGCTGCTCGACGAGGGCAGCCCGTTCCTCGAGCTCTCGCCGCTCGCGGCCGACGGACTCTACGGCGGCGATTCGCCCGGCGCCGGCATCATCACGGGCGTCGGGCTCGTGCACGGCCGCCCCGTCGTGGTCGTCTGCAACGACGCGACCGTCAAGGGCGGCACCTACTACCCGATGACCGTCAAGAAGCACCTCAGGGCGCAGGAGGTCGCGCGCGAGCACCGCCTGCCGTGCGTCTACCTCGTCGACTCGGGCGGCGCGTTCCTGCCGATGCAGGAGGACGTCTTCCCCGACCGCGAGCACTTCGGCCGCATCTTCTTCAACCAGGCGCAGCTCTCGTCGATGCGCATCCCGCAGCTGGCGGCCGTGCTCGGCTCGTGCACGGCCGGCGGCGCCTACGTGCCCGCGATGAGCGACGAGTCGGTCATCGTCCGCGACCAGGGCACGATCTTCCTCGGCGGGCCGCCCCTCGTGAAGGCCGCGATCGGCGAGGTCGTGACGCCTGAAGAGCTCGGCGGCGGCGACCTGCACTCGCGCGTCTCGGGCGTGACCGACCACCTGGCCGACGACGACGAGCACGCGCTCGAGCTCGTGCGCGACATGGTCGCGACACTGCCGGCGCAGGGCGATCGCGCCTGGGCCGTGCGCGAGCCGCGGCCACCGGCCGTCGACCCTGCCGACCTGACCGCCGCGGTCCCCGTCGACGTGCAGCAGCCCTACGACGTGCGCGAGGTCATCGCGAGACTCGTCGACGCGAGCGAGTTCAGCGAGTTCAAGCCCGACTACGGCGACACGCTCGTCACCGGGTTCGCGCACCTCGACGGGCATCCCGTCGGCATCGTCGCGAACAACGGCGTGCTTTTCAGCGAGTCGGCGATGAAGGGCGCGCACTTCATCGAGCTCTGCGACCAGCGCGGCATCCCGCTGCTGTTCCTGCAGAACATCTCGGGCTTCATGGTGGGCCGCGACGCCGAGGCGGGCGGCATCGCCAAGCACGGCGCGAAGATGGTCACCGCGGTCGCCACCACGCGGGTGCCGAAGCTCACGGTCGTGATCGGCGGCTCGTTCGGCGCCGGCAACTACTCCATGTGCGGGCGCGCCTACTCGCCGCGTTTCCTGTGGATGTGGCCGAACGCCCGCATCTCGGTCATGGGCGGCGAGCAGGCGGCATCCGTGCTCTCGACGGTCAAGGGCGATCAGCTCGCGGTGCGGGGCGAAGAGTGGTCGGATGCCGCGGCCGAGGCGTTCAAGGCCCCGATCCGCGAGCAGTACGAGCAGCAGGGCAGCCCGTACCACTCGACCGCGCGGCTCTGGGACGACGGCATCATCGACCCGGCCGACACGCGAACGGTGCTCGCCATGGCGCTCGAACTCGCGAGCCGCACGCCGCTGCCCGACCCGGCGTTCGGACTCTTCCGCATGTGACGGTGCGGAACCGCCACTCGGCGCCGCCCCCATGCCAGAGTGTTCCCGTACGTGCGTGAACGCGCGAACGGGGAATCGGGGGCGGTATGCAGCGACCATTGGCCGGGCTGACGGGGAAGAACCTCGCGACCGAGTTGACGGCCGGGGTGACCCTGATCGCGATCGCGATCCCGCTGAACATCGGCTACGCGCAGATCGCAGGCCTGCCGGCCACCGCCGGCCTCTACGCCCTGATCGTGCCGACCATCGTCTATGCGCTCGTCGTCTCGTCGCGCCAGCTGGTCGCGTCGCCGGATGCCGCGGCCGCGGCGCTCGTGGCCTCGTCCATCGGCGGCCTCGCGGCCGCCGGCAGCGCCGACTACGCCACCATGGCGCTCGCGCAGGCGATCATCTGCGGCGTCATGTTCGTGCTGCTGTCGGTGTTCAAGCTCGGATTCCTCGCGAACTTCCTCTCGAAGCCGATCCTCATCGGCTTCGTCGGCGGCCTGGCCCTCGACATCATGGTCAGCCAGATCGCGAAGATGCTCGGGGTCGAGATCGACTCGGGCGGCGAGTTCGTCGACAAGGTCTCCGGGCTGCTCGGCGGACTCTCCACGACGAACCTCTGGTCGCTGGCCATCTCGGTCGTCTCGGTCGCCGTGCTCCTGCTCGGCAAGCGGTTCCTGGGTGCCGTGCCGTGGGCGCTCGTGGTGCTCGTGCTCTCGACGGTGCTCGTGGTGCTCGCGAACCTCGACGACGCGGGCGTCGACGTGCTCGGCGCCGTGCCAGCCGGCCCGCCCACGCTCACGTGGCCCGTGCTCGAGTGGACGACCTGGCTCGCGCTCATCCCATCGGCCATCGCCCTCACCCTCGTGACCACCGCCGAGGGCCTGCTCGTCTCCCGCTCGTACGCCGAGAAGCACCGCTACCCGTTCCGCGCCAACCGCGACCTCCTGGCGTTCGGACTGTCGAACATCGCGGCGGGTGCACAGGGCAGCTTCTCGGTCGGGTCCTCGACCTCGCGCACCGCGGCGATGGACCAGGCCCGTTCGCGCACGCAGCTGCCGTCGCTCGTGCTCGCCGTCGGCACGCTGCTGCTGCTCCTCTTCGGCACGAGGCTGCTCGCCGACATCCCCTCGCCGGCGATCGGTGCGGTCGTCGGCGTCGCGATCATCCCGCTTCTCGGCATCCGCGAGTTCGCCGACCTCTGGCGCAAGGACCGCTTCGAGTTCGTCATCGGCGCGGTCTGCTTCGTGGTGACGCTGTTCGTCGGCGCGATCGCGGGCATCGTCGTCGCGTTCACGCTCGCCCTCATCAACCTCGCCAGGCGGGCCTCGAACCCGGCGATCGACGTGCTCGGCACGTCGGGCGATCCGAGCGAGTCGCTGCTCGAGGACACCCCCGTCGGCACGACCACGGTGCCTGGCGTCGTCGTCATCCGGCTCGCAGCCCCGTTGTTCTTCGCGAACGGCAGCGTCTTCACCGCCGCGGTCAAGCGGGCGGTGACCTCCGTCGAGGGCGAGCCGGTGCACGACGTCGTCATCGACATGGAGGCCGTGACCGACATCGACGTCACCGGCGGCGAGGAATTCGAGGCGCTCAAGGTCTGGCTCGCCGACAACCACGTGACGCTGTCGTTCAGCCGCATGCGGAATCCCGCACGCCTGCGACTCGTGCAGCTCGGACTGCTCGGCGACGAGCGCATCTTCGACACCAACCGGGCCGCGATCACGGCGCTCTCCGCCGGGCCCGTCGCCGCGAGCACCATGGACCCGGGCACCACGACAGAGAAGAGCAGCTCATGAACGGCGCCATCGGCGGCATCCTCCCACTCGCACTCGGCGTGGCCATCAGCCCGATCCCCATCATCGCGGCGATCCTCATGCTGCTCTCGCCGAAGGCACGCGTCACGAGCGTCGGGTTCCTGCTGGGCTGGCTGATCGGCATCATCGTGGCGATCACCGTGTTCACGCTGCTCGCGTCGGTCCTGCCCGAGAACGATCCCGACGCGTCGAAGCCGATCCAGGGCGTGATCCAGCTGTTGCTCGGCGCGGGCCTGCTCCTGCTCGCGCTCGGGCAGTGGCGCAAGCGCCCGAAGGCGGGCGAGGAGCCGGTGCTGCCCAAGTGGATGCAGGCGATCGACAAGATCACGTTCTTCGGCGCCCTCGGACTGGGGTTCCTGCTCTCGGCGCTGAACCCGAAGAACCTCATCATGGCGGCGGGCGCCGGCACCGAGATCGGCTCCGCCGGGCTCGCGACCGACGAGATCGTGCTCGTCATCGCGATCTACGTGCTGATCGCCGCGTCGACCGTGGCGATCCCGGTGATCGCCTACCTCATCGCGTCGGCGAAGCTGCGCGGCCCGCTCGACGCGCTGCGCGGCTGGCTCGCGCACGAGAACGCGGTGATCATGGCCGTCCTGCTGCTCGTGATCGGCATCTCGATGCTCGGAAAGGGCATCGCCAGCTTCTGAGGCGCACGGCCTGCGGGCCGTGTTCGGGCTGTCACCTGATGCCGCCTCAGGCTCCGGATGCCGCGGCCGCGCGCTCGACCTCGCCGACCGCCTGCTCCACGCCGCCCCGCCAGGGCGAACCGTGCCCGGGCAGCACCCAGGTCGCGCCGAGACCGGCGATGCGGTGCAGTGACGCGAGCGCCTCGGCCGGGTCGTCGGTGAACGGTGCGGGCTGCGGACCCGTCGTGCCGGTCAGCACGTGGCGGGTGGTGAGCCCGTCGCCGACGAACACCGCGTCGACCGACGGCACGTGGATCGCGACGCTGCCGGGGGAGTGACCCGGCAGGCCGATGATCACCGGTGCGCCCGGCAGGTCGAGCACGTCGCCGTCGTGCACGGCGACGACCTCGGTGAGCGGGGTGGTGCGCAGCCCGTTCTTGCGCAGCGCGTACCAGAGGAACTTCGCCGTCGCGCCGAGCTTCATGTGGCCCCACTCGGGCTTGGTGGATACCTCGCCACGGGCCCGCGCGGCATCCGCCTCGTGCACGAAGACGGGGACGCCGTGGTCGCGGCGCAGGCGTTCGGCGAACCCGATGTGGTCGCTGTCGCCGTGGGTGAGCACGACGCCGCGCACGTCGTCGATCGTTCGACCCATGGCGTCGAGCTCGGCGAGCAGTTCGGTGTACTGCCCGGCGAGCCCGGCGTCGATGATCGTGACGCCATCAGGTGCGTCGACCAGGTAGACGGCGACGATGTCGTTGCCGATGCGGTGCAGCGAGGGTGCGAGTCGCATGGGATGCTCCGATGTTCGTGTTCGTGGTTCGGGCTGGCGATGGCTACGATACATAGCTATGATGGCTAACGTCAATAGCCATTGCGATCGGATACCGGTCGCGTCGCACCCGGAGGAGCCACGATGCCCACCCCAGACCGTACGTCGCTCGCCGCGATCGTCGACGCCGGCCGCGACCTGCTCGAACTCGCGGGACTCGACGGCCTGACCATGCAGGCCGTGGCCACGAGGGTCGGCGTGCGCGCGCCGTCGCTCTACAAGCGCGTGAGCAATCGCGATGCGCTCATCGCCCTCGTGGTCGACGCGACGTTGCGCGACCTCGGGGGTGCCGCCGACGGCGCCGTCGCCGACGCGGGCGGCGACCCTCGAGACCGGCTGCGGGCGCTCGCCCATGCGCTGCGGGCCTTCGCGCACCGTCGTCCCGTCGCGTTCCGCCTCGTCTTCGCGCCGACGTCCGACCTCCACCTCGACCCCGACGCGTTGCGCGCGTCGAGCGTCGCCGTCGTGAGCGCCGCGACCGATCTCGCAGGCGAGGAGCACGGCCTCGATGCCGCGCGAACCTTCACCGCCTGGGCCAACGGGTTCGTGAGCATGGAGCTCTCCGGCGCGTTCCGCCTCGGCGGCGACGTCGACCGCGCGTTCGACTTCGGCGTCGAGGCCCTCGTCGCGGCGGTGGCGGGGGTGGCTCCGGCGCCGCGCATCTGAGCGTCGGCATGGCGTCCTTGCGATTTCAGTTAGTGGTCACTAACATGATTCCAGTTAGTGCACGCTAACCGGATTCGAGCGGCGTGCGCCCTGCAGAGAGGCAGAAGACACGCACATGGGCACGATCGACGCCGGCAGCCGTCCGTTCGAGCGCGTGCTCGTCGCGAACCGCGGCGAGATCGCGGTGCGCGTCATGCGCACGCTCCGCCGCCTCGGCATCCGCTCGATCGCCGTCTTCTCGGATGCCGATGCCGACGCGCCGCACGTGCGCCTCGCCGACGAGGCCGTGCGCATCGGCCCGGCGCCGGCCGCGCAGAGCTACCTCGACCCCGCCAGACTCGTCGCCGCGGCGCTCGAGACCGGTGCGCAGGCCGTGCACCCCGGCTACGGGTTCCTCTCCGAGCACGCGGGGTTCGCCGCCGCCTGCCGCGACGCCGGCATCGTCTTCATCGGCCCTGGCGACGAGGCGCTCGCTGTCATGGGCGACAAGATCCGCGCGAAGCGGCACGTCGCGGCATCCGGAGTGCCCGTGGTTCCCGGCGTCTCGGACCCGGAGCTCGACGACGCTGCGCTGCTTGCTGCGGGGGAGCGGGTCGGGTTCCCGCTCCTCGTGAAGCCCTCGGCCGGCGGTGGCGGCAAGGGCATGCAGATCGCGCGCGACGCGGGCGAGCTCGCCGAGGCGATCCCGGCCGCCCGTCGCGTGGCCCGCACCTCGTTCGGCGACGACACGCTGCTGCTCGAGCGCCTCATCGAGCGGCCGCGGCACATCGAGGTGCAGGTGCTCGCCGACGGGGCGGGCACCGTCATCCACCTGGGCGAACGCGAGTGCTCGCTGCAGCGCCGCCACCAGAAGGTCGTCGAGGAGGCGCCGTC
Source organism: Agromyces sp. Leaf222 (assembly GCF_001421565.1). Taxonomy (NCBI): domain Bacteria; kingdom Bacillati; phylum Actinomycetota; class Actinomycetes; order Micrococcales; family Microbacteriaceae; genus Agromyces; species Agromyces sp. Leaf222. The sequence goes on along the minus strand of NZ_LMKQ01000001.1, from coordinate 2,745,290 downwards.
GCCGCTCCTCGATTCCGCGACGCGTGAGCGCATCGGCCTGGCCGCCTGCGACGCCGCCCGCAGCGTCGCGTACCTCGGTGCTGGCACCGTCGAGTTCCTCGTGTCGGATGTCGCGCCCGACGAGTTCTTCTTCATCGAGATGAACACCCGGCTGCAGGTCGAGCACCCCGTCACCGAACTCGTCACCGGCGTCGACCTCGTCGAACAGCAGTTGCGCATCGCCGCCGGACAGCCGCTGGGCATCGCACAGCACGACGTGCAGCTCACCGGCCACGCCATCGAGGCCCGGGTCTATGCAGAATCGCCCGACCGCGGATTCCTGCCCTCGACGGGCGAGGTGCTCCAGTGGCGGCCGGCGACGGGCGAAGGGGTGCGCGTCGACGCGGGCATCCGCACCGGCCAGCACGTCACGGCCGACTACGACCCGATGCTCGCGAAGGTCATCGCGTACGGCGGCGACCGCGCCGAGGCGCTCGATCGGCTCGACGGGGCGCTCGCCGACACCGTCGTGCTCGGCGTCGACACGAACATCGCGTTCGTCCGGCGCCTGCTCGCGGAGCCCGACGTGCGCGCCGGCGCCCTCGACACGAACCTCATCGACCGGATGCCGCCCGCCACCACCGAGGCGCCGCGACCCGACCAGCTCGCCGCCGCGGCATCCGCCCTGCTCGCGCGCACCGCAGGCGAAGGCCGCGCCCGTGTCTGGGGCGGCCCGCAGGCGTGGACGCACGCGGACACCGCGGGCTGGCGCCTCGGCGTCCACCGCCGGCCGAGCGTGCTGCTCGCCCCGCGCGACGAGCCGTCCGCCGTGGTGACGGCGACCGCAGCGCGATCGGCCGCCGCCCCCACGACCGACACCACGACCGTGCGCATCGCCGACGATGGCGAGATCTGGGTGCACGACCGCCACGGCACGACCGCCTTCGTGCACGTCGACCGCCGTGCCGCGGCGGAAGCCCGTCGAGCGCTCGCCGAGCGCGGCGGCGTCGTCGCGAACCCGGAGCTCCGCGCCCCCATGCCCGGCACGGTCACCGCGGTGTTCGTCGCCGACGGCGACGCCGTCGAGGCGGGCGCCCCGATCATCGCGATCGAGGCCATGAAGATGGAGCACCGCGTCACCGCCACGACCGCCGGAACCGTGCGTCTCGCGGCATCCGTCGGCGACCTGGTTTCGCGCGACCAACCCGTCGCGCGCATCGAGCCTGCGAGCGACATCCGCGACGCAGCATCCGCACCCGAATCCGACCTGCCCGCGACCCGGGGAGAACACGAACAGGAGCCAACGCATGCAGTATGACCTCACCGACGAGGAGCAGCGCCTCTCCGACGACGTCGCCGACTTCGCCGACCGAGTCGTCGCGCCCGCCGCCTACGAGTACGACACGAAGCGCCGCCTGCCGATGGAGATCATCGCGCAGATGGGCGACATGGGCCTGTTCGGCCTGCCCTTCCCGAAGGAGGTCGGCGGCCAGGGAAAGACCTACTTCCAGCTCTGCCTCGCCGTCGAGGCGCTCGGCCGCGTCGACCAGTCGATCGGCGTGACCCTCGAGGCCGGCGTCGGACTCGGCGTGATGCCGATCTACCGGCACGGCACGCCGGCGCAGCAGGCGGAGTACCTGCCCGACCTCGTCTCGGGGCGGGCGCTCGCCGGATTCGGGCTCACCGAGGCCGGCGCGGGCAGCGACGCGGGCGCCACGGCGACCACGGCCGACCTCGTCGGCGACCAGTGGGTCATCAACGGCTCGAAGCAGTTCATCACCAACTCGGGCACGCCGATCACGCGATTCGTGACGATCACGGCCGTGACCGGGCAACGTATCGGGGCCCGCGGCGAGATCAAGCCCGAGCTCTCGACGATCATCGTGCCGAACGACACCCCGGGCTTCACCGTCGAGGCGAGCTACGACAAGGTCGGCTGGCACACCTCCGACACGCACCCGCTGACGCTCCGCGACGTGCGCGTGCCCGCGTCGAACCTGCTCGGCGAGCGCGGACGCGGCTACGCGAACTTCCTGCGCACGCTCAACGAGGGCCGGGTCGCGTTCGCCGCGCTCGCCACGGGCGCCGCGCAGGGCTGCCTCGAAGAGGCACTGCGCTACGCGAACGAGCGCCGCGTGTTCGGCACGAGCATCGGCTCGAACCAGCACATCGCGTTCAAGATCGCGCGCATGCAGGCCCGCGTGCACCAGGCCAGGCTCGCCTGGCACGACGCCGCGCGCAAGCTCGATGCGGGCAAGCCCTTCACGCTCGAGGCATCCATCGCCAAGATGGTGTGCGGGGAGGCGGCCATGGACAACGCGCGCGACGCCACGCAGATCTTCGGCGGCTACGGCTTCATGAACGAGAACGCCGTGGCCCGCCACTACCGTGACTCGAAGATCCTCGAGATCGGCGAGGGCACCACCGAGGTGCAGCTCATGATCATCACCCGCGAGCTCGGCATCGGCGCCGAGCAGCTCGTGCCGACCGCCTAGGAGCAGACGATGACGGATGCCGCGAGCGACGCAGTGCCGGTGCGCGAGGTCGTGCAGCGCGGCCTCTGGTTCGAGGAGTTCGAGGCGGACGTGCGCTACCTGCACCGACCCGGACGCACCGTGACCGAGGCCGACAACGTCCTCTTCACGACGCTGACGATGAACCCGCAACCGCTGCATCTCGACGCGGAGTTCGCCGCCGCGCAGCCGTTCGGGCGCATCCTCGTGAACTCGCTGTTCACGCTCTCGACCCTGGTCGGCCAGTCGGTCGGGCAGCTGACGCTCGGCACGCTCGTCGCGAACCTCGGCTTCGGCGAGGTCGCGTTCCCGAACCCGGTGTTCGTCGGCGACACGCTGTACGGCGAGTCGGTCGTCGAGTCGAAGCGGCTGTCGTCCTCGCGCCCGGGCGAGGGGGTCGTCGTGCTCGCGCACACCGCGCGCAACCAGCACGGCGTCGTGGTCGCGACCGCGTCGCGCACGATGCTGGTCCACACCCGCGAGGCCGGCGAGCGGCGGTCGGCGCATGGGGACGGCGAACGGCGGTCCGACGATCGGGCGAGCGGATGACGCGGCCGTCGTTCCGCTTCGGCCCGGCGCTGTTGTTCTGCCCGGCCGATCGACCAGACCGCTTCGCGAAGGCGCTCGAACGGGCCGACGCGGTGATCCTGGATCTCGAGGACGCGGTCGCCGCCGACGCGAAGGCCGACGCGCGGCGGGCGGTCGCGGCATCCGACCTCGACCCGGAACGCGTGATCGTGCGCGTCAACCCGGCTTCGGTCGATGACTTCGCGCATGACGTCGCCATGCTCGCCGAGACGGCGTATCGCACGGTCATGCTCGCCAAGTGCGAGGGAACGGCCGACCTCGTCTCGCTCGAGCCCTTCGAGGTCATCGCGCTCTGCGAGACGGCGCGCGGCGTGCTCGCGGCGGAGTCCGTCGCGGCGCTGCCGAACGTGGCGGCGCTCATGTGGGGCGCCGAGGACCTCGTCGCCTCGCTCGGGGGATTCTCGAGCCGGCACGACGACGCCCGGTACCGGGGCGTCGCCGTGCACGCCCGCGCGCACGTGCAGCTCGCGGCGGCCGCGCACGGGGTCGCCGCGATCGACACCGTGCACCTGGACATCGCGGACCTCGAGGGGCTCGCCGACGAGGCCCGCGACGCTGCGGCGCTCGGGTTCGCGGCCACCGCCTGCATCCACCCGTCGCAGGTCGACACGGTGCGAGCGGCGTACCGGCCGAGCGCGGAGCAGCTCGAATGGGCGCGGGAGGTGCTCGCGGCGGCGACCGGCGAGCCCGGCGTCTTCGCGTTCCGCGGTCGCATGGTCGATGGGCCGGTGCTGCGCCAGGCGGAGGCCGTGCTGCGACGCGCGGGCTAGCGTTCGGTCCGTTTCGTCCGGATCCGATCCGATGCGCGGTCGGCTCCGAACCACTTCCGAGAATCACCCGTGATCAGCACGATTCGGCCTCCGTTCGGGGGCCAACTCGAAACGATTGGGTAACAGTTCATCGGAAATTCCCGCGGCGGCATCCACAAGCCGTCGGGGGCATCATAGGGTCGTCTCAATCCTGGGGAGGAGGAGAAGGTGGCGAGAAGGCACTTGGCAGGGGGGCGCGATCCGCATCATGCGGCGGTCGCACTCGCAGAACGAGACGCATTCCAGGGCACGGATGCATCGGGGTCGACGATCCTCGACGAGCCGCGCACGGCGGCGCATCGCGCCGAGGTCGTCTCCAGCAACACCTTCTCGGGCCCGATCCTCGTGCCGCTCCGCGCACGCCTCGGCGACACCGACATGAGCGTGCACCGCCTCGCGATCGGCGGCAGCACGTTCGGCTGGACCCTCGGATCCGAAGACGCGTACGCGATCCTCGACCGCTTCGCCGGAACCGGCGGCGACCTCATCGACACGGCCGACAGCTACGCCGCCGGGCGCAGCGAGTCGATCATCGGCGCGTGGATGACCTCGCGCGGCTGCCGCGACCGGATGCACGTCATGACCAAGGTCGGCCGCAATCAAGATCTTCCCGGCCTCGCGCCGCAGACGATCCGCGCCGCCGTCGACGCGAGCCTGCAGCGCCTCGGCACCGACCGCATCGACGTGCTCTACCTGCACGGCGAAGACCCCGACGTCCCCCTCGAGGAGTCGCTCGGCGCCGTGGGCGCACTCGTCGCGGCCGGCAAGGTGCGCGCGGTCGGCGCGAGCGACTTCGGCCCGGAGCGCCTCATCGAGGCCAGGGTGCTCGCCGCCAACGGCCTGCCCAGGTTCCAGACGCTCACCACGCGCTACAGCCTCATGGAGCGGAGCTCGTTCGAGGGCGCGACCGAGCTGGTCGCGCATGCGCAGGGCCTCGCGGTCATGCCGTACTTCGCCCTCGCGAACGGATTCCTCGCCGGCGGCGTTCGACGCCGCAGCGACGTGCGGCACGACGCCCGCGGCGCCCGCGCCGGCGTGCACCTCGGACGACGGGGACTGCGTGTGCTCGCCGCGCTCGACGAGATCTCCGCAACGCACGGCGTCGCACCCGCGACGATCGCGCTGGCCTGGCTGCTGGCACGGCCCACCGTGGTGGCTCCCGTCGTGAGCGCCACGAACGCCGATCAGGTCGACGCGCTCATCGCCGCGGCATCCGTCGAACTGCACCGCTCGGAGCTCGTCGAACTGGACCGAGCCTCGCACTGAGGCGCGCGCCACCACCCACGGCGCGGGCGCGTGGCCTAGGCTTGGGGGGATGAACGGCGCCGTCGACCTTCCTCTCGGCACAGCCGAACTGTCCTTCACCGCTGCCGGTGATGCCCTCGTCAGGCGAACGATCCTGCCGTCGGGCGTTCGCGTGCTCACCGAGCAGGTGCCAGGCAGCCGCAGCGCCACCATCGGCTTCTGGGTCGCCGTGGGTTCGCGCGACGAGACGCCGGCCGACGAGGCGCATCCGGCGACGTTCGGGTCGACGCACTTCCTCGAGCATCTGCTGTTCAAGGGCACGCCGTCACGCACGGCGCTCGACATCGCGATCTCCTTCGACGCGGTCGGCGGCGAGCACAACGCCATGACGGCCAAGGAGTACACCTGCTACTACGCCAAGGTGCAGGACCGCGACCTGCCGATGGCGGTCGAGGTGCTCTCCGACATGTTCACGTCGTCGCTGCTCGATCCGGGCGAGTTCGACAACGAGCGCGGCGTGATCCTCGAAGAGCTGTCGATGGCCGGAGACGATCCAGGCGACGTGGCGAACGAGCGCTTCTTCGAGGCCGTGCTCGGCGACCACCCGCTCGGCCGGCCCATCGGCGGCAGCCCCGACACCATCAATCAGGCCACGCGCGAGGCCGTGTTCGAGCACTACGCGGCGAACTACCGGCCGAACGACCTCGTCGTCACCGCCGCCGGCGCCGTCGACCACGACGAGCTCGTCGCCGCGCTGCAGCGCGCCCTGACCGCCGGCGGGTGGAACCTGACGATCGAGGCGGCGCCCGTCGAGCGGCGCGCGCGCGCCGTGGCCGAGCTCGCGCCGCCGCGCGAGCTCACGGTCGTGCAGCGGCCCCTCGAGCAGGTCAACCTCATGCTCGGGGCGCGCGGCCTCGTAGCGACCGACGAACGCCGCTCCACGATGAGCGTGCTCAACACCGTGTTCGGCTCCGGCATGTCGTCGCGCCTCTTCCAAGAGGTGCGCGAGCGCCGCGGCCTCGCCTACGCCGTGTACTCCTTCGCCCCGTCGTACTCCGACGCCGGCCTGTTCGGCATGTACGCCGGGTGCGCGCCGTCCAAGGCGCCCACCGTCGCCGAGCTCATGCGCGTCGAACTCGACCGGCTCGCGCGCGACGGCATCACGGCCGAAGAGCTGCGCCGGGCGACCGGGCAGCTGGCCGGGGCATCCGCGCTCGCCCTCGAGGACTCCGACACGCGCATGTCGCGCCTCGGCCGTGCCGAGCTCACCCTCGGCGAGTTCGTCGACCTCGACGAAGCGCTCCGCCGCATCGCCGGGGTCACCGCCGAAGACGTGCGCGCCCTCGCGGCCGATCTCGCAGCACAGCCGTTCTCGCTCGTCGCCGTCGGCGCCGGCGAGGAGGCCGACTACGCCGACGCGATCGACCTGCCACCGACATCCGACGCCGCCTAGGCCGGCCGAAACAGCACAGGAAGCCCATCGTGCCCCACCACCTCTACCTCGTCCGCCACGGCGAACAGCTCGACGCCGAACACGGCATGCAGGACGGGCCTCTGTCGCCGCGCGGGCGACGGCAGGCCGAGCTGCTCGGCGAGCGACTCGGCGGCATCCCGTTCGACAACGCCTGGCATTCGCCGCTGCAGCGCGCGACCGAGACCGCCGAGATCATCGCCGCCAAGATGCCGTCGCTCTCGCCCGAGCCGTCGGCCCTGCTCTTCGACTGCATCCCGTCCGGCCCCGCGCCGGCGACCCCCAAGGCCTACGACGCGTTCTTCGGGTCCGTGACCGAGGCCGAGATCGAGGCCGGCACCGCCCAGATGGAAGACGCGGCGGCCGAGTTCCTCCGCTCGCACCGCGACGACCGCCACGACCTGCTCATCACCCATAATTTCGTCATCGGCTGGTTCGTGCGCGAGGCGCTGAGCGCCCCCGACTGGCGCTGGCTCTCGATCAACCAGGCGAACTGCGGCCTCACCGTGCTCACCCAGAAGTCCGGCCGCCCCTGGAACCTCGTCGTGCACAACGACCTCTCGCACCTGCCGTTCGAGCTGCGCACCGGCCTTCCGGAGCCCTTCGCCGTCTGACGCGGCGGCGACGCCCCGTCTCAGCCGAGCAGCCGCTTGGCGAACCAGGTCGTCGCGTTCGGGTTGTCGTTGTAGGGCGCGACCTCGACGAATCCGCTCGAGCGGTAGAGCCCGCCGGCGGCGGCGAGGCTCGCGTTCGTGTCGAGCACGAGCTCCTCGGCGCCGAACTCTCGGGCACGGCGCTCGAGCTCGACGAGCAGCGCGCGGCCGGCGCCGCGGCCGCGCGCGGCATCCGTCAACCAGAGGTGCTTGACCTCGTAGCGCACGAGCCCCGTCGCGGGGTCGGCATCGATGCGCCGGATGCCGCCGCAGCCGATGCCCGTCGTGCCCGCGGCATCCGACCCGCTGCCGTGGTCGTGCTCGGCGGGATCGGCGTGCTCGGCGTGCTCGGCGTCGACGATGAGGAACACGCCGTCGGGCGGCGTGAACGCAGCATCGACGGGAAAGGTCGGACGGTACTCGCCCTGCTCGGCGGGGAACCCGGCTGCACGCTCGGCGAAATACGCGGTGAGCATGCCGTTGGCCTCTGGGCCGCTGACCGGCACCGCTCGGAACTGCATGCGGCCCAGCCTAATCGGCGCTTGGTAGGCTGAAGCACGTGACGATACGGGTCGCCGTGGCCGGGGCCACGGGCAAAATGGGCAAGCTGGCACTCGCACTCGTCGAGGCCGCAGAAGACCTCGAACTGCATGCGGCGCTGTCGTCGACGTCCGAGCTCGACGAGATGCTCGGAGCCGACGTCGTGCTCGACGTCACGCACCCCGCCGCGAGCGCGGGCATCGTCGAATTCGCCGCGGGCGCCGGCATCCCGATCGTCGTCGGCACCTCTGGCTGGTCGTCCGACCGCATCGCCGACATCGAGCGCTTCGTGCGCGGCCACGACGAGGCCGGCGCGGTGCTGTTCATCCCGAACTTCTCCATCGGCAGCACGCTCGGCACCGCGTTCGCGGCGCTCGCGGCGCCCTGGTTCGACTCCATCGAGATCGTCGAGGCGCACCACGCCGGCAAGGTCGACTCGCCCTCCGGCACGGCGGTGCGCACGGCCGAGCTCATCGGCGAGGCGCGCGCCGCTGCGGGGCCCGTCGGTGCCCCCCACGCCGACCAGCGTGCTCGCGGCCAGCTCGTCTCCGGCGTTCCGGTGCACAGCCTGCGCATGTCGGGCCTGCTCGCCGAGCAGCGCGTCGTGCTCGGCGGCGACGGCGAGACGCTCACGATCGCGCACTCGACGCTCTCGCCGAGCTCCTACGAGGCCGGCATCCTGCTGGCACTCCGCCGGGCGCCAGAGTCGACCGGCGTGACCGTCGGCCTCGGCGTGCTGCTCGGGCTCGACCTGCCCGGCGCGACGGTTCCGGCCGCTGCCGCCGCGGTCGCAGAGTGACCGCCTCCGCGGCGTGGCGCGTCGCATGAGCGCGAAGGTCGGCGCCATCTCGATGGCCGTACTGCTCGCCGTGTACGTCGCCCTCGTCGGATGGCGGGCCGTGCAGTTCGCCGCGACCGGCGAACCCGTCGCGATCGGCATCGGTATCGCCCTGATCGTGCTCCCGATCATCGCCGCGTGGGCGATCTGGCGCGAACTCTCGTTCGGCATCCGCTCGCAGCGGCTCGTGAAGCGCCTCGAGGCCGAGGGCGCGACCGATCTCGGCATCGACACCACGGCGAGCGGCCGGGCCGTGCGCGCATCGGCCGACGCCGAGTTCGACCGGTTCCGCGCCGAGGCGGAGGCCGAGCCCGACTCCTGGCGGGCGTGGATGCGCCTCGGCATGGCGTACGACGCGGCAGGCGACCGCCGGCGTGCGCGTCAGGCCGTGCGGCGGGCTATCGAGCTCGAGCGGGCGAGCTGAGCATCGCCTCGATCGCGGACTCCACGGTCTCGTGGGCGAACGCGAACCCGTCGTCGACGAGTCGGTGCGGAACGACCTTCGCGCTCGCGAGCAGCAGGTCGTCGGCGGCCTGACCCAACGCCGCCTCGAGCACGCGCTCGGGCACCGCGAGCGAATACGGCCGATGCATCTGCTGCGCCATCGCGCTCATCACGCGATCGGCCGTCGCCGGGGTCGGTCCGACGATGTTGACGGGCCCGACGAGCGGCGAGTCGAGCAGGTGCATGATCGCCGCCACCTCGTCGTCGAGCGCGATCCACGGCCAGTGCTGGCCACCGGTGCCGAGCCGCGCCGAGACGCCGAGCTTCGTGAGCAGGCCGACCGGCTTCATCGCGCCGCCGCGCCCGATCACGAGACCGGTGCGCAGGTTCACGGTGCGCGTCTCGTGCGGGGCGAGTGCGGCCGCCTTCTCCCAGCGCGCCACGATGTCGGCGAGGAACCCGTTGCCGGCGGGAGCCGCCTCGGTGAGCAGTTCGCCCGGCCGGTTGCCGTAGTAGCCGACGGCCGATCCGCTGAGGAACACCGCGGGGGGAGTGCGCGCCTTTCGCATCGCATCGGCGAGGGTGCGCGTGGCGCTCACGCGCGACTCGAGGATCTCGCCGCGGTATGACTTCGTCCATGGCAGGTGCGAGAGCGAGGCGCCGGACAGGTTGATCACGGCGTCGACGCGATCCATGATCGTGAAGTCGATGATGCCCGCCGCGGGCGACCAGGTCACCTCCTCGGGCGACTCCGTTCGCCGGCGCACGAGGCGCATGACCTCGTGCCCCGCCGCGGCGAGGCGTTCGACGAGTGTCGTGCCGATGAAGCCGGACGCGCCGGCGATGAGCACGCGCACGTCAGGCGAGTTCGGCTTCGATCGTGATCGGGATGCCCGCGAGGGCCTGGGAGATCGGGCAGTTCGCCTTCGCGTCCTCGGCGAAGGTCTCGAACTCCGATTCGGTGAGGCCGGGAACCCGTGCGCTCACGAGCAGGTGGCTGCCGAGCACGCCGCGACCGGCCTCGAACGTGACCGCCGCGGTCGTCTGGATCGACTCGGGTGCGTGCCCGGCGCCGGTCAGCGCGTGCGCGAGCGCCATCGAGTAGCAGGCCGAATGCGCCGCACCGAGCAGCTCCTCGGGATTCGTGGTGCCGGCCTCGCCCGCGGAGCGTGCCCGCCAGTTCACGGGGAACTCGGCAACCCCGGAGGAATCGAGCTTCGTCGTGCCCGAGCCTTCGGTGAGGGTGCCGGTCCAGACGGTGGTCGATTCACTCGTGACGGCCATGGGTCCTCCTCGTCGAGCCGGAACCCTCAGCCTAACCCGCAGGGGTGTCGAGCGGCAGGCCTCCGCCGCGCGGATGTCAGGCGCGCTGCACGATCCGTGCGCGCACGAGCAGCAGGTAGATCTGGCAGCCGAGGCAGTAGTCGAAGACCGCGTTCAGGAACGCCGCGATGAAGGCGAAGCCGGCCGCGATCGCCACGGCGTACTCGACGCCGAGGAGCCCCAGCACGACGCCGACGATCGTCACGATGAAGCCCACGAGCTGGGCGAACGTCGGCGGACGCGGGTCCTCGAGCTCGCTCGGCGGGGCGAGGCGGGGCCGCACGAATGTGCGGTAGATCGCGCCGAACGGATGCCGCTTCACGCCGGCGACCGCGCCCCAGAGGAAGATCGCGGAGAGTACGGTGAGCAGCGCCCATGCGGCGACGGTCGCGCCGGCGACCGAGAGCACGACGACCGCCAGCAGGAGCACGGCCGTGATCGCCGCCGAGAACCGCGGTGCGCGGGGATCGATGCCGGCGGGCGCCCCGGTGGTGGTGCGGGTGCCGGTGCCGGTGCCGGTGGCGGATTCGACGGATTCAGGATGCGACATGGGGACTCCGGGTGATGGTCTCGAGGTGGGTGCGGACGGCCGCCAGGCGGGGGACTCCGCCGATGCGCGCGGTCGTGGTGCCGTCGGCGCGGAGGATCAGCGTCGTCGGCGTCTGCCGGACGTGGAACCGGTCGGCGAGGTCGGCGCGGTGCGTGAGGTCGATCTCGATGTGCCGCACTCCCTCGTACCCGTCGGCGACCGCGGTGAGCTGACGCGCCGTCGACGGGCAGCGGCTGCAGAACTCCGTCGAGAACTGCACGAGCGTGGCGGCGGCGCCGAGGTCGGCGTCGTCGAGCCCGAGGGCGGCGGCCGACGAGCTGCGCGTGGCCGCGGCATCCGTCTTCGTCGCCCTGACCCGACCGGTGCGGGCCCGCCAGACGAGGCCGACGACGGTCGCGATCGCCGGCAGCCCGAGGCCCACGATGAGCGCTGCCTGCCAGTCCATGCGCCAAGGGTACGAGCGCCCCGGAACGGCGGGTCGAGTGTGACGACGGATGACGCGTCGACCCGCCGTGCGCACGGGCGCCGCCGCGCGGCATCCGCACCCACGCCGTGCGCGAAATCGGACTCGATGTCGGCCGGGCGGGATAGCATCGATGCGATGTCCGAGACGATCAGCACCCCGTACGAAGACCTCCTGCGCGACGTGCTCGAGCACGGCACGCGCAAGACCGACCGCACCGGCACGGGCACCACGAGCGTGTTCGGGCGCCAGTTGCGGTTCGACCTCGCCGAGGGGTTCCCACTCGTGACGACCAAGCGCGTGCACTTCAAGTCGATCGCCTACGAACTGCTCTGGTTCCTCCGCGGCGAGTCCAACGTCGGCTGGCTGCGCGAGAACGGCGTCACCATCTGGGACGAATGGGCCGACGCCGACGGCGAGCTCGGTCCCGTCTACGGCGTGCAGTGGCGCTCGTGGCCCATGGCCAACGGCGAGACGATCGACCAGATCTCCGAGGTCGTCGACCAGATCCGCCGCAACCCCGACTCGCGGCGCCTCATCGTCTCCGCCTGGAATCCCGCCGACATCCCCGACATGGCCCTCGCACCCTGCCACGCGGTGTTCCAGTTCTACGTGGCCGACGGCAAGCTGAGCTGCCAGCTCTACCAGCGCAGCGCCGACATGTTCCTCGGCGTGCCCTTCAACATCGCGTCCTACGCGCTGCTCACCCACATGGTCGCCGCGCAGACCGGACTCGAGGTCGGCGACTTCGTCTGGACCGGCGGCGACTGCCACATCTACGACAACCACGTCGAGCAGGTGCGCACGCAGCTCGAACGCGAGCCGTTCCCGGCCCCCACGCTCAGGCTCACCCGCAGGCCCGACTCGATCTTCGACTACGAGTACGACGACTTCGCGGTCGAGGGCTACCAGCACCACCCCGCGATCCGCGGCGCCGTCGCCGTATGAGTGCGGATGCCGCGGGCCGGCCGCTTCCGGCCGACGCGGCCCGCGAGGCTCGCCCGGCCCGCCGCCGCGTCGATGCGCGCCCCGCGATCGGGCTCGTCTGGGCCGAGGCCGAGGGCGGCGTCATCGGTCGCGACGGCGGCATGCCGTGGCACGTGCCAGAAGACCTCGCGCACTTCAAGGCCGTCACACTCGGTGCCCCGGTCGTCATGGGCCGCAAGACCTGGGACTCCCTGAACCCGCGGTTCCGACCACTGCCGGGGCGGCGCAACGTCGTCGTGACCCGCCAGGCCGGCTGGGCCGTCGAAGGGGCGGATGCCGCAGCTTCCGTCGACGAGGCCCTCGCCCTCGTCGGCGACGTCGACCGGGTCTGGGTCATCGGCGGATCCGAGCTGTTCGGCTCGACCCTCGCCCTCGCCGATCGGCTCGAGGTCACCGAGCTGCGGCACGCCGACGGCGCCTTCCGCCCTGCTGACGGCGACGTGCTCGCGCCGCCCGTCGGGCCCGAGTTCGAGCCGACGCGCGGCGACGAGCACACCTCGGCGAGCGGCATCCGCTACCGCTTCGTCACCTACCGCCGCCCCTGACGCGGGCCCGCCCGAAGGCCGGCGGCCCAGCCCGCCACCGCACTCCGATCCTGCCCAACACTGCGGATATACGATCCGGCACGCCGCCAAACGCGCCGCAGGCAGGGCGAGCCCGATCGTATATCCGCCGAATCGAACCCGTCCTCCCCGGCTGGCCCGGAGCTCCGCGATTCCGGCTCCCGACGCGGATGCCCGTCTCGCGCTGATCGCCCAGTCCAGCCTGTCGCTGTGAGAAGTCCGCGGTGGACCCCCGGCGAGATCGGCCGACTGGCTCGCGAGCTCGGCGGCGTGGTCCGCCGTGGCGATGTCGCGCAGCTCGGTCTCGATGTGCGAGCGCTGCGACGCGCCGTCGTGACCGGCGAGGTGATCCGGGTCAGGTCCGGCCTCTATGCGAGCGCAGACCTGCCGTCCTCGACGAGGACGGCCCTTCGGCACGGGGGAGTCCTGGCCTGCGTGTCGGTGGCACGACTCCGCGGCCTCTGGGTGCTGCCGCTCGATTCGACCGTGCACGTCTCGCTCCCGCCGAACGGCCACGCGCGCGAGCACGCTCGCTGCGCGTGCGTGCAGCACTGGAACGCCCTCCCGACTCCAACTGCGACCGAGGTGTCCCTCGTCGACGCCCTCCTCCAGATTCGCGGATGCCTCGGGGACGACGCCTTCTTCGCAACGCTCGAGTCGGCGCTCCACGTCGGAGCGCTCGACGTCGGAGCACGGAACGAGTTGCGAGCCCGGATCACCGAATCGGCACGCTGGCTCGTCGACCTCGCCGGCACCGACGCCGAGAGCGGCCTCGAATCATTGCTCCGCATCCGGCTGCACCGATTGGGCTTGGCACTTCGCACGCAAGTCGAGGTTCCCGGTGTCGGACGGGTCGACTTCGTACTCGGCGACCGGCTGATCCTGGAGGTCGACGGTCGGGCGGGGCACGACACTCCCGATGACCGTCACCGAGACCGCCTGCGCGATGCCGTGGCGACGGCCCACGGCTTCACGACGCTCCGATTCGACTACGCGCTCGTCGTGCACGACTGGACGCTGGTCGAACAGGCGATCCTCGCTGCCGTCGGCCGGAGCGCTCACCTCGATCCGTGGGCCGAGCGCGTGCGCATGGCCTGAGCCGACAGCAGGGCGTATTCAACGCCCGCGCATGTCCAGAACGGCGGATATACGATCCGGCTCACCGCGTGGATCGGGCGGCGCACGGCGCGGCGGATCGTATATCCGCCAGGATGAACGCAGGCGACGGCGCCCCGCGGCATCCGCTCGACCCGATAGCCTTGACTGCGTGACTCAGGAAAACCCCTTCGGACAGGTACTCGTCGCGCTCGTCACCCCGTTCACGGCTGACGGCGAGGTCGATTGGCCCGGGGTCGAGAAGCACATCGATCACCTGATCGAAGGCGGCGCCGACGGCATCGTCGTCACGGGCACCACCGGCGAGACCAGCACGCTCACCGACCCGGAGAAGATCCGCCTCGTCGAGGTCGGCAAAGACGTCGCGGCGGGTCGCGCGAAGATCATCACGGGCGGTGGCTCGAACGAGACCGCGCACGCGATCGAGCTCTACAAGCACTCCGAGCAGGCCGGCGCCGACGGCATCATGATCGTCACGCCGTACTACAACAAGCCGACGCAGGCGGGCATCCTCACGCACTTCCGCATGGTCGCCGACGCGACCGACCTGCCGGTCATCCTCTACGACATCCCGGGCCGAACGGGCGTTCCGATCAAGTACGAGACGATCCTGCGCCTCGCCAAGCACCCGAACATCCTCGCCGTGAAAGACGCCAAGGGCGACTTCAGCGAGGTCAGCCGGGTGCTGAACCAGACCGACCTCATGTACTTCTCGGGAGACGACGCGAACGCGCTGCCGCACCTCTCGATCGGTGCGACCGGGCTCATCGGCGTCACCGCGAACATCGCGCCGGCGCCGTACCGCACCATCGTCGACGCCGTGAACCGCGGCGACCTGGCGACTGCGACCGCCGCGCACCAGCAGCTCGAGCCGCTCGTGCGCGCCGTCATGACGCACGTGCCGGGCACCGTCGCGGCGAAGTACATCCTCCACGGCCTCGGCCGCATCGGCAGCCCGCGCGTGCGCCTGCCCCTCGTCGGCCCCGAGGAGTGGGAGGCCGCCCTCATCGAAGACGAGATCGACCACGTGCGCGGCATCGCCGGCGTCGACTTCCGAAACTTCCGACCCGACCGCAACGCCGCCGCCGGCGGAGCGCTGCCGAAGGTCGCAGGCACCACCCGTTAGACCTGCGGATGTCGCGACGCACGCCCGTGCGAGACATCCGCCCCGAGACATCCGCGGCCCCGAGGGTCGCACCGAACTGAACACCGAAATCTGAAGGAGGGCCCATGCCCGATTCCATCATCGAACCTGCCCCGCTGACCCCCGGAACGCTTCGCATCATTCCGATCGGCGGCCTCGGCGAGGTCGGCCGCAACATGACGAGCTACGAGATCGACGGCAAGATCCTCATCGTCGACTGCGGCGTGCTCTTCCCTGAAGAGCACCAGCCGGGCGTCGACCTGATCCTGCCCGACTTCGGGTTCCTGCGCGACCGCATCGACGACATCGTCGGAGTGGTGCTCACCCACGGCCACGAAGACCACATCGGCGGCGTGCCGTACCTGCTGCGCCTGCGCGCCGACATCCCCCTGATCGGCTCGCAGCTGACCCTCGCGCTCGTCGAGGCGAAGCTCAAGGAGCACCGCATCAAGCCGTACAGCCTCACGGTGAAGGAGGGTCAAGACGAGGAGATCGGCCCGTTCGACCTCGAGTTCATCGCGGTCAACCACTCGATCCCCGACGCGCTCGCCGTCGCGATCCACACCGACGCCGGCACCGTGCTCGCCACGGGCGACTTCAAGATGGACCAGCTGCCGCTCGACGGACGCCTCACCGACCTGCGCGAGTTCGCCCGCCTCGGCGAGGAGGGCGTCGACCTGTTCATGGTCGATTCCACCAACGCGGATGTCCCGGGCTTCACGCCGCTCGAGCGCACGATCGGCCCCGTGCTCGACGAGGTCATCGCCCGTGCTCCGCGCCGGGTCATCGTGGCGAGCTTCTCGAGCCACGTGCACCGCGTGCAGCAGGTGCTCGATGCGGCGCACCAGAACGGCCGTCGCGTGGCCCTGCTCGGCCGCAGCATGGTGCGCAACATGACCATCGCCGCAGACCTGGGGTACCTCAACGTGCCGGCGGGCGTGCTCGTCGACTACAAGAAGGCCGGCGACATCCCCGACGACAAGATCGTCTACATGTCGACGGGTTCGCAGGGCGAGCCGATGGCGGTGCTGAGCCGCATGGCCAACCGCGACCACCAGATCGAGGTCGGCGAGGGCGACACCGTGATCCTCGCGTCGAGCCTGATCCCGGGCAACGAGAACGCGGTGTACCGCGTGATCGACGGCCTCACGAAGCTCGGCGCCAACGTGGTGCACAAGGGCAACGCGAAGGTGCACGTCTCCGGCCACGCGGCCGCGGGCGAGCTGCTCTACTGCTACAACATCCTGAAGCCGAAGAACGTGCTGCCGATCCACGGCGAGTACCGGCACCTGTTCGCGAACGCGAAGCTCGCCCGCGACACCGGCATCCCCGAGCGCAACACGTTCATCGGCGAGAACGGCACGGTCTACGACCTGCTCGACGGCGAGATGAAGGTGGCGGGCCAGCTCGACCTCGGCTTCGTCTACGTCGACGGCTCGACGGTCGGGGAGATCACCGACGCCGACCTGAAGGACCGTCGCATCCTCGGCGAAGAGGGCTTCATCTCGGTCATCATCGTGGTCGACGCCTCGACGGGGCGCATCATCGTCGGGCCCGAGATCCATGCGCGCGGGTTCGCCGAAGACGACTCGGTGTTCGAAGAGGTGAAGCCGAGGATCTCGGCGGCGCTCCTCGAGGCCGCGCAGAGCGGCGTGCGGGATTCGCACGCGCTGCAGCAGATCGTGCGTCGCACGGTCGGCACGTGGGTGAACCGTCGCCTGCGTCGTCGTCCGATGCTCGTGCCGCTCGTCATCGAGGCGTAGTCGAGCAGGTCGGCATCGCCGGTTCTCAGGGGCGGGTCGGGACATCCCCGACCCGCCCCTGAATCATCCCCGAGGCGGATTCCGCCTGCGGCATGCACGCCGGTAGCGTTGGGCGACCCGTTCGAACCCTACCGATGGAGGCGCAGCCGTGGGTGTCTGGCGCAAGTGGATCTTCCCGATCGTCCGAGTGGTGCTGGTGGCGGCGATCGCCGTCGCCCTGGTGAAGCTCGCGTTCTTCCCCGACGCCCCGCAGGCCGATGCCGCGCTGCAGCCGACGGGCACGATCTCGGAGCCGCAGGTCGAGGTGGCCCGCGCATCGATCCGCAACGACGTGGTGCTCGCGGGCACGGTGTCGCCCGATCCGGCCGTCACGATCAAGGCGACGGCGAACGGCACGGTCGACGAGGTGTTCGTCAAGCCCGGCCAGGTGATCGGCGAGGGCGACCTGCTCTTCGACATCAAGGTCGTCGACGAGCCGGTCGAGACGACGACGGTCGGCCCAGACGGGGTGCCGATGGTCTCGCTCGGCCAGCCGGGCCACCACTTCGAGCAGGTGTTCGCACCGATCTCGGGCGTGCTGACGGGCTTCGAGGTGCTCTCGGAGCAGCCGATGGCGGTCGGCGAGGCCGCCGGAAAGGTCGCTCCGCCGTCGTTCCAGGTCACGGCGCCGCTGAGCCCCGAGCAGCAGTACCGGCTCACGCAGCTGCCGGCCGAGGCCGAGGTCGTGATCGCTGGCGGCCCGGCGCCGTTCACGTGCGCCGGGCTCTCGATCTCGGCGACGGATGCCGCGGCCGCGGGCGATGCCGACACCGCGGCCGACTCGGCCGGCACGGCCGCCGGGGCGACGGTGCGGTGCGCGGTGCCCGCCGATGTGCAGGTCTTCTCCGGGCTCACGGCGCAGGTGACGATCGCCGCCGGAAGCGCCGACGACGTGCTCTCGGTGCCGACGACGGCCGTCGAGGGCGGTGCGGAGACCGGCGTCGTGTGGCTCGTGGGCGACGACGGCGAGGGCGCGGAGCACCCGGTGACGCTGGGGCTGACCGATGGCGTGAACGTGCAGATCGTCGACGGGCTCGCCGAGGGCGACGCCGTGCTGCAGTTCGTGCCGGGTGCGCCGGCCCAGCCCGACTGCGAGATGGACCCGGCGGCGTGCGCGGGCATGGTCATGGGGGCCGCCAAGTGACGTTGATCACGCTCGAGGGCGTCGGTCGCACGGTCGAGCTTCCCGATGCGCCGCCGCTCGAGATCCTCTCGGCGGTCGATCTCGTCATCGACGACGGCGATCGCGTGTCGGTCGTCGGGCGCTCGGGGTCGGGCAAGTCGACGCTGTTGAACCTGCTGGGCCTCCTCGACCGGCCGACGCACGGCGAGATCCGCTTCGACGGGGCCGACGCGCGACGCCTGTCCGACGGTCGGCTCGCCCGGCTCCGCGGCGCGTCGATCGGCTTCGTGTTCCAGCAGTTCAACCTGCTGCCGGGCCGCACCGCGATCGAGAACGTCATGACCCCGCTCCTCTACGACCGGGGTGCGGCGTTCTGGCGGCGCGAGCGACTGGCCACGGCCATGCTCGAGCGCGTCGGCCTCGGCGCGCGACTGACGTCGATGCCCGATCGCATGTCGGGCGGCGAGCAGCAGCGCGTCGCGATCGCGCGGGCGCTCGTGCGGCGTCCGAGGCTCATCCTCGCCGATGAGCCGACGGGCGCACTCGACCTCGAGACCGGCGCGACCGTCATGGAGCTCATGGAGGAGGTCGCGCGCGAGACGGGTGCGGCGCTTGTGACGATCACGCACGATCCGGCGATCGCGCGGCGAGCGGTGCGCCACCTGCGACTCGACGCGGGCCGGCTGCTGCCGCTCGACGACGTCGACCCGGTCGCGCACGACGGAATCTCGGATGTCTCGGGCGCCGCGCCCGCGGCATCCGCGACCGCATCGGCACGCGAGCCCCAGCCAGAGGGGGCGAGCGCATGATGTCGTTCATGGGCCGCACGTTCACCGGCATGGTCTCGACGTTCGTGGAGTCCGCTGAAGAACTGCGCATCCACCGCACGCGCGTGCTGCTCTCGCTCATCGGCGTCGCGATCGCGGTGTTCGCGCTCACGACGGTGCTCGGCGCCGCTGCCGTGGCCCAGCAGGCGCTGAACGAGGGCAACGAACGCAACTCGGGCCGGCCGGCGATGCTCGCCGCGAACGTGTACTCGACGTCGATGGACGGCGCCGTGCCCGACTCCGATCGCACGACCGAGGCGTGGCAGGCCGTGGTGGCGCGCCACGAGATCGAGTACGAGACCCGCGTCGGCTACGGCGCGCTCACGGCGCAGTTCGTCGACGGCGCCACACCGGTCGACTCGACGATCGTCGACGCCGACTACGGCATCATGCATCGCACCCCGATGCAGGAGGGCGCGTGGTTCGTCGAGGGCGACGCCGACCGTCTCGCCCCGGCGCTCGTGGTCAACGTGCCGTTCTGGCAGAGCCTCGGGTCGCCGGCGATCGCGTCGCATCCGACGGTCGAGCTGCGCGGCGCCGACGGACCGGTGACGGCGGTCGTCGTCGGGGTGGTCCGCACCTCCGACTACGAGACGTATCCTCGCTCGTTCGTGCTGGCGGACGCCGTCGAACGGCTCGGCCTCGTCGGCGAGAACATGAACGGGTACCAGTACGAGGCCTGGGTGCCCACCGACGTCGCCGATCCGCTCGCCGAGCGCCTGAGGTCCGAGCTGCAGGCGGCCTCGCCGGGCCTGCAGGCCGAGGTGTACCGGCAGGACTACCTGGCGTGGGAGGGCGGCGACCCGCTCCTCGTGCTGAAGCTCGTGGTCTCGGGCGTCGCGGTGGTGATCCTGCTGCTCGGGGCGCTCGGCCTCGTCACGATCTCGCTCGTCACCGTGAAGTACCGCATCCGCGAGATCGGCATCCGCCGCAGCTTCGGCGCGACCAGCGGCCGCGTCTTCTTCTCGGTGATGATGGAGAGCGTCGTCGGCACCGCGGTCGCGGGCGGCATCGGCGTCGCGCTCGCGATCGTCGCCGTGAAGAGCCCGCTGTTCGAGCAACTCGTCGGGCAGGGCATGGTCGAGGACTTCCCCCCGTTCCCGATCGAGGCCGCGCTGATCGGCATCGGGTCCTCGGTGCTGGTGGGTGCGCTCGCAGGACTGCTGCCGGCGCTCACCGCGGTGCGGGTCAGGGTGATCGACGCGATCCGGTTCTGAGGTCGAGGGCCGGGGCAGCGGGCGGCCGGGCGGGTCATGGCGGGGGGCGGCGGGGCCGGCCGGCCGAGCCCGGCCGGCCGCCCGAAACACCGTCGAAACGGGCGTGCCCTAACATCCGGTCATGGCGGACTTCACGATTCGCCCGGCGGTCGTGGGCGACGGATCCTTCCTCGCGGACATGGTCGTCGAGGCGGCGAACTGGCGGGCGGGCGCGACGCGTCCACGACCTTCGGTGCTGAGCGACCCCGTGTACCGCAACTACATCGCGGGCTGGCAGCGTCCGGCCGATCGCGGGTTCGTCGCGATCGACTCGCAGGAACGGCCGATCGGGGCCGCGTGGTATCGCCTGCTGGCATCCGACGTGCCGGCGCACGGCTTCGTCGCGGCGGGCGTGCCCGAGCTCATCATCGGCGTGCGTCCGTTCTGGCGCGCACAGGGCGTCGGGCGGGCGCTCATCCAGGCGTTGACGGATGTCGCGCGCGCGGCGGGCTACGCCAGGCTCGCGCTGAGCGTGGAGCACGGCAACTTCGCCGAGGGCCTGTATCGCAGCGAGGGGTTCGCGGTCGTCGCCTCCCGCGGCAACCGCGACACCATGGTGCGACTGCTCGGCTGAGTCAGGTGTGGCAACGGGCCGGCCGGCGCGGCGGGCACGGGTGGTTCGGCGCGGCGTGTGATCGGCGTGGCCCTGCGGATCACGGACACTCGCGGCTGCCTGACAGTCGGCGTCGGCGGTCGGCCCTAACGTAGAGCCCATGGCTACGAGCACCAGGTCGAACGGGCGTGCCTCCGGCACGCCTGCGCGCGCGGGTTCGAGGTCGACGAGTGCGAAGACGTCGGGCGCGAAGACCGCGCCGACGAAGAAGCTGCCAGCCACGACCACGCGCGCGACGTCTGCGAAGGCCGCTGCCGCGGCATCCGATCGTCCGAATCTCCTCGTCCGCATGTGGATGGGGCTCGCGCACGTGACGGGCGGCGCGGCGCGCGCACTCGGGCCCGAGACGCTCAGCAAGGAGGAGCGCCGCGACGGGCTGCCGTTCTTCCTCGTGCTGCTGGCCGTCGCCGGGGCCGTGGTCGAGTGGTTCTTCATCAACGAGCCGGTCGCGCAGTCGCTCGACACCTGGACCTTCGGCGGGCTCTTCGGGCGGGTGGCCTTCGCGCTGCCCGTGATCCTGCTCGTCTTCGCCGTGTGGTTGTTCCGGCATCCGAGCTCCGTGCACGACAACACCCGCATCGGCATCGGACTCGGCATCCTCCTGCTCTCGGTCTCGGCGCTGTGCCATCTCTTCGGCGGGCGCCCGGCGCCCAGCGAGGGCATGCCGGTGCTCGCACGCGCGGGCGGCATCCTCGGGTGGATGCTCGCCGAGCCGCTCGCCCTGCTGATCACCCAGGTCGGCGCGACCATCGTCGTCATCGTGCTGGCGCTGCTCTCGCTGCTGATCATCACGAAGACCCCGCCGAACCGCATTCCGGCGCGGTTCCGCGAGCTCTACGCCTGGCTGTTCGGCGCCCCCGAGGTCGACGGTTCCGAGGCGGCCGCCGCCCCGACCGTCGAGAAGCCGAAGCGCGGCCGCAAGTCGGTGCCGGTCGAACTCGACGGGCTCGATGCGCTCGACGACTCCGCCGACGACGCCGACGGCGGCGGCAAGTCGGGCCTGCTCCCGTGGTGGCGCCGCAACGAGTCCAATCGCGAGGTCGACCCGGAGTTCGATGAGCCCGGGGCAGACGGGCTCACCGCGGTGTTCGGCGAGGCTCCTGGAGCCGGTGCCTTCGACTCGCCCATCGACGGTGCGGGCGGGGGTACGGCCTACGGTGCCGAAGTGCTTGACGACCTGCAGCGGGCTGAGACGGCGCTGCAGCGGTACACGGGCGACGTGCCGCGCGGCGGAACCGCGCTGAAGGACGACGACGCCGGGGCGACCGGCGTGCTCTCGGTGTTCGACGAGGCGGCGGCCGGCGAACTCGCCGGCGCGTCGACGGCCGGCGGTGCCGCGGCATCCGCTCCCGCGCCGATCGGAGTGCCCGAGGCCGCCGAGCCCGACCGCCCCTACAACCTCCCGGCGGCCTCGACGCTCGCCGCGGGCGCACCGGCGAAGGCGCGCTCAGCCGCCAACGACGAGGTGGTGCGCCAGATCACCGGCGTGCTCGACCAGTTCGGCGTCGACGCCAAGGTCACCGGCTTCAGCCGCGGGCCGACCGTGACGCAGTACGAGATCGAGCTCGGCCCGGGCGTGAAGGTCGAGCGGGTCATCGCGCTCTCGAAGAACCTGGCCTACGCCGTGGCCTCCAACGAGGTGCGCATCCTCTCGCCGATCCCCGGCAAGAGCGCGATCGGCGTCGAGATCCCCAACGCCGACCGTGAGATCGTCACGCTCGGCGACGTGCTGCGCTCGGGTGCGGCCTCCCATGCCACCCACCCGATGACCATCGGCGTCGGCAAGGACGTCGGCGGCGGACACGTCGTCGCGAACCTCGCGAAGATGCCCCACCTGCTCGTCGCGGGTTCCACCGGCTCCGGCAAGTCGAGCTTCGTGAACTCGATGATCACGTCGCTGCTCATGCGGGCCAAGCCCTCCGACGTGCGCATGGTGCTGATCGACCCGAAGCGCGTCGAGCTCGCGCCGTACGCCGGCGTGCCGCACCTGATCACGCCCATCATCACGAACCCCAAGAAGGCCGCCGAGGCGCTGCAGTGGGTCGTGAAAGAGATGGACATGCGCTACGACGACCTCGCGTCGTTCGGCTTCCGCCACATCGACGACTTCAACAAGGCCGTCGTGAACAACGAGATCGTGCTGCCGCCCGGCAGCGAGCGCAAGCTCAAGTCCTACCCGTACCTGCTCGTCGTGGTCGACGAGCTCGCCGACCTCATGATGGTCGCGCCCCGCGACGTCGAGGACTCGATCGTGCGCATCACGCAGCTCGCGCGCGCCTCCGGCATCCACCTCGTGCTCGCCACGCAGCGCCCCTCGGTCGACGTGGTCACCGGACTCATTAAGGCGAACGTGCCGTCGCGGCTCGCGTTCGCGGTGACGAGCGTCACCGACTCGCGGGTCATCCTCGACCAGCCCGGCGCCGACAAGCTCATCGGCCAGGGCGACGGCCTCTTCCTGCCGATGGGCGCTTCGAAGCCGATCCGCGTGCAGGGCGCGTGGGTCAGCGAGGCCGAGATCGAGAAGGTCGTCACGCACGTCACCCGCCAGGCGCGACCCGACTACCGGCAGGATGTCGCGGCATCCGTCGAGCGCAAAGAGATCGACGCCGACATCGGCGACGACCTCGAGCTGCTGCTCGCCGCCGCCGAGCTCGTCGTCTCGACGCAGTTCGGGTCGACGTCGATGCTGCAGCGCAAGCTCCGGGTCGGCTTCGCCAAGGCGGGCCGGCTCATGGACCTGCTCGAGTCGCGCGAGATCGTCGGGCCCTCCGAGGGCTCGAAGGCGCGCGACCTGCTCGTCTCGGCCGACCAGCTGCCCGGCGTGCTCGCGCGCCTGCGTGGTGAGGAGCCCGCCGCCCGGCCCTCCGACAACCAGGGAGCCCCTGCCGCCGCTGCGGCGTCCCAGACCGACGGGTTCGAGCCCGACGCCCGCTACGACGACGACCCGGTCGCCAGGGCCACGCAGGGGCTCGCCGAGGTCGAGGGCGACGACGAAGACGCCTGGGGCCTCACGGGTCGCGACTGAACGACTCTGCCGGGGTGCGAGCCGTGCACGCGAGCATGGCGCGACCTCGGCCGCCGGCGGCATCCCGCTATCCTTGCCCCATGACCTCCTCCGCCGGTAGCTCCGGACGATCGGCGAACTGGAATCTGCCGAACGCGATCACGATCGTGCGCATCCTGCTCGCGCCCATCTTCTTCTGGATGCTCCTCGTCGACGACGGGGCCGACGGATGGCTGCGGTGGGCGGCCGCCGCACTGTTCATCATCGCGATCGCGACCGACGGCATCGACGGGCACATCGCGCGTTCGCGAGGACTCGTCACCGATCTCGGCAAGATCCTCGACCCGATCGCCGACAAGCTCCTCACGAGCGGTGCGCTCGTCTGCCTGTCGATCCTCGGAGAGCTGCCCTGGTGGGTCACGGCGATCATCGTCGTACGCGAGGTCGGCATCACGGTCTGGCGGCTCGTCGAGCTGCGTCGGGGCAATGTCGTGCCCGCGTCATCCGGTGGCAAGCTGAAGACCGTCGTGCAGGCCGTCGCGATCTCGTTCGCGCTCGTACCGCTCTGGACGGTGTTTGGCGAGTGGATCCACTGGGTCAACGGCGTGCTGATGACGGCGGCCGTCGTGCTCACCCTCTGGTCCGGCCTCCTCTACGTGCGCGACGCGATCCGCCTGGCGCGCAGCGAGCGCACCGACGGCAGCGGCAACTGACGACGATGGGCGAGCGGATGCCGCGGGCCGACCTCGATCCATCGGCCGAGCTCGTCTCACTCCTCGCGCGACGAGGCCTCACGATCGCCGTCGCGGAGTCCCTCACGGGCGGCCTGGTCGTCGCCGAACTGGTGCGGGTACCCGGAGCCTCGGCCGTCGTGCGCGGGGGAGTGGTCGCCTATGCGACCGCCCTGAAGCATTCGGTGCTCGGCGTCTCAGCTGAGCTGCTGGCGCGCGAGGGTGCGGTGCATCCCGAGGTCGCGGCGGGCATGGCCGAGGGTGTGCGGCGTGTGCTCGCCGTCCAGGGCGCATCGGCGTCGATCGGCGTCTCGACGACCGGCGTGGCCGGCCCCGATCCGCAGGGCGGGAGGCCACCCGGCGTGGTCTTCGTGGGTGTCTCGATCGCCGATCGCACCGAGGTGCGCGAGCTCGCGCTGCAGGGTGACCGCTCCGAGATCCGTCGTGCGACGGTCGACGCGGCGATCGCGGCCGTGCTCGATGCGCTCCGTGACGACGACGACGACGAGAGTGGCGACGAAGGCGCGACGCGCTGACGGCGACGGACCCGACCGATCGAATCGCGTCCGTTCCCGCCGGAATACTCCACATGAAGACCCTGTTACATCCTGCAGGTTCACACGAAAGGCCCAGTGTGCGACGCTAGGTTGGAAGCACCGAGTTTCAGGTAGACTGACGCTCCCGTTTCCGGCTCCGGCGGAGTCGCAGGCAGATTGAAGGAGGTTCCCGATGGTTCTGGTTCGACAGGAGATCGGCGATGTATTGAGGGACTTCCGACTGCAGAAAGGCCGCACGCTCCGTCAGGTGGCGTCCAAGGCCAGCGTCGCGCTCGGATACCTCAGCGAGGTCGAGCGCGGTCAGAAGGAGGCGTCCTCCGAGATTCTCGCGTCGGTCGCCGACGCACTCGACACGCCCATCTCGGTGATCATGCACGAGGTCGGAGACCGCCTCGCGGTGCTCGAGAGCCTCTCGGTCGTGCCCGACAGCCTTCCCGACGAGCTCGTCGCAGAGTTCGACGCGGGCCTGATGGTGCGCTGATCCCCGACATTCACGATGCCGAACGGCCGGTCTTGAGACCGGCCGTTCGTGCGTTCCCCCTTCGAGTGCTGCAGGAGGCCAGATGAAGCTGAGCGAGTTCCAGATCGCCGTCGAGCACGAGTTCGGCGCGGGGTACGGCGCCGTCGTGGTGAACGACCTCGCGCTCATGGGCGTCGGCGGCCGCACCGCCCGCGAGGCCCTGGCAGACGGCGTCGGTGCGCGCGAGGTCTGGATCGCGCTCTGCGATGCGGCCGACGTGCCCGAGCAGCGCCGGCACGGCGTCGGTCGCCCGACGCCCGAGGGCAGTGGCGCGTCGCTCTGACCACACGCCCGAGGGCGGGTGAACACGTGTTCGACACGCGGCGCGTCGTTCGAACATCCGTTCGGATTCGAGGATAGGCTCCTCAACAAGCAGGAGGCACGACGCTGCTTTCCACATCCGTCACGGTCCACGTGACGGATGTCGGTGGCCGACCATACGGTCGAAGCGTCGGAACACACCGCAACCGCCTTGTCGCCAGACGTCGCAGGTCACGGCCCGCACGAGCAACGACAGCCTAGAGGCAGCCGCATCATTCACCGAAGGAGCCCCACATGCCATCCGCAGTAGACCGCGAGAAAGCCCTCGAAACCGCCCTCGCCCAGATCGACCGCCAATTCGGCAAGGGCTCGGTGATGCGGCTCGGCAGCGAAGACCGCGCTCCGGTCGAGGTCATCCCCACCGGTTCCATCGCGCTCGACGTCGCACTCGGCGTCGGCGGCCTGCCCCGCGGCCGCATCATCGAGATCTACGGCCCCGAGTCCTCGGGCAAGACCACGCTCACGCTGCACGCGATCGCGAATGCACAGCGCGCCGGCGGCATCGCGGCATTCGTCGACGCCGAGCACGCGCTCGACCCCGAGTACGCCAAGAAGCTCGGCGTCGACATCGATGCGCTCCTCGTCTCGCAGCCCGACACGGGCGAGCAGGCCCTCGAGATCGCGGACATGCTCGTGCGGTCCGGCTCCATCGACCTCATCGTCATCGACTCCGTCGCCGCGCTCGTGCCGCGTGCCGAGATCGAGGGCGAGATGGGCGATTCCCACGTCGGTCTGCAGGCCCGCCTCATGTCGCAGGCGCTCCGCAAGCTCACGGGTGGTCTCAACCAGACGAACACCACGATGATCTTCATCAACCAGCTGCGCGAGAAGATCGGTGTCTTCTTCGGCAGCCCCGAGACCACCGCCGGCGGCAAGGCGCTGAAGTTCTACGCTTCGGTGCGCCTCGACATCCGCCGCATCGAGACCCTGAAAGACGGCACCGAGGCGGTCGGCAACCGCACCCGCGTCAAGGTCGTCAAGAACAAGATGGCGCCGCCCTTCAAGCAGGCCGAGTTCGACATCCTCTACGGCGTCGGCATCTCGCGCGAGGGCAGCCTCATCGACTACGGCGTCGACCAGGCCATCGTCAAGAAGTCCGGTGCCTGGTACACCTACGACGGCGACCAGCTCGGGCAGGGCAAAGAGAACGCCCGCAACTTCCTGCTGTCCAACCCCGACATCGCCGCCGACATCGAGAAGAAGATCCTCGTCAAGCTCGGCATCGGTCCCGCGGGCGCCGCGGGTGCTGCGGCAGCTGCAGCGGCACCGACGAACGTCGAACCGATCGCACCGAAGCAAGTTCGCAAGGGTGCCTGAGTCATCGTGATGCATGAGACCGGGGAGAGGAGCCGACATGAATGACGCGTCAGAGCACCTCGCCCCGGTCTCGTACCTTCCCTGGGCGACGCCCGGTGTGACGTCGGCGGTGGGTTCCGACGCAACCGAACCGTTCGCCGATGAGGAGAGCGGGGCTGATGACGCCGACGCCTCGAACGCCGAGACCATCTCGGGCGACGACGGCGTGGGCGACGATGGCGCGGGCGTTGACGCAGAGGTGAACGATCGCCGAGCGCGTTCGGGACTCGCCCGCGGTGGGCGTTCCGGCGGTGACGGCCGAGCCGAGCGCTCCGCGAAGGTCAGCGACTTCGGCCGGGCTCGCCGATCGTCTTCGGACTCCCGCCGTCGGTTCGGCGCGGCTGGGCGCGATGGCCGCGACGAGGGTGACGCCGTCGACGAGCGCGATGCCGAGACGGGTCCGCAGCGAGACGAACGCATCGACCGGCTCGTCGTGTCCCGACTGCGGCGCTCGGCGCTCTCGGTCGCCGAGGTGCGCAAGGTCCTCGCCGAGCACGGCCTCCACGAGATCGAGATCGAGGAGTGGATCGAGCGCTACGAGCGACTCGGCTACCTCGACGATGCGCGGCTCGCCGAACAACTCGTGCACGTGGGCTCCGAGCGTCGCGGTCGCGGCAGCGGGGCAATCCTGCAGGAGCTCACGCGGCGCGGCATCGTCGGCGACGAGGCCCGCACGGCCATCGCCGACCTCGACCCCGAGACCGAGTTCGACAATGCGCGCGCGACCGCGGAACGGCGGGCCAGGCAGCTGCGCGGCCTCGACCGTCAGACGGCCGAGCGGCGCCTCTCGGCGTTCCTGCAGCGGCGCGGCTACGCCGGAGACGTGGTTCGGCAGGTGGTGACAGAGGTACTCGCAGCCGATGGCTCGTAAACTGATGCGATCATGAGCACCATTCACGAGACCGCGGTCGCAGATGCCGTCGCCGCCGAGTCGAACGACGATGCCGTCCGTCCGCGCACCTACGAGGTTCGAACGTTCGGTTGCCAGATGAACGTGCACGACTCCGAGCGGCTCTCCGGTTCGCTCGAGGCCGCCGGATACGTGCCCGCCGATGGGGCGGAGCCCGACATCGTGGTCATCAACACCTGCGCCGTGCGCGAGAACGCCGACAACAAGCTGTACGGCAACCTCGGCCACCTCGCGGGCGTGAAGCGCCGTCACGCTGGAATGCAGATCGCCGTCGGCGGATGCCTCGCCCAGAAGGACAAGAACGTCATCCTCGAGAAGGCGCCCTGGGTCGACGTGGTGTTCGGCACGCACAACATGGGCTCGCTGCCGAGCCTGCTCGAACGGGCCAGGCACAACGACGAGGCGCAGCTCGAGATCCTCGACTCGCTCGAGGTGTTCCCCTCGACGCTGCCCACCAAGCGCGACTCCACGTACAGCGGCTGGGTCTCGATCTCGGTCGGCTGCAACAACACGTGCACCTTCTGCATCGTGCCCTCGCTCCGCGGCAAGGAGAAGGATCGCCGTCCCGGAGAGATCCTCGCCGAGG